>JBCDBQ010000073.1:0-18261 GCA_039183375.1 Pseudomonadota bacterium
CCCAAAGCTTCTGACCTTGCGTCGTCAAACCTTTGCGATCGATCTTACCTGGCCCCGCCAACGGCAGTTCATCCAGAAACGTAACTAGCCGCGGGTGCTGGAATGCCGGTGCGCTGCGTAAGGCAAACTGCTTGACATCATCTGCGCTCAATTCACTACCAGCCGTCCTCACAACAAAGGCAATTGGTTTCTCACCTTTAATATCATCCGGCACAGGCACGACGCAGGCTTGCATGATCTCAGGATGATTAACCAGCATCCCTTCAACTTCACCAGGGTAGATGTTTTCGCCACCACAAACGAACATATCGTCAGAGCGGCCAACAAAGAAGAAGGCACCATTCTCATCACGACGAAATACGTCGCCGGAGATATACCAACCCTCCTCAGTGAGTACCTCCCTGGTTTTCTCCTCCAAGTTGAGATACCCGCTCATCGTTGCTGGCGTTCGATGCCAAAGGACGCCTTGTTCCGCTTCGTTGCCAGCCTCATCGACCAGTTTGAGGTCAACTTCAGGATTGGGGAAACCCACAGAGAGATCTGGAACCGTCTTGCCTGGACTTGGACCAAAGACAATCGGACCGGCCTCGGTCGTACCGTAACCATTCATCAGGCTCGCCCCATCGAAGGTTTCCTTCACCTGGGACCAAAGCTTCGGTGAAATCGGCGCCGAACCCATCCTGACAATGCGTACAGAGCTCACATCTGTCTGTTCAAGTACGTCCGGCCGAGCAAAACACATGGCGATCATTGTTGGCACGGATGTCAACCAGGTGCACTTGTAGCGCTCGATAGCCTGGAGGTATCGCTCCGCATTAAACTCAGGCAGCATCACGATCGAGGCAGACGCCGCAAGCGCGAACAGCGAAACACATAGCGCGTTCATGTGATAGAGCGGTGCTGCGACGAGTATGCGGTGTTGATCGAGGCCAGTCCCCATCATCCGTTTCCGCAACGCCCAAAGGTGACCTTTGTGCGTTAGTGGAACGCCTTTTGGCCTTCCGGTTGAGCCCGACGTGTAGAGCACCATGGCAACATCATCATCGGATGGTCGAAACGTTTCGAACGGCCCGGGATCAAGCATGGCCGCGAAACCATCTGGTCCGTCATCATCATATGAGACGGTCTGGATCTCCGTTCTCAAGCTCTGTCCGCGCTCGTCATCGCACAAGACCAATCGGATGTTGGCGTCTTCCAGGATGAACGAGACAATTTCGGGCGGAAACTTGTAGCTGAACGGGACGGCAATCAGCCCAGCACGCAGCACGCCCAGATAGGAAATCAGAAATTCCGCTCGGTTCGGCGAGAAAATGGCCACTGCGTCACCAACACCGAGACCACGGGCCAACAGACCACGAGCGCAAGCGTTCGCTTCAACTTCAATATCGCGATGACTATAGACCTTAGGATCGTCCCAGTTCCGGCAATCAATCAGCGCGTCGCGGTCTGCCCCGTTATCGGGATCAAACAATACACCGAGGTTGGTCGTCTCAATCATAGACTATCAATTGCTGAGTTGGGCTGGACTACGGACAAACCCTGGGCAGGGCATCTCAGCGTAACAGTCACGCGACCAATTGCAAACGGCCGCATTCATTTCGGCTGATTAATCAAGTTGATGACCGAGCAATACCGCGGCTCCACCGCCCTTCGCAACGCGCGCCCGTTCAGTAAAATGAAGCCGTTCGTAGAAACCGACATTTCGCATGCCGGCACCAGTCACAACATGGACCCCAGGGCAGCCGCTGGCTCGCGCGTGGCATAGAAAGGCTCGAATAAGCTGTTCGCCAACGCCCAGGCTACGGAAGTCTCGTGCAACATTAATGTGCAGATGGGCGGGAAACTGTGGCGTGATATGCGCAAACGACTCAAAGTAACTGAGTGATTGAAATTCCTTACGAGGTGCCGGATCAGCAAGGCTGCCAACCAGATAACCGCAGAGCTGATCCGGATCACCATCCACTAAGGCAACAAAGGCATGCTCGGGCTCTTCGACCAGATAGCGCCCCATCCACAACCAACGAAACGCCTCACGCGCATCATCGCTTTCAAACGACTGCACGGAACTCGACTCGAAGAAGATCTCATCAATCTTCGCAAGAGCCTTATCGCTTCCTGCAACCTCGGAAAAGGCAACAATCACGACCAACTCACAGACCGCCATCTCAGCCGAAGGTGATGTTCAGCATCGGCAAGATCATCACCTCCGCCGAATTGCTTTAGAAATAGATCCGAATTGACGGACGATGATAACGGTAGCGCCAGTAACGACGGCGATAGCGTGGGTAATAGTAGCGACCGTAATAGCGGCGGTAGCGCGGGTAGCGGTACCGTCTATACCGATAACGCCGATACCGATAACGTCGATAGCGCGGGCCGATATACACGCCAAACCGTGGCCTGTAGTAGCGCCGGTAATGGCGCCTGCGCCAACGTCGTCGCCATCTCCTTCTATGATGGACCTTATGAGTGATTTTCGGTGCAATCTTCGCGTCGGCTACATTTGCTAGCGGTGCAGCCTGCACCGGCCGCACAACAAAACTGAAAAAGCCAACCATGATTGCGGATAAGACAATCAGGCAATTCCATCGAGACGTCATGGTCACCTCCGTGGGGGTCCTAGGCGCCGATACTCGGCAAGCAATGCCCTTCATTTGCTCCCAAGCGTTATGAAGAAGCGAAAAACAGCATGCGTCAATTCATAATGTCGCATATCAGAGTTTCCGTTCAGGAATGCATCCGGCGCTGAATGGCATAGGGGCTGAGTGGCATAGGGCATGCTCCGTTGACCTATCAAGATCGGAACCGGGATGATAACCTCATCGGGACTGCAGCCCAAAACGAATCATAAGGGCTACAGCAGCCATCGTGAGGACGGCATTATGCTCGCCAAACGCACCCAATCTCACTTGCTGGTCATTGATGTCCAGCAACGCTTGGTGCCTGCCATCGCCGACGTCGAGCAGATTGTTACGAACGTCGCTCGCCTTGTTCGCTACGCCACGATCCTGGGTGTCCCGATAACTTTCACTGAGCATATGCCGCAGCGTATAGGCCACCTTTTGCCTGATCTTAGAGCTGGAGCAGCTCAATCCTGTAGCGTCATAGAGAAGACGACATTCTCAGCCGTCCGCGAACCTGCTTTTGCAGCCCGCATGACGGATCTCCAGCAAACTGGGCGCAATACGGTGGTCGTCTGTGGCATGGAAGCCCATGTCTGCGTCATGCAAACCGTTTTAGAACTCCGTAAGGGCGGTGATCAGGTTCTGCTCGTCGCAGACGCCGTCGGCTCACGAACAAGTTCAAACCGCGCCCTTGCGGTCGACCGAATGTCTGAAGCCGGGGCAGAAATTGTGAGCCAGGAAATGGTCGCCTTCGAATGGCTGGAACGCGGCGACGCGCCTGAGTTTAAAGAAATCCTGAAGTTGTTAAAGTAACCGCCAGCAATGTTGTCAAACCGATCGGATCCGGGAGCCGAGCACCATGCAAGATACCGCACCACAAAAACATTCTTCGAAGTTCGGCTTTCAGTGGGACGACCCATTTCTAATAGAGGATCAGCTCACCGAAGAAGAGCGCATGATCCGCGACACAGCTCACGATTACTGCCAGTCGAAACTTCTCCCCCGTGTTAATAACGCCTACCTCAACGAGCAGACGGACCGCGAAATCTTCAACGAGATGGGTGAACTTGGTCTTCTGGGAGTTACTGTTCCGGAAGAATACGGTTGCGCGGGGGCTGGATATGTCTCCTACGGCCTTATCGCACGCGAAGTCGAGCGCGTAGATTCCGGCTATCGCTCCATGAATTCGGTGCAGTCTTCCTTGGTTATGTACCCGATTTACACCTACGGCTCGGAGGAACAGCGCCAGAAGTATTTGCCGAAACTGGCCACTGGTGAATGGGTCGGATGTTTCGGCCTCACCGAACCAGACGCTGGTTCCGACCCTGGCAGCATGAAGACCCGTGCCGAAAAGGTGGCCGATGGCTATCGCCTCACCGGCGCGAAGATGTGGATCTCAAACTCACCGATTGCAGACGTGTTCGTCGTCTGGGCCAAGTCAGCAGAGCATGACAACCAGATCCGCGGCTTCATTCTTGAGAAAGGTATGGCCGGTCTGACGGCACCGAAAATTGACGGCAAGCTAAGTTTGCGCGCATCAATCACTGGCGAGATCGTGATGGATGGCGTGGTTGTTCCTGAAGAAAACTTGCTGCCCAACGTTTCCGGCCTCAAAGGCCCGTTCGGCTGCCTCAATCGCGCGCGTTTCGGAATATCGTGGGGTGCAATGGGCGCAGCAGAGGACTGCTGGCATCGTGCACGCCAGTACACACTCGATCGCAAGCAGTTCGGCCGACCTCTCGCCCAAACCCAGCTCGTTCAGAAAAAGCTGGCAGATATGCAGACCGAAATCAGCCTTGGCTTACAGGCCTCACTCAGGGTTGGCCGCCTCATGGACGAGCATCGCGAAGCCCCCGAAATGATCTCTATTGTCAAACGCAACAACTGCGGCAAGTCTCTCGACATTGCGCGCATGGCGCGTGACATGCACGGGGGCAATGGGATTCAGGCCGAGTATCACGTGATGCGGCACCTGACCAACCTGGAGACTGTCAATACCTACGAAGGCACACATGACGTCCATGCTCTGATATTGGGTCGGGCACAAACTGGTCTGCAGGCGTTCTTTTAAGCCACGCGGATCTGAAAGTGTAATTCAACCAATGCGCCGCGGGACTTGCTCCTGCGGCGCAATTTCTTTCGGCTGGAATTGACGGATAATCACACTTCTCAATTCGTCAAAGGCTGTCTTCACGCGGTTCCAACCGAACTCCTTCAGCGTCGTTTCGAGCCTGACTATCAGAGACTTGGCCCAGGCGCGATTATCATTCATGCGACCAAGCTGACCTTCTGTAGCACTGGCAATTTCGACGCTCCCGTAGGGCAGGTAGATCGCCTCGCCCCGACTTCGGTTGAAGAACACGATACCTTGGGATGTCGACATCACGATCTGCCCGGGCATTGGGGATGGGTTCCCCCTGAGACTCACCTGGATAGAGGATGGTGCGTCAGCGATCCGAACGCCATTGAGAAGGCCAAGCCCGAACGCCAGTATTGGAAGTATCCCGATAATTGTCAGCCTGCCCAGTTCGGCTCCGCCGGACGCGCGCACCAATCCCCAGATGATGAGCAAGCAGAGAAAGATCGGCAGCACCAAAATGAAATCGACTACGTCGATCACAACCACAATACCCCAGAGCAGTAGAAACATCTGCAGGGTGAATAGTGTTGGAACTTGAAAACCGATCCCAAACAGTCTGAGAACAAGAAAGCCGATCACCATGATCAGCAGCATCGTGGCTGTCAGTAGCAGTGCAACAACCGCATAAAGGCCGCCATAAAACGCGAGGTGACCAAACAAGCCCACCTTATCCACGGACTGAAGAAGCCCGGGCCCAATCATTTCGAACAGACCAAATGCGTAGGCGATGCCCAGCAAGAAGACATAGCCAAGACCGAGAAGTACGCTGGGCCAAGTCGGCAGCGACGCACCAGTCATCTGGCGGTCTTCTCTAATCCCTTGTTCGAGAGGCTGTCCGTTCATCTCGCTCACAACCGAACCAAACTAATCGACTACGCGGTTCAAGCTCCCTTAGTACACGAAATTAGTTATTGTTTTGGTGCGATTGCCGCACAGATCGATCAAGCTGAATTAGGCCATACAAATCAGACTGTTACTGCGATCGCAGTTCGTGTGCGGTAATGGCCTGCGCGATAATCAGATCTGCATCGATCGGCTTTTTGCGAATGTAGGTTGCATGAGCCTCTTTTGCGCGCTGCTTGACTGGGGCGTTGCGAGGCGGGGGACCATAATTCGGGCTAAACGGCTCTGATGGGTCATCCGGCGCGGCGCCACGGCGCAGTCGCGGCGGATGCTGAACCGGCATTCCGTCGTCTTCAAGATACATTCTTGGGGGAGCAGCGACAGCCACCTGCCCAGGCTCAGAGTAGGCACCAGCATAAGACTGAGGCTGATAAGCATTCTGTGTTTGCGCGCACGCAGACAACATCATCGAAACAACGGCCGCTGACACAACGGACCAGCGGCGATCACGCACATGACGCATCGGACAAACTCCACAACAAAACTTGCCGGAAGTGTTGCCGAAACCCATTAAAATCCGGTTAGCACGTGCCCCACATCGAGACGACACGCTTAGGGCATCTTAAGGCCTGATTGGCTGCTGATAGCTTGCAGATGTTGTCGTCTTCTCTGCAATGAACGGCAGGTGAACAGTCACTTCAGCAAGCGTTCAACGGCAAAGCAGCACAGTCAAAACACCCTGAAGATCCATCTTCCCCGGCGTGATCCTAGAGGGCACAGTGTTTCAGGGTCGCTGTGCCCTCACCCCCATCCTAAGACATTCCTCCAGCCACGAGCACACTCGGGATTGAATTCCCGGGGCGACGCCATTAGGTTTGCCTCGATCTTTCAATCGGTCCCTATAGCTGACTTAAGGAGGCACGCCCGTGGCTTTTTCGCTGCCAGATCTTCCCTACGCCTATGATGCGCTCGCACCGTACATGTCGAAAGAAACGTTGGAGTTCCATCACGACAAGCACCACAATGCCTATGTCACGACAGGCAATGGCTTGATCACAGGCACAGATTTCGAAAACCTCAGCCTGACAAAAATCGTCAAGAAGGCTTATGCCGATGGCAACCAGGCCCTGATCAACCAGGCCGGCCAGCACTACAATCACGTTCATTTCTGGCAGTGGATGAAACCGAACGGCGGCGGCAAGAGCCTACCCGGCAAGGTGGAAGCGCTCGTCAATGCCTATGGCGGTTATGACAAAGTCCGCGAGGACTTCATCCAGGCAGGCGTCACTCAGTTTGGCTCTGGCTGGGCCTGGCTCGCTGTTAAGGACGGAAAGCTGGAAGTCACCAAAACACCAAACGGTGAAAACCCGCTGATGACAGGTTCACAACCAATCCTCGGCTGCGACGTGTGGGAGCACAGCTACTACATCGACTATCGCAACCTACGTCCAAAATATCTCGAGGCCTTCTTCGACAACCTGGTGAACTGGGAATACGTCGAAGGAATGTGCCCTTAAGGGTCGCTAGTATCGGCGGTCACTTGCTTACGTTGATACAATCATTATGGCCGGTCGCTCCCCCCTGGAGCGCCCGGTTTTCTTTTGGGTACTCTCACCTCCGGCGCGACGACGCATTAGCCAAGATCGAGGTGTTGAGCGAGCAGCGTTGCATAGTTATCGAGTGGATTATGATCCAAGGGTTTGGCCTGGGCCATATGCTGAAGCAGCATCTCTGCCTGCAGAGCCGCAGCTTTGAAGGACGCAAACCAACCATTTTGGGTCAACCAGGAGCGGTATTGCATCTCCTTGCGCGTCAGCCTGAATGTGTTCGGCTCCAAGGCCAACGTCGGCCGCCTTGCCCATATGCTTTCCGAAATCATGCTGCTTGAATCTGCCGTGCAAACAACACCGTCGACCCGCCCGAAAAGTTCGGACAGCGCAATCCCCTCCGGCTCATCCACATCTATGAATTGATCAACAGGTCCACCATTGCCCGCCAACTCGCGAAACATGGTGGTTGCCTCGTGCGGCGTCCGCCGAGAATTACTGACAATCCAGCCAAGCCCAAGCTCTTGGCTGGTGGCAATGACGAGATTGCTTAGCTGCTGCCAATCTCTCAATGAGTAGGCAACGCCACTGGTTGGGCCGCCAATGAGAAGACCGACGTGCTCTGGTTTTTTTCCGGCAGGTACCGATCGAATCGTATCCGGATCGAGAGCCGAAGGCTTGATTGCTTGCACGATATTGGATGCTTTGACTGACTGACGATACGACGTCAGAACAAGAGTGAAGTCGCTGGCACGGTATTGCCTCAGCGAACCGTAAAAAACGTTCTGTGCACCAAGGACACGGGCCGTGCAAATGTTTGCCGCCAGTGTCTCTGACCCAGCTGAAATGACGATGTCTGCTGCTGGCAAAGTGTCGGGGTCAATGCCGTAGATCATCGACAGTACGCGTCTGTCTGATAGCACCGAACGTGTTGAGATAGCCGCGACAGGCCCCGGCCATCGGCCACGCGAGACATCCATCCGGTGGACCGATGTCGTTTGGTTGCGCGCAATTGCTGCGGCAATCCCCTCCGACAGGTTTGCATGTCCCGGTCGGCCATCGCTGATTACTAGAAGTCTCATTTGGGCTCAGGACTTTTCGTTCTTTGGTGCGAACCAGACCATAACCAATCCAATTGCGACTGGCACGATCGGTAACGCGACGTGCCAAACAGTAATGGCTGACAATCCGCCTTCCTGAAATATTCCCACCACAAAACTGAACGCGATGGAGAACATCATCAAGATGCCGACAATCAGTAGCACACTGCCAGGGATAAGCAGCCAGAGGCGCATGCAAAACACTCGAATCTTAACTGCCGCAATTCGACAGACTGATGTTTTATTGCCAGTCGATTCTGGAACTCATAGGGCTTGGTGAGAAAAACGCCACAAGTCTTTCAACGCTTTTGCTGGAACTGTGACCCAAGTGTCAGCCCGACGGGGATTGTCGATCTGGCTGAAACCAGATCACTCCGGGCTACGACAGATGACCTGAATGGTCTGAGAACAGAGAAAAACGTTCACACGTTTGGTCATCTTCAGCGCCGCGATGTCTCCCGATCATAAAGCGGACCATCAAGCTGCATCGAACTTGAGATGGTCGGTGTCTTACCCAATTACTCTCAAGTCCGGCAAAATGGTCCAGACAGCAGGCTCCAATGTCATCATACCTGCAAAAAGATAATCACAGGTTCCTTCAGGTCTGCAATCTTGGCACGTCATTGAGGTACCACAGCCGCCCCGCACGGCAGCGCTGGTACCTCTCTGTTAAGGCAAATCAAAGCTCATCGAGGTCAGCAAGAACCTGATCGTCAAGAACTGCGTCCTCGTCATATTCTGCAAGCGGAGCGCCCGCAGCAACCAGATCCAGACCATCCAAGTAGTCATCGTCTTGGTCAATAAACTGCAGAAGATTTTCAATGTTCGTTGGCATGGGATCGTTTCCTTGGTTTTGATGTGCTGTTGCCATCAACCTAGGTCGTCACAGCCCATGCAGTCGTGAACTGCTTCACAAGCCCGAAAATTTTTTATTCGATTGCGATCTGGCCACCGAGCGCCGTACTGTTCAATTGGCTTTTGTTAGTATTGTGGAGATTGCGATGAGTATTACCGACACCGCCCACCAGTTCTTCGAGGCTTGCGAAACCGGCAAAGGCTGGGACGCCTGCAAAGCGTTTTGCCACGACAATGCATCGTTCTCTTGCCAAGCCGAGCCGCTCGCGGACGTCAATACACTCGAAGGATATGCGGATTGGATGAAGGGCATCTTCGGCCCGTTGCCGAATGCGTCTTACGAGCTGAAGGCTTTCGCAACCGATGAAGAACGCCAAAGCGTCAGTGCCTTTGGTGTCTTCAAGGCAACCCATACCGACGAAGGCGGTCCAGTCCCTGCAACAGGCAAAAGTGTTGAAACCGATTACGTCTACGTCATGGAATTTGACGGCGACAAGATTCGTCACATGACAAAGATCTGGCATTCAGGGCTGGCTTTGAAGGCACTCGGTTGGGGATAGGCCCGTCATGCGCCGACCAACAGGGCGTACCAATACGGATCAGGGTTTGTTGTGAGCAAGGCTGATCCGTCAAGCCGCGAGGCTTCCGCAAACGCGTTAGTTCGCTTTGTCAGAAGTAGCCAGCGCTAAGTCACTTGACCGGCACATCTTATCGCGGCCCTCAGCCTTGGCCCTGTAGAGCGCCTTGTCGGCTACGTTGAGCATGTCCTGAACAAACTTGCCGTCGGCCGGGTAGGATGCAACTCCGCCCGAAATTGTAATCGTCGGGAGCCGCTTCCCGCCGTAGTTGATGTTCAACGCACCAACGGCTGCACGGAGCCGGTCAGCAGCTTCAAAGGCTTCCGTCGCCGTTGCCCCCGGTAGAAGAATACTAAATTCTTCGCCGCCAAACCTGGACAAGACTTCATTCTCCGAGAAGAGCGAGCGCATGCAATCCGCGACCTCTCTCAGCACAACATCACCGGCATCATGGCCATGATTGTCATTGAACACTTTGAAGTTGTCGGCATCGAATGAGATCAAGCCGAACTCGTTCTCATTGCGTTGAGCGCGCGCGATTTCGCTACGCATCACATCCAAGAAATACCTGCGGTTAAACAGGCCAGTCAGCGCATCGCGCGTCGACTGATCTCGCAACTCATCGCGCAGCTTCACGTTGGCGATCGCTAGGCTAATGTGCTCCGCACACTGCATTGCAAATCGGCGCGCATCATCAAACTGATTGTCGTCACAACACGGAGACTGGTGCACATCGAAACGAATGTGAAGCAGGCCGACAGTGTCACCATGCGCCACAATCGGAAGGCACAAGTAGCTGAGCTCACTGTCGTCACCACACAAATGATCAAGATGCGAGCATTTCATGCTGATCGTTCCTGATCCGAATTCATATGGTCGTCCCCGGCGAAGTGACCAGCACGCATCGGGCTGAATGTGATCAACTGTACCAGCGCAGTTCCAATGGCAGGACCCGTCCAGGACATCTCGCGAGTTACTGTAGATGTAGAGCTCACCAGCTGTGTTTGGCAAAAGACGGCTCATGAAACTCGTCACGATCTGGAATAGTTCGGCCAATGACTGACAAGACTGCAACCATTCATCGAGTTCAGACAGAAGCAGCATCTCGCGCTGCCGCGCTTGCTCAGACCGCAAGGACTTCATGGCCCGGGCTTCCGAGTCCTCTGCCTTACGAATGGCATTGGCCAACTCAGATTCATTTTTCCGCGACGCGGTGACATCGGTAAACGTGACGACAAACCCGCCAGAAGCCATTGGCCGCGCATTGGTCGAGACAACTCTGCCTGATGGCAGAATGCGGTCGAATTGAAATGGCGCTGAGCTTCTAAACCGACGTTCAGTTTGTGCCGCTGTATCCGCAGTTATCTCGCCGCGTTCAACGGCCAAGCCTAGAAACTCTTGCCGTGGCCTGCCTTTATAGATGTCGTCGGAGCGCAGCTCTAGAACCTCAAAGATCCTTTGATTGTGCATGACGCAATCACCGTCCGGTGACCAGACAAGCACGCCCTGCTCCATTGAATCGATGATCTCAAGGGTCGGATCGTGATGGTTTGATGCCGAATTGGCATCAGCTCCATAGCAATCCGCCAGAGCACCTGCCGAAGCTGAGTCAGCTGCGGTCACATGGGCTTTATCCGAGACCGCCTGCTGGTTGTTAACACTTACTAAACTCATGACGACGTCATCCAATACCTATCCGCACGCGCAGGACGCCGACACGCAAGAATGCATGCACAAGCTTTCCACGAAACGCATCGCGCCATGGGAAGATAAACGATGACAGTTAGAACTGGATTAACCAACAATCAGATTTTGACGGATTAACAAACCGTATAGCCGGCACGTCGGCTGCGTCGGCAGATGCACTGCCAACGCCATTCAACCGAGGAACGAAGTTTATGCGCCTTAGACCCGAACGCGCTCCGACTTCGGATCGTAAAACGGTTTGACAGACGCCGTCGCCTGAACCCGGCTTCCCGCTATTTCGATCTCGTAGCTCGAAGCAAGCAACTCGTCGATACTTTCACCCGGGCAGGGCACATACCCCATTCCGACAGCGGCACCAAGATGATGGCCATAGTTGCCAGATGTCAGGTACGAGACGATCTCTCCGTTCCGGACAACCGGCTCGTTATGGAACAACAACGGCTCGGGATCCTGCAATAGGAACTGCACAAGGCGCGACTGCAGGCCCTCTTCTTTCTTGCGCAGGACGGCATCGCGTCCAACGAACTCCGGCTTGGCCGTCTTAACTGCGAACCCGAGCCCGGCCTCTAGGACATGATCCTCATCGGTGATGTCGTGGCCAAAGTGGCGGAAAGCTTTCTCGATCCGCGCAGAATCCATCATGTGCATTCCGCAAAGTTTCAGATCTAGCGACTGTCCAGCTTCCCAGATCGTTTCAAAAGCATGGGCTGCCATGTCAGTGGGGACATAAATCTCCCAGCCAAGTTCCCCGACATAGGTCACGCGATGCGCCCGCGCGAGCCCCATACCAAGCTCAATCTCATGTGCGGTACCGAAGGGATGGTTCTCAGTCGACCAGTCGTGCGGAGACACTTTTTCCAGAAGCTTGCGCGCATTCGGCCCCATGATGGCCAGCACGCCCTCACTTGAGGTCACGTCAACGATTACAACGTTGCGATCATCCTTGTGCCGGTTCATCCAGTATAGTTCACGTTGAACGGTCGCTGCCGGTGTCACCACGATGTAAGCGGTCTCAGAAAGGCGTGTAACGGTGACATCCGCCTCAACACCGCCACGGGCATTCAGGAACTGTGTGTAGACAATCTTGCCTCGCGCTACAGACAGATTATTACCGCAGACATGGTTGAGGAACGACTCGGCATCTGGTCCCTCGACACGGATCTTGCCAAACGATGTCATGTCGTACATGCCGACATTCGTTCTGATGGCCATATGCTCGGCGCGACTGTTCTCAAACCAGTTTTGACGCTTCCAAGTATACTGGTATTCACGCTCCTGATCGGGGTTGGCGAACCAGTTGGCGCGTTCCCAACCAGCAACCTCGCCAAAGACAGCACCTTCACGCTTCAGATATTCGTGGAAAGGCGAGCGACGTACGCCCCGCGCCGTTGCCATCTGACGGTAAGGAAAATGATCTGCGTAAAGCAGTCCTAGCGTCTCTTTCGAACGCTCGAACAGATAAGTCTTATTGGCCTGGAATGGCTGCATTCGTCGAATATCGACATCTGAGACATCAAAAGGCGGGTGGCCGTGTTCCATCCAATGCGCCAGCGCCATTCCAGCACCACCGGATGACTGAATGCCGACCGAGTTAAAGCCAGCGCAGACGAAGAAGTTCCTCAGGTTCGGTGCTTCACCAAGATGGTAAGCGTCATCCGGTGTAAAGCTCTCGGGACCATTGAAGAAAGTATGGATTCCTGTCTCAGCCAGAGTCGGGAAACGATTAACCGCCATTTCAAGGATCGGCTCGAAGTGCTCGAAGTCTTCTGGCAGTTGATCGAAACAGAAGTCGTCGGGAATGCCGTCCATACCCCAAGGCTTTGAGACGGGTTCAAATGCCCCGAGCATGATCTTACCGGCGTCTTCTTTGTAGTATGCACATTCGTCCGGCACCCGAAGTACCGGCAGTTGCGGCAACCCTTCGATCGGCTCTGACACAATGTAGAAATGCTCGCAGGCCTGCAGCGGCACCGCCACGCCTGCCATCCTGCCGATGTGGTGGCCCCACATACCCCCGCAATTGACGACGAAATCGGCCGAGATGGTGCCTTGCCCCTCACCGCTCGACCAGGAGACACCGGTGACACGTCCATCGCTTTTCTGAATATCCGTGACGCGAACGCCTTCGATAATCTGAGCACCTTTGAGGCGGGCACCTTTGGCCAACGCCAGAGCGATGTTACCAGGATCACCCTGACCATCCTTCGGCAAATAGACAGCGCCGACAACATCATCGACGTTCAGATATGAATAGCGTTGCTTGACCTCGGCCGCGGAAATTTCCTCGACCTCAACGCCAAACGCTCGTGCCATCGAGGCTTGGCGATAGATTTCTTCTTTGCGCTCTTCGGTGAGGGCGACGGTAATCGAACCGCAGCGCCGAAATCCTGTTGCTAATTCAGTCTCAGCTTCCAATTCGCCGTAGAGTTCCTGGCTGTACTTCGCCAGTCGAGTCATATTTTTGGTTGCGCGAAGCTGGGCGATCAGGCCTGCAGCGTGCCAGGTCGTTCCCCCGGTCAGCTTATTGGCTTCGAGCAACACCACATCTGACCAGCCCTGCTTGGTCAGATGATAGGCAACCGAGCAACCGGCAATCCCGCCTCCGATTATGACGGCTCGTGCATGTGATGGTGGTTGCTTGCTCATGCTCTCAACCTCGCATTTTCAGGATCCCAGAGTGGCTTGTCTTCCTGGACGACAGCCTTGCACCGCTGGCCAAAGATCTCGACCTCAAGTTCTGTGCCGGGCTCAGACAGGTCGGAACGAACAACACCCAGCGCGATGGATACACCGACGCGATAGCCATAACCACCCGATGTTGTCTCACCGACGACTTCGCTACCTTGCCAGATCGTCGACATGTAGGGCGCATCGCAGCCATTAGCGTCAACAATGCAGGTGACAAAGCGCTTTGCCGAGCCTCTTTGTTTCTCGAGCTGCAAGGCCTCTTTCCCGACAAAGTCCGGCTTGTCCCACTTAACGAAACGATCAAGACCGCCTTCCAGCATTGTGTAGTCGGTCGAAAGATCGCCTTTCCAGGCCCGGTACCCTTTTTCCAGTCGCAACGCATTCATGGCGAACATGCCGTACGGTTTCGCGCCGCCAGAAATAAGCGCCTCATAAATCGCAGGAACATTGCCGTTCTCAGCGTGGATCTCCCAGCCAAGTTCGCCAGCGAATGACACACGCACCAAGCGCGCTGAATGGTTTGCAACCTGCGCTTCCTGATGCGTCAACCACGGCAGGGAAAGATCACCATCCGTGAGGTCAGCTAGCAAAGTCCGCGACTCCGGACCAGTGACAACGAGCGTGCTGTAGTCTCTCGTCAAGTCTTCTAGCTTCAGACCATCCGGGAGTGATTTGCGAAGCAACTCAAAGTCATGCCATTGCGCAGCTGCAGCGGTGATGAGAATGATCTCATCATCATCGGTCCGCATAACCGACATCTCAGTGACAACCCTGCCCTTGGCATCGGAGAAGTATCCAAGACCAATTCGCCCGACGCGCGGCAACGCACCCGTAATCTGAGTACGCAACCAGGCGGCTGCACCATCGCCACTCAACTTGAAGCGCGAGAAGCCGCAAAGATCGAGGACCCCGACATGATCGCGCACGGCTTCACACTCGGCGCGAACGCGCGGCTCCCAGGGTCCGTCTCGCTCCCAAGTCTCAGTCGCTTGCAATGACGTATCATCACCCTCGGCTGCGAACCAGTTCGCACGCTCCCAGCCGTTCACGGCACCAAACTGTGCACCGAGCGCCTTTAGTTTGTCGTGTATTGGGGACAACTTCTTGTCACGTCCTGCCGGCCATTCGAGATGCGGGAAGTGCATGGCGTACTCGTGGCCATAAGTCTCCATAGCTTTCTGATAGCAATAGTCATGGTCCGTGTAATCGGTGTAGCGGCGCGGATCGACGGCCCACATATCCCACTCAGTCATTCCTTCCGTGATCCATTCGGCAAGAACCTTTCCGGCGCCGCCAGCCTGTACAATACCAAATGTGAAACAGTGTGCCTCAAAGGCATTCTGTACGCCGGGCATCGGACCAATCAACGGCAAACCGTCAGGCGCATAGGGGATCGGTCCATTAATAACACGGCCAACCCCCTCGGTGCCAAGCAACGGCACACGGCCAATGGCGTCTTCGATATAGAACTCCAGCCGGTCGAGATCATCAGGATATAACTGGAACGAAAAGTCGTCCGGCATGGGGTCATCTGGCGTTACCCAATGCGCTTTACAATTGCGCTCATAGGGGCCGAGATTGAGGCCATTCTTATCCTGGCGCAGATAGTAAGAGATGTCGACGTCACGGACCATCGGCAGCTTTCTGCCTTGCTCCTTACTCCAGGCTTCAATCTCCGGAATCTCTTCCGTCAAGAAGTACTGGTGGCTCATAACCACCATCGGCACGGTGCGCCCGCCATAGGGTTTGAACCACTCGCCGATACGTTGCGCGTAATATCCGGCAGCATTGACAACATACTCACACCGAATGTCACCTTTGTCAGTGTGGACGATCCATTCGCTGCCTTCACGAGAGACGCCTGTCGCCGGTGTGAAGCGAATGATCTTCTGTCCAAGATCGCGCGCGCCCTTGGCCATGGCCTGGGTCAACTGTGCCGGGTCGATATCTCCATCCAGCGGGTCCCATAGCCCGCCGGCTAAGTCATGCGTCTCCATGAAAGGGAAGTGTTGCTGCAGTTCAGCTGGTGTGCAGATATCCATCTGCAGACCCTGGTATCGACCCATACCGGCGACGCGCTCAAACTCCTGCATGCGCTCTTTCGTATGAGCCAGCCTGAGCGCACCGGTCACGTGATAGTTCATGGGATAATCGACAGCATCCGCCAAGCCGCGATACATCTCCAGCGAATACCGCTGCATGTTCATCACGGCCCAGGAACCACTAAAGTTGGGACAGTTGCCGGCAGCATGCCAGGTCGAGCCCGAGGTCAGCTCATTCTTCTCCAGTAGAACGCAATCGGTCCATCCTGCTTTGGCAAGATGGTAGAGGCCGGATACACCGACCGCCCCGCCACCGATTATGACGACGCGTGCGGTTGAAGGAAAATCTGACACTGGCGTTCTCCAAGGTTCGATTAGTAGGTGGGTGGAGCGATCACCCAGATCACAATTGCAGGCTCATTGGATCGGTTACGCCACCGATAAGGCTCGCCGGCGAAGCGAAAAGAGTCGCCCGTCTCCAGGACGTGCCACTCGCCGTCAATTTCTAAATCGAGAGTGCCGGCGACGACGTAACCCGCTTCTTCTGTATCGCGTTGGGCCGGCTTCTTGAGCGATGATTTTGGGGCAAATTCACTGCGAACAATCTCAAACGACCCACTGAGATCCGGCGACAGCAGTTCTTCAATCAATCCGCCTTCAGTACTGCCAAGTTGCCGACGTCCATCTGCGCGCACGATGAACCTGTTTTCGATTGGATCACCGCGATTCTCGCCGAACAGGAAACTGAGAGGTACGCCAAATACTTCGGCGATGTTGCGTAAATCGTTGATAGATGGCTCGGACAGTCCTCGCTCGATTTGACTGACGAAACCTACGGATCGGCCCAGACGCTCCGCCAGCTCCGTCAATGTAATAGAGCGGCTTTTCCGTAATGCGCGAATATCCGCGCCGACGGTGCCGGTTCCCTCGCCAGCCCATTCGTCTTCGTGACGAGTCCGTTGTGGGGCAGCAACTCCCATCGTCGATCCAATAACCAAGCCTATACTTTTCAGAAAATCTCATGATCATGAAAAAATCAAGAAAAATTTCACGCGACATGTAAACCGAGGAGCATCAATGCAGACGTTGGATATCAACATACGCATTGGCAATCGAGCTCAGGCTCACTCAGTGCTCGCAGGCCGTTTGCCAATGATCAGCACCATCGCGACATGCAAGAGAGCGCTTCCATCTACGCCAACTTCGTGATCATGCTGGAGAAGCTGCAGCAAACCACACAACACACGACCATGCTCGTAATCACGCCTGAAGGCCTTGAAAAGCGCAGCCGCATTGAGTTTCCAGCCGACAAATCATTTCGCTCGGCTCGCTACTTAACGGCGGACGAGGAAATGGGATTTTCCTATAACGAAAACACTGTTGCGGCCGGCACGGATCTCACCGTGTGGCTAAAGCATCATTGGGAAGCCAACTACATCGTCTCTGGCCGAGGTGAAGTGACGGACTTGGCAGACGATCGCGCATGGTCTCTACGGCCCGGTGTTCTTTACGTCGTGGGTCCAAACGATCGCCACCGCCTGCGCTTCACTGAGGATGAGTGCCATCTCAGCATCTTCTATCCGCCTCTGACGGGTAATGAGCGCTTCGACGAGGATGGCTCTTATGAGGCCAGCGGTCCGGTCCCGATAACCGATCGCCGCATGTTTGTTCGAGAGATCGACGAACAGCAATCCATCATCAAGCAGGTTGTATCGACCGATGGAGAGGTCAAAACAACGCGATTACTGTCCGACACTGATGCTATCGGATTTAGCCTGGAGAAGATCAGCATCTCAGCGGGAGCATTTGCCGACCGTCAGGTCAGCGACTTTCATCAGGCCAATCACGTGATCGCAGGCGCTGGTGAGCTTGCTAACCTTGTAACAAGCGCAACTTGGTCTCTGAGGCCAAGCGATGCCTTCTGTGTCAGGCCAAATGATCGGTGGCGCATACGCGCTACGGATGCGTTAGACATTATCAGCATATCGGCACGAAATGCGACGAGTGGCGGACGGTGAACTGAGCAAGAAACAGGAACTGAGCTCGAGCCACCAAAAGGCGTGGTAGGCCCGGAGGGACTTGAACCCCCAACCAGGCGGTTATGAGCCGCCGGCTCTAACCAATTGAGCTACGGGCC
>JBCDBQ010000074.1:0-17920 GCA_039183375.1 Pseudomonadota bacterium
CACCTGGCCATTCTCTACCCAACGCGTGCCGCGCTTGCTGATGCCCTGAAGCGCCTTATGCAGGCAGGCATCCAACTGGATGGTGCGAGCGATCATGGTGTCAGTGAAGCACTCTATCTGAGCGACCCGGATGGCAACGGCATTGAACTCTATCGCGATCGAAACGAAGTCGAGTGGCCGCGTGCTGAAGACGGAAAGTTGGCGATGACGACGCAGCCTCTTGATATCGAGACACTCCTGCGGGCCGCTGCCTAGTCCAACAACATCGAACCACTGCGCGACTTATCTGGCACATGTCGCGCAGCAGCCGGACAGGCCGTGCCGGTTCCACAATCAACTGTATTGAACTTGCCGACCAAACGAATACGATTAGCGTCAGTCAAACATTGCATTCGATGTCATAAGGACCGGCCTTGGCAAGCACCGCAACTACAGTTCTGATCCTGGCCGCATTGTGGGTCCCGCCTGCATTGGCCGTGATTATCAATCGACTCGACCCAGACATTGGCACAGCGCTCGGTGTGCCCTACGGCTTCCTCGCCGGGCTCTTACTGGCGATCATCGTCACAGGAGTTGTTGCCGCTCTCTCACAACGTTGGGCGGCGCTTCGCCCGAGCTATATGATCGTGCTAGGCGGCGCCGCACTAAGCATAGGATTGCTGTTCCTCGCAGACCGCGGAGCACTCTCGGTAACGAGTTGAGCAATGTTAGCGCTGAGAGCGAGCTACGACAGCGCCCAATGCAGGTCCTTGTTGCTCCGAATTCCGATCAAACACAAACCAGCAGAGCTAGCCCAACACCGCACCAATGAGAATTCTTGGTAACTTGAGCAGGCTGGGTGAATGCTGAAACCGCGTGAGCAGTGGGCCCAGCTTGTGTTGTGTTTTATGGGTGATGAAGTACGGCGGTCGCGGAAATGCCGTCATCTCTCCAGACAAAATGCTGCGCGGAAACGGACGCCAAGGCGCCTGGATCACGACACGTTCGATATTCTCCAGCATCAGTGCGTTATGAACTGTGCCTATGCCGGATTGAATGTCTTCCAGCGTGTGGCCGGGAAACGCCCCCCACGGACAAGTTGGAGCATTGAAGGCTAGCCCGCACCATGTATTGACAGCGATTGTGCCATATCGCAGTTCCGCAATCATCTCCTCGAAGCGCTGTTGTCCGAGGTCAGCCAGCGTGCGCGGATGAATGAGAATGTTCGCTCCAAGCGTTCCCGACAGCTTGTCGTTCGCGTACGCAATGGCCGAACGGAGATAGGTCTCAGCGTCGGGGTCATCAAGCTCCTTGGTCCCGAGTGCAGGCGCGAAGCACTCCTGGCTCATCTGCCATGCACCGTTGCCAAGCTTGCCAATCATCAGCGGCGGCGCACCGTTTGGACGCTCGACGTGCACAACATCTTGCGCATTCGCTGCAAATGCCGCCATACGATCGAGAGAGCCCGGATAATAGGCTGGCCGGCTATGAGCTCTGACCACTTCCCGAACGGCATCCATCAGCTGAGAGGACTTATCCCATGACTTCGGCAGGATGAGCGCCTGACAGGCGATACAGTTATGGCCTGAATTGTGCAGCTTCTGGCTTGCGATGTGCTCAGCCTGATATTTGATATCTGCCTCGCTCCAAGGGCCGGGAACAACGATGGTCGGACTGATCCCGCCCAACTCCGATGTGATGCGCTTCTCCATCCTGGGTTGGCCGGCAGCCCGAGCCTGCTCGGCTTCCGGTCCGACGCCCCAGACAATTGCGGCATGTGTCGCCGCCGAGCCCGTGACATGAATTTCATCGACCAATGCATGGTCGCATAGGTAGGCTCCCGCTTCTGCATCTCCACATACAATGCGCAGAAATCCACGATCGACCAGAGGAGACAGAGCGGACTTGAGACAGTCGGTCAGATCTGCACTGATCGGGTTCATCTTCAGAATGACGACCTGATGTTCCAAAATGAGCTTGTGAAGCACATCAAGCGGTGCAATCGCCGAGATGTTCCCAGCGCCCAGAACCAACGCAATGCATCCATTGCGATCACTCAGTGGAACATTGTAGGCGCGTGCTGCATGTTGCGGGAGGTTATCGGCCGTCACTCCCGGGCGCATCCAGGCTTCTGCCTTAACATCCGGCAGCGCAAGCTCATCCTTGAACGAGACGGGCAGAACGCGCACCGCGAGCTGGCCTGTCGCAAGTGATCGTGTCTTGACCCGCTCCAGATAAGCTTTGCCATCCAGTTGGGAAAGCGTGTCAATCAAAGCGTTCAGGCCGCACATGACGGCATAGGGACCAGACAGCCATTCCTCGCCTTCAAGGGGAGAGCCTACAGGAATTTGCTTGCCACGCGCTGCCGTCTCCACCCAATCATCTGCAACCGCGAGCAAGCTATCCTTCGTTGCCCGCAACAATGCGATACGCTCTTCGACAGGCAGTTGCGCCCATACATGCTTTTGGTCACTGAGCTCACCAAGCGCTGTATCAAAAGCCTCCGCGGACCAATCATTGGCTCTGAAGATCTCTTGCTGGTTCATGCCGCGGTTCTCTGCTTGTTGAACGAGTTTGGCAGGGCGCTGGTCTGAACCAGCTGCTACGCGTGCTGCCGATCAATAGGTGGTGCGGTCCTGGCCTTGGTATTTACGTGATGCTATTGAGGTCAGGAAACAACGCGATTGCATCAGCGTTAAGAAAAATCGAGCTGCATCTTACTTTGGCCTGCACGCGACCTTCGCAGATGACCGATCAAACTGAGCTAACCTGCCCGAGATTATGTCGAAATTGTACGCCCCAGTGCCCTCCCTGACAGGTCACGATCCAGATGGCCTGATACGATCCATCATCGCGGCCCGACGTATCCAGTCGGCGAAAGTGTACTTTAAACACGGCTGATGACTGAGATTGGGCGACCTCTTCCACTTGATCAAATTCGGTGCGCAACCAGTCCGGATCCGTCTCAAGAATGATCTCCCAGGGAGGTTTTGCGCTCACACCCACTTCAGCAGCGTCGTCTATAGTGAGCGCTACACCGTTGTAGTTTTGGTAGGTAAAAGGATAGTTCATAGTCTCGCGATAGGCGGCAAGATCGCGATCATTGATTGCCTCGGCATGGCGCTGCAATGCGTTCTCAGCTTCCGCCATCTAACATTCCCTTCTCTTATCCTCACCCTCGCGGCGTTCCCCTGATTATCAATTCAGAGTACGCCGGACTGCCAATTCGCACGGTTTTCGATTAAACTGAGCATCATGGATCATACCATAACAGGTTATCTGCTGACACGCGGCTGGCGCGATACACCGGGCGGAATTGAGCTGACCTTTTGGTGCGCCAGTACCGATGGCCCGGTTCGTCTTGTTGTCGAAGACCAAGAAGCTGTTTGTTTCATCAAGCGAACGCAAGACTTGCCACTGCCAAATGGCGGGCGCAGACAGCCAAGAGACTTGAAGCTACTCGATGGCAGCCCGGCTGATGCTCTTTATTTTCGCAATCAGCGGACCCTTCAATCCATCCGACAGTCGGATGTCCTGCTCGCAGAATCTGACGTCAAGCCATCGGATCGCTACTTGATGGAGCGCTTTATTGCCACCGGCATTGAGGCTGTCGGACCAATCGCCCAGCAGGGTGGTGTTCGCACCATGGTCAATCCACAGCTTCGCAAAGCTGATGTAGAACCGCAATTACGCGCGCTATCCCTCGACATCGAAACAAGAGGCAACTCGGATCAGCTCTATTCCGTTGCCGGTGCTTTGATGTCGACGCTGTCAGGCAAGCCCGAGGCCGCTGTCTTTATGATTGGCCAGGGCGACGACGAGGTGCGCGACGGCTACACCTTACATTTCCACTCGGACGAGCGCAGACTTCTCGCAGCGTTTTTCGATTGGTTACACCGCGTTGACCCCGACCTGATCATTGGATGGAGCGTTGTCAATTTCGACCTCACATTCCTCGATCGCAAGTGCCAGGCACTGGGGATCCCTTTCGCCATGGGCCGTGGTGGCGAGCGCGCGCACATTCTGCAACCCGGCAGCCCGGGACAACCGCGCATCGCCCGCATACCAGGGCGCGGTGTACTCGACGGTGTTGATTTGCTCAAGGCTGGCTTCTGGGCCTTTGAAAGCTTCTCTCTGGACAACGTTGCCCATGAACTGCTTGGCACCGGAAAACTCATCACGACGGAACAAAACAAAGTCGCAGAAATCAATCGACAATTTCGCGAAGACAAGCGCCAATTGGCCGACTACAACATGCGCGACTGCACCCTCGTCAATGAGATCTTTATCAAGGCCGATCTCATTCCATTTGCGGTGCAACGCGCCAACCTGACAGGCCTTGCCATTGATCGCTTAGGCGGCTCGGTAGCTGCGCTTGACAATCTCTACTTGCCGCGCCTGCATCGCCATGGCTTTGTTGCACCAGACGTTCGCACGGAAGCCGGTGGACTGGGAAGCCCCGGTGGATATGTGCTCGACTCCAAGCCGGGGCTCTACGACAACGTCCTCGTGCTTGACTTCAAAAGCCTATATCCCAGCATTATCCGCACATTCTTCATTGATCCGATGGGCCTCGAACAACCTGGCGACAATCCTGTGCCCGGATTTCACGATGCCACTTTCTCACGCGAGCACCACATTCTTCCCGGGCTCATTGAAGAACTCTGGAAAGCGCGCGACGCCGCAAAACGCGCCAAAGATGCACCGCTCTCACAGGCGATCAAAATCATTATGAATTCGTTCTACGGTGTTCTTGGATCAAGTGGTTGCCGTTTCCACTCACAAAAACTGGCCTCCAGCATTACGCGCCGCGGCCACGAGATCATAACGCAATCACGCGATTGGATCGAAGCACAAGGCTACCAAGTCATTTATGGCGATACAGACTCGCTGTTCATTTTGCTCGGGTCATCGCACAACGATGACAGCGCCCAGCGCATTGGCCGCCGGCTCATGACGGACTTGAACGCTTGGTGGACACGGGAGCTCGAAGAAAGGTACGCCATCGACTGTCACTTAGAGGTTGAGTTTGAAACGCACTTCCGAAGATTCCTCATGCCAACCGTTCGTGGCATGCAAACTGGAAGCAAGAAGCGCTACGCTGGAATGGTTGTCGGCACTGATGGCGAACTCGAACTTATTGTAAAAGGCCTTGAAGCAGCTCGATCCGACTGGACACCGCTTGCGCGCAATTTTCAACGTGAACTCTACCAGCGCGTCTTCCTGAACCAGCCGGTCGATGAGTTCGTACGCGCCACAGCCGAAGCGCTCCGTGCCGGTGAACTCGACGAGGATTTGGTTTATCGCAAGCGCCTGCGCCGACGTCTGGAAGACTATAAGCGCAACGTTCCCCCGCACGTGCAAGCAGCCAGAAAACTGAATAGCCACGGCAACGTCGTTCGCTATGTCATGACATCCAACGGACCGGAACCCGTGGCTGCCTTAAACTCGGCTCCGGATTATCAGCACTACCTGGACAAACAGCTTGCACCAGCAGCAGACAGCATTCTGCAGTTTCTCAACACCAGTTTCAGAGATCTCACCGACCAACAGATGCAGATGTTCTGAACGGCGCTGGTAGATGTGGAACCAGCTCCACTCACCTGCTCTTCTTTGCAACCCATTCCTTGACGTTGTCGACAACGGCGCCGCCAATCGGAGGATCCTCTTCTACACCGAGAGTCTCCGTCACGCGCGCCAGCATAATGTAGTAACCCGCCATCAAAATGAGTTCGACAACCTCACGCTCCGAAAGATGTCGTCGCGCAGCCTCGAGCGTTTCCTGCGATGCGCGCACATCGACAACCACCTCTCGCGTCAACTTCAGAGCAAACTTTTCAAGGTCGTTGAAGCAGGCCGCATCGTCATCGCCACGTTCAATAGCATCGATCTGCTCCTGAGTGCCTCCGAGATCCAGGGCTATCGGGACGTGTTGCACATACTCATATCTGCCGCCTTCAAGATTAACCGCATGCAGCAGACATAACTCGCGCAACAATGGATCAAGCTTTGTTTTACCGAGAATGGCACCACCCAGTTTCATCACCGGCTTGAGACAGGTATCGGCATGCGAGATCATGTCAAAGATCCTGATCTTGGCAGGCAGTCGCCCAAGCATTTCGCGCGCTTCATCCGAGAGCACGTCAGGTTCGGGATAGGGTATGCGTGCCATAGACGGCTCCTCTTTCTCAATTGATCACGATTGCTGACCTGCAAATCAGAACTATACGCCAACCGGGCTAACCGCGTGCTGCCCCGCGGATCAGCTCGTCGCGCGTTGCTGGCTTGTCAGGCAGCTCAATTCTGAAATGGCGCTTCAGAATATCCTGAATGACAAGGTAGTTGACACCAAAGCGATGCACTTCGAGGGTCACGAGATCAATGATCGTACTCGATATCTGTTCCGAATTGTGGAGCGGTACAAGCCCGTAGTCGATCTCGATCGCAGCTGCGTCTCGTACGACCTGCTCGACGTCCTGCAAGCGAAACTTACTTCCCGTGAGCGAAGCGTTGGCCGACGACCCAAGCACCGGAAACTGATGCTGCCATGCCAAATCGGCAAGCGCATTGTGCAGCTTGCCCGCATTGAGCAGGATATCCATGGTGCCGTTCTTGGTTGACCTTTCGATGCATCGTGGATCGATGGTGGCGAGATACCCATGGTCCGCGTGATACGGCCCAACAACCGACATAGCCAGATCGTAGTCGACGACGACGGCCTCAGCGATCTCGCGTGCTCGATTATCGACATCAAGCACCTCACTCATCATCTCGAAGTTGCCCAGCGAACCGCACGGCTTCGAGAAGCTACGCCCCTTGGCTTCATATGTCCGATCGATCGCCTCAATGGTCTGCGCAGCGACCGTGTAGGCAACATCTAGCGGGATAAGCGCGACACCGCCGGCCTGCATGGCATCCCAGATCCGTTGTGCATCAACTTCGATATCTATGACAGCCAAACCAATCCCCTATTCTGTTGATCAACCAAATTGCCTAAGGCTTACAGTGTGGGGCCGCTGGCATTTCACCCTGATCAAGCGCGTCACCTATAGCTTTTGTCCATAGACGGTAGCCGTCACGATTCATATGTAATCTATCGCCCAGGAAAATATTTTTTGGCCGACCGCCCTCCAACATCAGTGAGGCCACATCGACATACACCAAGTCCGAACGCTGCGCGGCCAACCTTCTGATCAGAGCATTGGCTTCTTTTTGTCTAGTGTGCTTGTCCCAATGATAGACTGTCGGTTTGATCGAGATAAAGTAGACGGGTGTCACGCCAAAGGTCTCTGTCTTGCGCTTGAGAAATGCTTGCAGAGCCTTCACGACGTTATCAGGAGAACGCCCCCAGGCAATATCATTCTCGCCCGCGTACAAAACAATCTCTCGAGGGCGATGGGGCGTAATCAGCTGATCAAAGTACTGCAAGACATCTGTGAGCTGGGCCCCACCAAAGCCACGCCGGACAACATTTCGCTGCGGCAGGTCACGCTTTAGGCTTGTCCAAAGGCGAATGCTGGAAGATCCCACAAAGAGTGTCCGACAAGGTATCGGTCGAACAGCTTTGTCCATTTGCAGGAATACCTGGATTTCTGACCAGAACGGCCTCTTCTTAAGTTTCTGAGCAAACGCCGGCTGCACGGACCAAGCGCCAATCAGAAGACATGCGAGAATAGACCAATGCGTAAGACCGGCAGCTATCATGCTGGGCCGGCCTGCATGCGTCACTGCGCGAACCGAAGCTTTGTCCAGCTTCGTCGCATTCGCGGCGTACGACGGAAACATCCTCAAGCGCCCCTCAGCTGTGTCGATCGATCTTGCAGGAGGCGGCCCATCATTTCCTTGAGGATCTTTGCTGCAACCATCGCCGTCATATCGTGCAGATCCCGATGCGGGTTCAGCTCGACCAGGTCCGCTCCGACCAACGTCCCCTTGAATGTATGCACGATCTTCAGCACATCACGAACCGATAACCCGCCGGGTTCATGATGCGAAACCCCCGGTGCATAAGCAGGGTCCAACGCATCCAGGTCTACGCTGAGATAGACAGCACCATCAAACGCAATGTCAGACACGTTGGAGAGATCACGCATCTCATGCATCTCAACACCAAACTTCTGAGCTTGCTGACGTTGATGAGCATTGACCGTGCGAATGCCGACCTGGACCAAACGCTCGATCTTGCCTGTCTCCATGATCCGCGCAAACGGTGATGCATGACTATAAGGGTTGTCATCCATGTTTTCATAGAGATCCGGATGGGCATCGATGTGCAGAACACTCAGTTTCTGAAAGGTGTCTGCATGAGCCTGAATCGCTGGAAAAGACACGGAATGATCGCCGCCCAAACTAATCACCTGATGTCCATCTAACAGTATGCTACGGACACGATCATGGATCGCCGAAAACGCTGCTTCACCGGACAATCCTTCCAGATCGACATCCCCGGCATCAATCCACACATCAGGCGAGCTCAGCTCGAATCCGAGCTCGCTAAACAAATTCGCAGAGGGACTAAAGAAGGCCTTCTTTATCCGCGTGGGCGCCAGGGCAGGCCCGGTCAGAAAGCTCGAATTATTATCCTGGGGAAGACCAAGAACGGCCAAAGGTTTGTCTGTCATTAGGCATTTCCAGCATGGATCATCAATGCTTACTTACCAGCCCTCAGTGAGATTTGGAAACAAAGTGCACCTGCCACGCTATGCGTGGGAGCGCCTATAGCAAAGAGCCGCCTGTCTCACCGAATAGTGTTGTCAAATGAGTTCATAGAGAACGGTTTATCCATTGCATCGCCATTCCATCCCGAATTATCAACGCTGTTTGATGATCGATCGAGGACCTGTTCATGGCGGCGCTATTCCAACCCTTCAAACTTCGCGACGTAGAATTCAAAAACCGTATCGCAGTGTCACCAATGAGCCAGTATCGCGCGCAGCACGGTCACGCCAACATGTGGCACGCGGTTCATCTTGGGCGGTTCGCATTAGGCGGAGCCGGGCTTGTCTTTGCCGAAGCGACAGCAGTCGAGGAACGCGGTAGACGCACACATGGCGATCTCGGACTATGGCAAGACGATCAGATCGAATGCCTTTCGCAAATTACATCATTCATCAGCACCGAAGGCGCAGTCCCAGGCGTCCAGCTCGCGCACGCAGGTCGCAAAGCCTCGGAGCGACGCCCATGGCATGGCGAAACACCTGTCGATGATGTTGATCTGGCAGAGCGGAATGAGGCGTGTTGGACGGCCATTGCACCCTCAGCCATACCCTATGCTGACGGTTGGCCAACGCCTCAGGAGATGAGCCAGGACGATATCGACACTGTCCTTAGAGCGTTTCGCGATGCGGCACGTCGATCGCTTGAAACCGGCTTCAAAGTCATCGAAGTCTACGCCGCCCATGGTTTTCTCGCGCATCAGTTTCTCTCCCCAATCGCCAATCGACGCACCGATCAATGGGGCGGCAGCGAAACCAACCGACGAAGATTTGTTGTCGAAGTGGCCCGTTCAATCAGATCGGAGTGGCCGGAGCAGTATCCATTGATATTCCGGCTCTCAGCGACAGATTGGTTAGAAGGTGGGCTGGAGGTCGAAGACACGATCGCAGCCGCACAAGCTTTGAAGCAAGAAGGCGTTGACATGATCGATTGCTCTTCAGGCGGCATTGGCGGCAAAGAACGACCACGACGCATGGTAATCGAACAAGGATTTCAGGTTCCATTCGCGCGCCAGGTTCGAGAAGCCGCCGACATGTCATCGATGGCCGTCGGGTTCCTATGGGACGCCGATAAATGCGAGGCAGTTATCGCGAATGGTGACGCCGATATGGTGGCACTCGCGCGTGAGCTGCTAGATGATCCGAACTGGCCAATGCATGCCGCGCAGGCGCTTGGATGCAACAGCGATCATGAGCTATGGCCGGTTGAGTCCGGCTGGTGGTTGATGAAGAGAGAACGCCTCGTCAGCAAACTTGGCATACGCTAGAGAACCAGGTGCACAGGGCATCGAGCCAGGCGAGCAGTCAGGCTTTCAAGAAGTGCGCCGAAGCGGCTAATGCCCGACCACGACGACCACAGTGATTGACGTGGCCGGGCTGGACATACCTCCCGATGGGAAGTCTCGAGGAGTGGGAGGTGACACAACCTTACACGCGACATCTCTATAATCTGTGCGAAATTTCCCTTCAATTTTACGCAACTCAGGGAATTTTCAGTGCTCATGCTGCTGATTACTGTCCATTGGCACCCATAGAGACAAGAACCCGGTTATCGGAGGCACTTGATCGCCCAAACTTTCATCCGCGATCATTTCCTGAAAGACCGTGGACTGGGGTGTTGCGGGAAAGCTGGGCCCATTGTCAGCCACCGCGTCACTTTGTTGAGGGATACCCTGAGACAGGCTGCGTTTTCCAGGCAGCGCTGTCGCTTTTGGGCTCTGGTCAAGGCGCCGTTTGACGACTAATAATCTACCGGACGAACGAGGACGAACACTGTGACGGATGATGCCTGTGTGGACTTTCGACAATCTGATTGATGACGCGGGAGCCATCCACGACCGGCAGTCAGGTGTATTGCGTTTGCGCTACGGTGCCGATGTCGGAAATACATCATTTACTGACTATAGCATTCGCAATCTCGGCTTCATCGCGGTTCGCGGGCGACCGGGAAGCTGCCAGATCAGAGCGGCACCCGGTCGCGTCGGTCACCTCGCCTTTAGTGCCCTTTCGAACCTCGTCAGTAGCCACAAACCTGCAATGGCAGCCTTGGAGTGGTATGACCGCGCATGGCATGAGGAACTACACCGGGGTTCCAAAACTGTGCTTGAGCGTTTCGTCGAACTCATGCTGACAACGCATGTGCAAGCAAACTCGCCGTTCTCGAGCCAGCCCGTGAAGTGCACAGAATTAGCCAAAGACTCAGCACTGTCGGGACTACTCAGTTTTTGGAAGGACCAGGGCGGCAGGCTTTCTCTGCGACGCCACAGACACGAACTTGAGGAAATCAGCAAGGCAAAGTTCTTGATTGTCCGCCGAAGCCAGGACACTCCGCATATTATGGCGGAGCACTACGGCAAGGGCCTTGATCTCTATCCGAGCAAAGGCTGGCGTCAACGCCTGACTGGCCGCCGCCTGGATGAACAACCAGACATGGCGTTCGGTCGCTGGGTATCGGACAGCTACCGTGACGTCATGATCGTCAGCGAGCCGGTGCTAAGTCGGGTCGACGTGACCACCTATGACCCGGCTGCCCGCCTCAAAGTTCGCAAGCAGTACACAAGACTGGCCCTTCCAATCGACAAGACAGCAGTGCTAAGCGGATCGATTATCCACAACAGCGCGATCGTCGACGCTGAACTCGGTTACGAACCGAAATAGACCATCCATCAGATAATCTCTTGGTATGACGCACAAAGAGAGCTGCATGCTCTTGTTTGGGAAAGTCACATTGTTGAAGAGCTGTACACCGTCAAAGACGTTTTCGGCGGAGTACCCAACCTTCCAATCCAAACCCTTTGCTATGCTATAGTGCCCGATGAGAGCAAAGGATGTGTCGATCGGCCATCTCGTGCAACCAACCGCGCGCGAGGTCCACGGCAAAATCGTTGCTAGCTCCAATCCACGAAAGTCCGGATGGATCCACAACGCCCCGGTGTAAAGGCAGTATCCTTTGAGGTCGCGTCCTTGTGGAGGAATGATATGGCAAGTCTCGCCCACACCTTTGTCGCGTCCAGGATCAGCGTAAAAGAAGCGAAGTGACTCCGCCTCCGTTGTGAAATCCGAATTCGTCCAGTCGAAATGACGGACGGAGTATGTCGCTATCACTCTCCCGTCGCGGTCCCGACCCAGAACGACCGCTCCGTTATGGTTGTTGATCCCGCCCAGTTGAGGTTGAAATGTTGAAGTCAGAGGTGTCCAGGTGTCGAGGTTCTCGCTGTTCGTCTTCAACAGGTCGCCAAACGTACCAACTTCCAGCGATACGCCAATCCTGGACGCTTCCTGTTCCGCCCTAAAGAAAAACCGTGTGAGCAACTCCGGGGGACCGTGCTGGATATCGATACTGTCAATGAGTGCGGATTTGCCAACTCCGATAGTCATCACTAGAACCTTCCCATGCCAGTTGAGTGCACAGGATCGTTCTAATTCTCCACCAAGTGGAGAAGAGTCGTTGGAAACACTTAACGGGAGATAATTATGGTGGAATTATTCACCAATCTGTCTATTTAGTTGATACGAACGAAATTGATTCAAGTGAGTAAGATGGTTCATACCCAGCACCGCCAGCGACCCATTGATGTCAACAGGCTTATCGGCGAGCGATTGAGGGTTCGCCGGCAGCTACTCGGCATCACTCAGAAAGAGCTTGCAGATCGTGTTGGGCTGGCCTTTCAAATGGTCAGCAAATACGAAACTGGCCAAAGCACAATTACGGTGTTTCGACTGCAGAAGTTTGCAGACGAGCTGCAGGTCCCCCTGGATTATCTCATCCAGGGCATTGGTGACATCAATGAGATGCCGGACGACATGATCTCAATGCTTGCAGATCGCGACAACACCGAAGTCCTTAAGCTATTCGGAGAGATCAATGATCCTGCGGTCCGCGCGGCGTTTCTGCAGATGCTGCGCACATACCATCACCAGGCGAGTGCAGCCCTGATCGAGGATGCTCCAATCGTCCAAGCACTCAAGTAGCCGCCTATTGAGCGTTTGAATCCATCGTATTTTTTGAGACTGCATGCATGACTAGAAGAGGCTGGCTGCTTCAACCGGTTCTCCCAACAACATGTGATTGTGCTGCATCGTTATTAGCAACCTCGGAGAGAGGTGCTGTGTGAACGGCATAGAACTGCGTCTCTGTTATCTAGGTTCTGGGAACTGGTAGATTTAAACTGTACGATTGGGCGTAACACTCGCCCATAAGTCCGAGATCAGACCGCAGCCAATGACCTCAGAGTCGTCGTCATCACCTGCCCAACCGGCAGCCAAAAGCAACGCCGCTATCGGCACCCTTCTCATTGGTGTGGCACTTCTCATGTTGGGAAACGGACTGCAGGGCAGTCTGCTGGGCTTGCGCGCCGCGTCAGAGGGCTTCTCAAACACTGTCATTGGCTTTGTGATGGCAAGTTTCTTCGGTGGTTTCCTCTTAGGCGCAACCGCAACGGTTAGAACGGTGCAGCGCGTTGGACATGTAAGAACCTTCGCCGCCTTAGCCGCCATCGCTTCAGTTGCCATCCTCGCGCATGGAATGTTTGTCTCGCCACTTGTATGGGCGATGCTCCGCTTTGTAACCGGAGTTTGCTATGCTGGCGTGTTCGTGGTCGCGGAAAGTTGGCTGAATGACTCGGCAACGAACGAATCTCGCGGTCAGCTTCTCTCGATCTACATGCTCACGGCTTTTGCCGGCATGGGTGGTGGTCAGCTGTTACTCAATCTGGCTCAACCAGAAGATATCGACCTGTTTATTCTGGTATCAGTTCTGATCTCGGTTTCAATTGTGCCGATGCTTCTCAGTACGGCACCTGCACCACAGGCTACTCAGCAAGTTACAGCGCCCTCCGTTCCTCAGCTTTCCACACTTATCAGCGTATATAGGGCGTCACCACTCGGAGTTGTCGGCACCTTCGCAGCCGGCTTGATCAACGGCACTATTCTCGGCATGGGTGTTGTCTACGCGCTGGAACGTGGGTTCTCTGTCGAAGGCGCTGCCTATTTCATGAGTGTCATCATCGCAGGCGCGACGCTATTACAATTCCCAATCGGTAAGCTTTCGGACGCCTTCGATCGACGCCGCGTGATAACCGGCGTATCCTTCGCAGCCGCGGCCTTAGCGCTCACGGCAGTTATCATTGGCGATGGCCCCGAGTTCTGGATCTTGGTGCTACTTTCTGGCGGCATGTCACTGAGCCTCCACACGCTGTCCATCGCTTACACAAACGACTATCTCGAGCCGACAGAAATGATTGGTGCAAGTGGGCTTCTCGTGCTGGTCCTTGGCGTGGGTTCAGTTGCAGGACCATTGCTCGTTGGACCAATGCTCAGCTTCTTCGGGGCATCCGGCTTTTTCCTTCAGATCGCTATCGTGCATATCGCGCTCTCATTGTTTGCGCTATGGCGGATGTCGCAACGCCCGCCGCTGGAGCAGGATGCCCAAGGCCCCTATATCGCGCTCCACACGGCCCCATCGTCGGTTGTGATCGAAGCTGCCGAAGAGGTACACTCAGAGCAATTGGCGGAGATAGCGGCTGAGGACAGTGACAAGTCAGATAACAACTGATCGATATACAGGTGCTGTCTGAGGCAAGATGGAGTTCGTTATCCAGCCATCTTTCTGAGGCGTCCATTCATCAGTCTGACATTCATTTCAACTGCAGGAAGCCTTTGCGAGAACATCACTTTGCAGAACGCAACCAGGCGCGCAGTGGATCCGGAGACTGTCGCGACCGAGGCAGGGCCGCCGCGACTTGTTCATCAGTCGGCCCAGCGCCATCGAGACTTCGAAAGCACGCAATGGTTGGCTTGACAGGATTGCCATGTCGTTTCGCTGCCAATGACAAAGGCTCGTGATCCCTCGCACCACAATGGGCACAAGCCCAACCGAGTCGCGCCATTAAGGCCGTTGCTTCACCTTCGGGATACATCTGCATCAGCTCAACAATAAGTGTCGATCCGCGGATGCCGTCGGGAGTGCCCATCACACTTTTATTCTGCCGCCATAGACGATGAATAGCCCGGCCGCTGCCCGGTTGGCATACGGATGGCGTCCTTCGGCATTTGATAGCGTGCGAAGGGCAGCACCACCACTTTCGCGTCGGGCCCATGGCGCGCCAGGGCCTCATCGAACGCACCCTGCAATGACGTTGTTGATGTGATCCCGATATCGCGTCCCATTTCGAGGTTCTCTTCCAGAGTGACCACCGTCAAACGCTTTCGCGACATCACTTCGTAGATGGGAACCCAAATGCAGCCAGCCCACATTTCGACCTGACGATGATGGATATCACGGTGCAGGCGCTGCAGGTTGTCCGCATTCGGCGGCATGTACGGTTTCATCAGATCAAACAGTGCGAAACCGGGGAAGGTTCCAAGATGGGTCTGCACACCGGGGCTCGGTGAACAGTAAATCATGTCGCCGCCATCTTTTAGAACGAGATCAGCCGACATGCAGCCCCAGCCGGTATGGAAGAAGAGGTGATCGGTCGGCGCGAACACACCACAGATCGCGATATCAGCTGGTCCACCGGACGGTCGTCGATACGCGTAAATATCATTGAAGATGCGCACGGCCTCTCGGTGTGCGCTTGGATGCGCACCGAAGTTCAAGTAGCAAACCGATCCCTTGGTATCGAGCACCGAGTTCAAAGTGCAGGTCAACTCGCACATTGTAGCGACATCGTCGATGTCGGAGCGCATTGGGCCGGCCATTGATCCATAATGTGTGTCGGGAGACATGACGAAGGCACAATGATTGGACTCGATTGTTTCGTCCGACACCACACCGGGCAGGATCAGTTTGCCACCGCCTCCATATCCCCAGTGGTTGGATTGCGCCTGGCCGAGGGAGATTTTGACATCGCTCTTGACGACCTCATTGTGCAACCAAACCGGTGTGCCGCGAGATGACACGCCCATGAAAGTATAGAGGTTAGGATTGCGCGGCTCATTCTGCATGAACGGTATACCAAGCCGTTGCATGCGGTCGAGATTCTCTCTGCCGATCTTGAGCTCAGTGTCCTTTTCCGACATCGGAAAGACCTTGCCGTTCGCGCAGATAACGCGCGCATCCTTGACACCGTGTTTCTCAATCGCATCAAAAATAGGCGGCAAAAGCTTGGATGCTGGCGTTGGCCGGAACTGGTTGTCAATGATAATGCAAAGTGACTTATCCGGACCGATCAGACGTGAGAAAGCCGGACCCGAATGCGGTTGTTCCAGCGCTCGTGCGGCGGCCGCTGAAACATCGCGAATGGGAGAAGGCTCATTTGGCTTGATCCAGGCCCAGAGATTACGACGCGGCACCTCTAATGAAATCTCATCCCGATAGACCATGCTCGGGTCATCACAGGAGCCGATGGTCAGAGGATCAAGAGACTCATAAGGGATCGTAACGGTGGTTGTCTGGCTCATCGTCCTCGTCTCAGCTCTATCCTGGTCATTCGCTGATTTACCAGTCAAATGACCGACCTGAATTCAGGCATGCTGAGTGAGAACAATGCGAGGCGTTCTGACTAGCACGCAGCAACCTGAGCCACACGACGATAGTCGGTCGGCGGCATTCCAACGTTGAGGCTGAAAAACCTCGTAAAACTGCTTTGTGAAGAGAAACCCAGATCGAGCCCGATGTCGGTCACCGACTTCCTGGTGTCTGTTACGAGGTCGATAGCCGTCTCGACGCGCAAGGTATTCATATAAAGGTGAGGGGTCAGGCCCGTTTGACGTCTGAAGAGTTTGAAAAAATGGGGCCGGGATAGGCCGGACTCGCGCGCGATCTGATCCATATCCATGCTAAAATTCATATTGTTCTGCATGATCTGAATGGACTTCCTGATACGGAAATCGTTGAACCGCGACGTCTCGCAGGGCTGCACAGAGCGTTGCTCGGACTGTGCATGTGAAGCGCGATAACAGGCGTCTGTGAGAGCAAACAAACACTGGTCAAACTCTTCATCTTCAGCCGCTCGTCTGAGGCGATCTGCTATGAGTTTCACCAGGCACTCGATTTGTTCATCCATACGGATTTCCGGCCTTGCAAACCTCAGCGCCTGATTTTGGATCAATCCGTGCTTCGTGAACCAATCCGGTCGAATATAGAGGACCAGGCAGATCGTTCCACTTTTGCTATCGCGAGAGCCAAAATTGTGCAGCTCCCACGGATTGACCGCAACAGCATTGAGTGGATTGCAGCTGTAGGGAATGCCGGCCACGTTAAGCTCTGCCGGTGCAGCATCGAGATAGAATACTAAGTGACCTTCGCGATGTGCATGCAGCGTCAGCGGACGATCCAAATGATAAAGTGCTGCTCGCCCAAACTCACCATGATACACGCTGATAGCGGTACTCATTTTGGTGCGCTCCTCCGAAATCGTTTTGTATTTTTCTCATTCATAGAGCATTGCATAGCAATTTTGGAGGTCGCGCAATTCAAATTCCGTCGGATATCACGTGTAAGGGTCTGCAACGCAAGACTTGCATCGCAAACCCCGTTTTTCTCACATTCAGCTTTTCTGCCGTTTTAGTCAGCAGTTACGAGCACCTTAAGCTTAGTACTTCTTGCACTCAGGGTTGGTGCGGCTCGGCAAACCGATCTTTGCAAACTTGGCAGCGTCGATGCCGAGGGTCTGGTTAACATCTGGAATGATCTTGACCAGCTTATTGACAAGATTGCCATCCACTTCGACGACTTCAGTTACGAAGTTCGTACCGATCGCCTGGCGGTTCTGGTCCAGCTTGATTTGACCATTGGGCGCATCAAGCACCAGCTTTGTCAGACCGGCGCGGAAGGCCTTATGGCCATCGCTGAGATCACCCTTGATGTCATTCAAGACAGTGAATGCTGCCGTAGCCGCATTGTAGTAACCGGTTGCCAAAAGTGACGGGCCAGGGAAGCGCTTTTCAGGTGGAAATGCGTCCTGGTAAGCCTTCACATAAGCCTTCCATTTGGCATTGTCCCACGTGTCTGCCTGCGGGCCTGCAGCCGGAGTTCCCTTGAGTGCGTTCTTGGCTCGACCCTTTGATGATAGAACCGTCTGGTCAACCATGATGGAACCACCGATGAGCTTCGCATCGCCGCCGGCCTGCTGATACTGGTTCAGGAAGTTGACAGCATCACCACCGCCTAGGCCCAGATAGATGGCATCTACATCATCCGGTAAAGACGCGATAATCGACGCAAAGTCCTTCGTGCCGAGCGGCACCCAGAGACGCTTCGTAATCTTGCCGCCGGCACCACA
>JBCDBQ010000075.1:0-17902 GCA_039183375.1 Pseudomonadota bacterium
CACAAGGCATTCGAATTAACTGCGCTGGCCGTCTCGGTGGCGCTGAAATTGCGCGGACGGAGTGGTACCGCGAAGGCCGCGTTCCGCTCCACACCCTGCGGGCAGACATCGACTTTGGATATGGCCAAGCCAAAACGGCATACGGCATCATCGGTATCAAGGTGTGGATCTTCAAGGGCGAGATCATGGAGCACGATCCGATGGCATCGGAACGCCGCGCCATTGAAATGCAAGAAGGCGGTGGCGGTGGACGTCGTCGTGACCAGGACCGTGGTGATCGTCCTGGCGCCGGCCGCTAAGAGTTTGGGCGAGGATTTAGACTATGCTGCAGCCAAAACGAACTAAGTTCCGCAAAGTTATGAAGGGGCGCATTAAAGGTGCGGCCAAGGGTGGAACATCTTTGAATTTTGGTTCCCACGGTCTCAAGGCCGTTGAACCAGAACGAATTACTGCGCGCCAGATCGAGGCGGCTCGTCGGGCTATCACGCGTCATATGAAGCGTGCAGGTCGCGTCTGGATTCGCGTTTTCCCTGACCTTCCGGTTTCATCGAAGCCGGCTGAAGTGCGGATGGGTAAAGGTAAAGGCTCACCGGATTATTGGGCTGCCCGGGTTAACCCTGGGCGGATCATGTTCGAACTGGATGGCGTGTCGGATGAATTGGCGCGGGAAGCTCTGAAGCTCGGCGCAGCCAAGCTGCCGATCAAGACGCGCATCGTAACGCGTATCGGGTAAGGGAAAAGCAATGGCCGCAGCATCCGGATTTCGCGACTTGTCGCTTGATCAGCTCGACGACGAACTCGTCAAACTGAAGCGAGAGCAGTTCAATCTTCGCTTCCAGCAGGCATCCGGCCAGCTGGAAAACACCGCTCGTGTTCGGCAGGTCCGCCGGGACATCGCCCGCGTGAAAACAATTGCTCGCCAGAAGGCGGCCGGCGCCAAGCAGGAATAGGAAACGAGTTATGCCAAAGCGAATTCTGCAAGGCACCGTAGTGTCGGACAAGAACGACAAAACAGTCGTTGTTGAAGTGGAGCGTCGTTATACGCACCCACTCTACAAGAAAGTTGTTCGCCGTTCGAAGAAGTATCATGCACACGACGAAACCAACGCGATCAAGGTTGGTGAGCGTGTCCGCATCCAAGAGACGGCGCCGATCTCGAAGAACAAGCGTTGGACGGTCGTTCAAGACTCTACGGCTTAGCGTAACTGGAATGAATGGGTTGATCCGGCAAGTTACTCTGTCGGTCACCAAATGAAGGGAAAGGGAGTGGTCCGATGATCCAGATGCAGACCAATCTCGACGTTGCAGATAATTCCGGTGCGCGGCGTGTCCAGTGCATCAAGGTGATTGGCGGCTCGAAGCGCAAGTATGCCCGGATCGGGGATACGATTGTCGTGTCTGTCAAAGAAGCCATTCCACGTGGACGCGTTAAGAAGGGCCAGGTCATGAAGGCCGTTGTCGTGCGCACTGCGAAGGGCGTTCGTCGGCCTGATGGTTCGCTGATCCGGTTTGACCGGAATGCTGCGGTTTTGATCAACCAGTCAGGTGAACCGATCGGCACGCGCATCTTTGGACCCGTCACACGCGAGCTGCGGGCGAAGAACCATATGAAAATTGTATCGTTGGCGCCGGAGGTCCTCTGAGATGCCGTCATTGAAATTCAAAAAAGGTGATCGGGTCGTTGTACTTTCCGGTCGCGACAAGGGTAAGCAGGGCGAGATCCTCGTCATGATGCCGCGTGAAAACCGCGCCGTTGTGCGCGGCGTTAATGTCGTGCGCCGCCACCAGCGCCAAACAGCACAGCAAGAAGGTGGGATTGTTTCAAAAGAAGCACCGATCAACTTGTCCAACCTGGCGCATGAAGACCCGAACGACGGCAAGGCAACACGGGTTGGATTTAAGTTTTTGGAAGACGGGAAAAAGGTGCGCTTCGCCAAGCGCTCCGGCGAATTGATCCCGGATAGGAACTAAGGTTATGGCAGAGCAACAGCAATCACAGAGCAAGGCCGATAAGAAGGCTGCGAAAGCTCCCGAGGGCCAAGAACTGCGCTCGTTTACGCGACCAGAAGGCTACAAGCCACGCCTGAAAGTTGCTTACGAGGACAAGATCAAGCCGGCGCTGCGCGAGAAGTTTAGCTACGCGAACGTGATGCAGATTCCGCGGATCGAGAAGATTGTCATCAACATGGGTGTTGGTGAGGCCGTTAACGACCGTAAGAAAGTCGAGAGCGCGGTCAATGATCTTAGCCTGATCGCCGGTCAAAAGCCGATCATCACAAAGGCTCGCAAATCAATTGCAACTTTCAAGTTGCGGGACGGTATGTCGATTGGCGTAAAAGTGACACTGCGCGGCGACCGCATGTACGAATTCATAGACCGTCTTGTGACGATTGCTTTGCCGCGGGTGAAGGACTTCCGTGGACTCAACCCGAAGAGCTTCGATGGCCGAGGCAATTTTGCCATGGGCCTGAAAGAACACATCGTGTTTCCGGAAATCAACTACGATAAAGTGGATGAGATCTGGGGCATGGATATCATTGTGGTGACTTCGGCCGCCACTAACGACGAGGCAAGAGAGCTGCTGTCGCAGTTCAACTTCCCTTTCCCGCAATAACACACCCATACGAGGGACCACGGCAATAAGGCCGGTCGGCCTCTGGAGGATCACATGGCGAAAGTCGGTTCTACTGAGAAGAACAACCGTCGCAGAAAACTAACAGAGCAGTATGCTAACAAGCGTGCTGCGCTGAAGGCGATCATTATGGATCGTAGCAAGCCGATGGAAGAGCGGTTTGCAGCGCAGCTGAAGCTCGCCGAGATGCCGCGAAACGGTGCGAAGAACCGTATCCGCAATCGCTGTGAAATTACGGGACGTCCACGCGGCTTCTATCGGAAGCTGCAGATCTGCCGGAACCAGCTGCGCGAACTCGCTTCGCAAGGCCGTATTCCTGGCATGGTCAAGTCTAGCTGGTAGAAAAGGGAGGGAATGGAACCAATGAACGATCCTCTCGGAGATATGTTGACACGTATCCGTAACGCACAGATGCGTCGTCGGCCGAAAACAACAACGCCTGCATCAAACATGCGCACGCGCGTGCTCGAGGTGCTAAAGGATGAAGGCTACATTCGCGGCTATGCGCAGATCGAGCAAAAAGGTGCGCGGCCGGAAATCGAGATTGAGTTGAAGTACAATAATGGCGAGCCGGCCATTCGTGAAATCAAGCGTGTCTCAAAGCCTGGTCGTCGGGTTTATTCCGGTGCCAAGGATATTCCGACCACGGCAAACGGCCTTGGTGTAATCATCCTTTCGACACCGAAGGGCGTGATGTCGGATTGGCAGGCACGGGAAGAGAATGTCGGTGGTGAAGTTCTCTGCAACGTTTTCTAAGCGTTGCAAGTTCGCCAGCGCGTGATGGAGTTGAGATAATGTCTCGAATTGGTAAGAAACCGATCTCTGTGCCGGACAAGGTGACAGCTACGGTCGACGGGCAATACGTCAAAGTGAAAGGCCCGAAGGGCGAGCTTGAGTTTACGTGCCCCGAAGATGTCGCGATTGAGTTCGCTGACAACGAGATCACCGTCAAGCCGGTCGACGATAGTAAAAAGGCACGCTCCATGTGGGGCATGTCGCGCACCATGCTGCAAAACCTGATAGTTGGCGTGACCGACGGTTATAGCAAGACGCTAGAGATCCAAGGGATTGGGTACCGGGCCTCGATGAAGGGCAAGGATACGCTGCAACTGAACCTGGGCTTCAGCCACGAAGTTCTGCATCCTGTGCCAAACGGCATCGAGGTGACGGTTGGTGGCGCGAAGCAAGAGATCGTCACAGTGGCAGGTATCGACAAGCAACTTGTCGGACAGGTGGCAGCTGAAATTCGCGGTTACAGACCGCCGGAGCCTTACCAAGGCAAGGGCGTTCGCTACCAAGGTGAATATATCTTCCGTAAGGAAGGCAAGAAGAAGTAGGGACTGTTGCAATGGGTGCGCTTAGCCAATTTGAGCGGCGGAAACTTCGGGTTCGTCGACAGCTGCGGAAGGTGTCGCGCGGGCGGCCTCGGCTGTCGGTTCACCGCTCGTCAAAAAATATCTATGCCCAGGTCATTGATGACGTGACCGGACAGACTGTGGCTGCTGCGTCGACGCTGGATAAGGATTTGCGAACGTCCTTGAAGACCGGTGCCGACAAAGCCGCAGCCGAAGTGGTTGGCAAGACCGTTGCAGAGCGGGCTGTCGCCGCTGGCATCAAGGATGTTGTGTTTGATCGTGGAGGCTATCTCTTCCACGGACGCGTGAAGGCGTTGGCTGATGCCGCGCGCGAAGGCGGATTGAATTTCTAAGGGAAGGACTTGAGCGTGGCACGTTCACCTGGAAGAGGCCGCGATCGTGACGATCGCGATAACGAATTCACCGACAAGCTCGTCCACATCAACCGCGTTGCCAAAACGGTTAAAGGTGGTAAGCGGTTCGGCTTTGCGGCGTTGGTCGTTGTTGGCGATCTCAAAGGGCGCGTTGGCTTTGGTCACGGTAAAGCTCGTGAAGTGCCGGAAGCTATCCGGAAGGCGAACGAGTCTGCCCGGCGGTCACTTGTCCGCGTTCATTTGCGCGAAGGCCGAACGCTGGACCACGACAGCACTGGCCGGCACGGTGCCGGGAAAGTGTTGATCCGCTCGGCACCTCCGGGCACTGGCATCATTGCGGGTGGTGCGATGCGCGCCGTGTTTGAAATGCTGGGTGTGCAGGACGTTGTGGCCAAGTCGATGGGCTCGGCCAATCCATACAACGTCGTGCGGGCGACGTTCGATGCGTTGGCACACCAGGAATCTCCACGTGCCGTGGCTGCGCGCCGTGGTAAAAAGCCGGCTGAGATCAATGCCCGCCGCCGCGATGGTGCGAGCGTGGCAGAGAACACCACCAAGGAACCGGAAGCAGAACAAGCAGCAGCTGAAGCCTAAGGCTCAGCGCTGTTTCATTCGACCTAAGGATTGTCTGTTATGTCTGAGACATCGTCGGGAAAGACCGTCACCGTTGAGCAGATCGGCAGCCCGCTTCGGCGTGATGACCGCCAGCGCCGTACCTTGATCGGTCTTGGTCTCAATAAGCTCAACCGGCGTCGCACGCTGGAAGATACGCCGGCAGTGCGCGGCATGATTAGAAAAGTTAATCACTTGGTCCGTGTCGTCGAGCAATAGCTCGTTGACGAGTGAGACCAGCCAGATCTCGGAGCAAATCCACAATGCGCCTTAATGATATTCAGGACAACGAAGGTGCGCTGAAGCGCAAAGTGCGTGTCGGCCGCGGTATAGGCTCCGGCATTGGCAAGACATCCGGTCGAGGTGTCAAAGGACAAAAGTCACGCTCTGGTGTTGCCATCAAGGGTTTTGAAGGTGGCCAGATGCCACTTTATCGCCGCTTGCCGAAGCGTGGTTTCAGTAAGTGGCGCCGCAAGGATTATAATGCGTTGAACCTGGGCGCGTTGCAGACGGCCATTGATGCAAAGAAGGTCGATGCCGGCCAACCAATGGATGTTGAAAGTCTTGTGACTGCCGGTGTGTTGCGGCGCACAAAGGATGGCTTGCGCATCTTGGGCGGCGGTGACTTTTCGGCAAAAATCGCCGTTACCGCGGACCATGTGACGAAGTCTGCACGCGAGGCCATTGAGAAAGCTGGCGGTAGCGTGACCCTGGTTGAGAAAAAGGTATTAGAGGCTGACGAGGCCAAGCGTGCTAAGACGGCCGCGAAGAAAGAGGCGAACGCCAAAAAGTAAGGGGCGCCACGGTATTGCCGGCGGCGCTTGCGTCCCGCGGGATGGTTGCTTTGTGCGCCTGGGATCGCCATGTTGAACCAAAGCTTTGTGTCAGTCCCGCGAACTGACAGAAATGCTCCGGTTTAGGAGAGACTAAAATGGCATCTGCTGCCGAACAATTGGCCGCCAATATCAACTTTGGTGCTTTTGCTAAAGCTGAGGATTTGAAGAAGCGCATCTGGTTTACGCTGGGTGCGCTTTTGATTTATCGCTTTGGCACGTTCATTCCGCTGCCAGGCGTCGATTCAGCGGCATTTGCCGAGACGTTTCAGAATAACTCAACCGGTATCCTCGGCATGTTCAACATGTTCTCGGGCGGTGCTGTTGAGCGTATGGCGATCTTCGCTCTCAACATCATGCCGTACATCTCGGCATCGATTATTATGCAGCTGCTGACTTCCGTTGATAAGCGCCTCGAAGCGCTCAAGAAGGAAGGTGAGCAGGGCCGCAAGCAGATCAACCAGTATACGCGTTATCTGACAGTCGCTCTGGCGGCGTTCCAGGCGTATGGCATTGCTATTGGTTTGGAGGCGTCGCGTGGCTCGGCTGGGCCCGTGATTCAGGATCCGGGTTGGTTTTTCCGCATAACGACGGTGATTACGCTGGTCGGTGGAACGATGTTCCTCATGTGGCTCGGTGAACAAATTACAGCCCGCGGTGTTGGTAACGGTATTTCGTTGATTATTTTCGCCGGGATTGTTGCGGCGCTGCCTAACGCGATCATGCAATTGTTTGAAACCGCCCGTCAGGGTTCCATCTCGACATTCGCCCTACTGCTGCTGCTGGTCACCATGGTTGGCGCGATGGCAGTGATCGTCTTCATGGAGCGCGCGCAACGGCGATTATTAGTGCAATATCCTAAACGGCAAGTGGGGAACAGAATGTTCCAAGGTGACTCGTCTCACCTGCCGTTGAAGCTGAATTCAGCCGGTGTTATCCCACCGATCTTCGCGTCGTCACTGTTGTTGTTGCCGATCACGGTTGCATCTTTTTCAGCCGGGTCAGCTGGCGCTGCTACGCCGGATTGGTTGACGGTGATTACGACATCGCTGGGCTATGGGCAGCCGCTGCACATGCTCCTCTACGTCGTTTTGATCATCTTCTTCTGTTTCTTTTATACGGCGGTTGTATTCAACCCTCAGGAGACAGCTGACAACTTGCGCAAATATGGCGGCTTTCTTCCCGGGCGCCGGCCAGGTGCCCAGACGGCACAGTATATCGATTATGTTCTGACCCGTATTACCGTGGTCGGCGCTATCTACCTGGCGGTCGTTTGTTTGCTGCCGGAGCTGCTGATTGCGAACCTCGGTATCCCGGCCTCGTTTGGTGCCGTACTTGGCGGTACGTCGCTACTCATTGCCGTGAGTGTGACCATGGATACTGTGGCCCAAGTACAAAGCCACCTTGTGGCTCATCAGTATGAGGGCTTGATCAAGAAGGCGAAGTTGCGTGGTGCATCTTCACCGCGGGGGCGGAAATGAGAATTGTCTTTCTGGGACCGCCAGGGGCCGGTAAGGGGACCCAGGCCGAACGTATCGTTGCTGAGCGAAAAATACCGCAACTCTCAACTGGAGATATGTTGCGCGGAGCCGTGGCGGCCGGAACTCCGGTGGGATTGCAAGCCAAGGCTGTCATGGAATCTGGTGGCCTTGTCTCCGATGATATCGTTGTTGCCATCATTTCAGATCGAGTCGAAGAAGTGGATTGTCAGAACGGCTTCATCCTGGACGGTTTTCCGCGAACAGTTGCTCAAGCAGAAGCGCTGGATGGCTTGCTGACTGCCAAAAGCCTAAAGCTGGATGCGGTGATCGAGCTTGTCGTCGATGAAAGTGCGCTCGTCGCAAGGATCGAAAAGCGCGTTCAAGATACAATTGCCGCTGGGAAGCCGGTCCGGAAGGATGATGATCCCGAGGCATTCAAGCAGCGTCTTGTGGTTTATCGCGAACAGACTGCGCCTCTGTCTGAGTTCTACGCCAAGTCTGGAAGGCTCAAAACAGTCGATGGCATGATGTCAATTGATCAGGTTGCTTCGGCGATTGATACTCTGCTGGACGCTGCATAAGAGGAATTATGGGTCGTGGCGGCTTGCCGCGCCTGAAAGATATTGACGCGGGTGTGTAGTGAGAGTATTCACTGCGTTTTGATGACGCACCTGTCGGTCAATAACAGTGGAACTGTGGGCCGGATAGGTTTTCCAGCTCTCATTTTTTGAATGAGCTGTTTGCCATTTGAGCGGGAATGGCAAACCAACGGCGGACCGCAAGGAATTCTCATCGGTTGGGCTAACGTTCAAGCGATGTAACACGTGATGAGGTGACAAACGTGGCTCGTATCGCAGGCGTGAACATACCGACCCAGAAGCGCGTAGTGATCTCGCTTCAATATATCCATGGGATTGGTGCTAAGTTCGCGAAGGACATTTGCGCTAATGTTGGCATCCCGATGGAGCGCCGGGTTAACGAACTGAGCGACGCCGAAGTGTTGCAGATCCGTGAGACGATCGACCGGGACTACATGGTGGAAGGTGATTTGAGGCGCGAGAATTCGATGAACGTCAAGCGTCTGATGGATCTTGGCTGTTATCGCGGTCTCCGCCATCGTCGCGGACTTCCGGTGCGCGGACAACGCACACACACAAACGCCAGAACTCGCAAGGGGCCGGCGAAGCCAATTGCAGGCAAGAAGAAGTAACACATCTCCGCAGCACGACCCGAGGGGATGAGCTGCGGTATGAGATCAAGACATTCCAGGCGCGGAAGAGAAACACTAGATGGCCAGAGATCAGCAGCGCGGCAAAGTTCGTCGTCGTGAACGTAAGAATATTTCCTCGGGTGTTGCCCACGTCAACGCCAGCTTCAACAATACGATGATTACAATCACGGATGCGCAGGGAAACACGATCTCCTGGTCGTCTTCCGGCACAATGGGTTTCAAAGGATCACGTAAGTCGACGCCCTTCGCAGCACAGATGGCTGCAGAAGACGCTGGTAAGAAAGCTGCCGAGCACGGCATGAAGGTGCTTGAGGTCGAGGTTTGCGGTCCGGGTTCCGGTCGCGAGTCGGCTCTGCGGGCGCTGCAGTCAGCTGGCTTCCAGATTACGGCGATCCGCGATGTTACGCCGATACCACACAATGGTTGCCGCCCTCGGAAGCGTCGACGCGTTTAACCATTTCTTGCGCAAGCTCTGGTGTGCTGTCGAAGCGCGCCACGGATCGGCTCAAACGCCGATTGATTTCGCGGACCCGCCTTCCATCGAGGAAAATGGCGTCCGCCTCAGACGATGAGGTCCCGCATGAACAATGTGATGCAGAAGAACTGGCAGGACCTGATCAAGCCTAACAAGCTCGGTGTTGAGCAAGGGCGTGATCGGGACCGAATTGCGACAGTGATCGCCGAACCGCTCGAGCGGGGATTTGGCATGACGCTCGGCAATGCCTTGCGCCGCGTTCTGTTGTCTTCGCTGCAAGGTGCAGCGATTAAGACTGTTCAGATCGATGGTGTTTTGCACGAGTTCTCGTCAATTCCGGGCGTCCGTGAAGATGTCACCAACATCATTCTGAATATCAAAGAAATTGCGCTGCGGGTGCACTCTGAAGGTGTCAAGCGCATGGTTTTGCGGAAGGAGGGCCCAGGTCCTGCAACTGCTGCTGATATTGAGACAAGCTCAGAGGTTGAAATCCTCAACCCAGATCACGTGATCTGCCACCTCGACCAGGACGCTTCGGTTCGCATGGAGTTCACGGTCGATATGGGTAAGGGCTATGTTGCGGCTGACCGCAACCGGCCGGAAGATGCGCCGATCGGCCTAATCCCAGTTGATAGCCTCTACAGCCCGGTGAAGAAGGTTTCTTACCGCGTGGACAACACACGCGAAGGTCAGATCCTGGATTACGATAAGCTGACCATGACCGTCGAAACCGATGGTTCGATTCGTGCCGAAGATGCTGTGGCGCTCGCTGCGCGCATTCTGCAGGACCAGTTGGCGATCTTCATCAATTTCGAGGAGCCGAAGAAGCCTGTCGAAGAAGAGCGCCATCCGGAGCTGTCCTTCAACGCGGCACTGCTCAAGAAGGTCGATGAACTGGAACTATCGGTCCGTTCTGCGAACTGCTTGAAGAACGACAACATTGTTTACATTGGCGATCTCATTCAGAAGAGCGAAGCAGAAATGCTGCGCACGCCGAACTTTGGGCGTAAGTCGCTTAATGAGATCAAAGAGGTGCTCGCAACCATGGGCCTCCATCTCGGGATGGAAGTGCCGAATTGGCCGCCGGACAACATCGAAGAGCTGGCCAAGCGTTTCGAGGACCAATACTAGGTTCCAGAAACGGTTTGAGCCAACCGATCTGAGAGTTCAACAACGAGGTGAGGCAGCAGAACCTCCCCGTTAAACAACACAAGGGAAAGTAAAATGAGACACAGACGAATAGGCCGTCGTTTCAGCCGTGACTCCGGCCATCGCCAAGCGATGTTCTCCAACATGGCGGCATCGCTGATCCAGCACGAGCAGATTGTGACCACGCTGGCCAAGGCGAAGGATCTGAGACGCGTGATGGATAAGTACATCACGCTTGCCAAGAAGGGCGATCTGCACTCACGGCGCATTGCGATTGCGCGTTTGCGCAATGAGGACATGGTCAAGAAGCTGTTTGATACGCTTGCTGAGCGCTACAAGGATCGTAATGGCGGCTATACGCGGGTTCTGCGAGCCGGTTACCGATATGGCGATTCCGCCCCTCGGGCGGTGATTGAGCTTGTTGACCGGGATCCTGATGTGAAGGGCGTTGAGGATCGTGCCCGTGCTGCAGAAGAGCGGGAAACCGAAGCTGAGGCGGAAGGCGTGAGCTGATATTCCTGCCTCAATACGGACAATGATCAAAACGGCGTGACATCATTGATGTGGCGCCGTTTTTTCTTTGGAGTGGTAGTTTGTGGGTGAGTTCGCTAGTTTGTTTCGAGGCAACGTGGAGTTCAGGAGTTCGGTGCGCTTGTTGATTTCAGAAATAAGAAATGGGTTGGTTGCTTTAGCCCTCGTCGCGTTGCTTATCGTTGCTTCCGTTGCGTCTGTCCATGCTCAACGGTCCGTTCCGAAGTCACAGGCACAACTAACGTACTCCTTCTCTCCTATCGTTAAACGGGCAGCGCCAGCTGTCGTCAATGTCTACGTTCGCTCAACCCGACGCGTTGCTAATTCGCCATTCTTCCGAGATCCGTTCTTTCGAGAATTTTTTGGTCCAGGTTTTGGTGTGCCGAGAAACCGGACACAAAACTCTCTGGGCTCTGGTGTTATCGTCAATGACAAGGGGCTCGTCGTCACCAACTCCCACGTTGTGAAAAGCCATGGCCAGGCCAAGATCCGCGTGGTGTTGTGGGATCGTCGCGAGTTCAGTGCACGCATTGTGAGCATTGACGACAAGACAGACATAGCGATCCTGCAGATCCAGGATGCCAAGGAGAAGTTTCGCTACCTTTCGTTTGAGGACTCTGATGCTCTCGAAGTCGGTGACATCGTGCTCGCAATCGGTAATCCGTTCGGCGTTGGGCAGACAGTGACCAGTGGGATTGTCTCGGCCTTGGCTCGAACAGGTGTCGGGAAGTCGGACGCGCAGGTGTTTATCCAGACCGACGCCGCCATTAACCCGGGCAACTCGGGCGGTGCGCTGGTTGACATGAATGGCCGTCTCGTTGGCGTTAACACCGCGATCTATTCAAAGACTGGCGGTTCTCATGGCATCGGTTTTGCGATCCCTTCAAATCTTGTCCGCCTCTATGTGAATAGTGCTGTAACCGGGCGCAAGATTGAACGGCCGTGGATTGGGGGCCGATTGAGAACTGTTTCGCGTGCTATCGCCGAGAGCTTGGGCTTGCAACGTGTCGCCGGGGCGGTTGTGGCGCGCCTCTATACTCGCGGCCCTGCAGCGAGAGCGGGCCTCAAGGTCGGTGATGTGATCGTTGCTGTTGATGGTCGCGAAGTTGCTACTGCGCGGGCGGCGCTCTACAGGCTGACGACGCGAGGCATTGGAAGCAACGCCGACATCGATATCATCCGGCGTGGTCGACGCTTGAAAGTATCGTTGCCGTTGCAGTCTGCTCCAAAGCCTAAACCGGGTGACATCCGCAATCTATCCGGTCAGCACCCGCTTGACGGAGCCCGCGTCGCCAATCTTGTGCCAACGATTATCGACCGCCTGAAGGTCAACGTATCTGAGGGCGACGGGGTCGCCATCCTGTCAGTTTCGGCAGGATCCGTCGCTGAGAACATCGGCTTCCGGCCGCGTGATATCCTAGTTCAGGTCGGCTCGGTTAAAGTGCAAAAGATCGCCGATCTTGAGCGGGTATTGAGGCGGCGACCGAGATCATGGTTCTTGGCGATCCGTCGTGGTAAGCGCATTCTGCGGGTCGAAGTGCCAGGCTAGTAATAGCTCGCTCGCGAGACAGTGAATTAGCCTGCAGGACGAGAGGATTTGGCGTCATGCTCATCTGGTTACGCCGATATCTGGTTGCATTGTTTGCTGTCATGGCAGTAGCCGGGGCCTGGGTGGCTATTGCAGAGTGGCGCGCGCTTCGGCAGTCCGAGTGGATCCTAAAAGAGGGGCAGTCCGTGACGGCTCTCATCGAGAGCGCACAGTCGGTCGAGCGCAAGTCACTCCTTTCGTACGCGGTTGACCTTGCCTGGCGAGGGGATGATGGAAAGTTGTTGCGCGCTTTGAATGTGCCAATCAGTTCTGAGTTTGCCGACCAGATTATTTCAAATGGTCAGCTGGTCGTCCCAACTGTCAAAATCCGCTACATGACTGCGGAGAATTCCGGCATCGTGGCGGTGGCAACAGACGATGCTGACCGACAACGCGCGCAGTCACAGGCCTTTTGTTTTGTCGGTCTTGTGTTGGCACTCTCAGGACTTTTCGGGGCTATACTTGTTGGTGTGAATTGGTTCCGCAGATTTCGGCAGGGCAACCCCGCATGAGTGATCTGTTTCAGTCGGCAGGTTTGGAACAGGAGGCGCCGCGCCCTCTTGCGGATCGATTGCGTCCTGAGGTCCTGAGCGAAGTAGTCGGACAGGATAGTCTGGTTGGTCCGGAAGGTACCATAACGCGGATGTTGGCGCGTGGCAGATTGCAATCCATGATCCTGTGGGGGCCACCGGGTGCTGGCAAGACGACCGTCGCCCGATTGCTGGCCGATCAGACGCAGATGGCGTTTGAGCAGCTTTCGGCGATCTTTTCCGGTGTTCAGGATCTTCGCAAGGCGTTTGATCGTGCCAAGGCGCGACGGCAGAGCGGTAGGGGCACCCTGTTGTTTATCGATGAGATTCATCGTTTTAATCGGGCCCAACAGGACAGTTTCCTGCCGCACATGGAAGACGGCACGATCACGCTGGTGGGTGCCACGACGGAAAACCCTTCCTTCGAACTCAATGCAGCCGTCCTATCTCGTGCAGCTGTTCTGGTTTTTGCCAGATTGGATCGCGATGCGCTTGTCGAATTGATTGGTCGTGCGGAAGCCGTTGAGGGCAGAGCCTTGCCGCTTGATGATGAGGCACGTGAGACGCTGATGGCCATGGCTGACGGAGATGGCAGAGCGATACTCAATCTCGTGGAAGAAGTCTTTGCGGCCAGTCCAGAGGATGCCGGCTCACTCGATCGCGATGAGATGATGGGGATCGTGCAACGGCGCGCACCTGTCTACGACAAGGGACGGGATGGCCACTACAACTTAATTTCCGCGTTGCACAAAGCAGTCCGTGGTTCAGATCCAGATGCATCGCTCTATTGGCTTGGGCGGATGTTGGATGGTGGTGAAGACCGCCTGTTCATTGCACGTCGTCTCGTGCGGATGGCTGTCGAAGACATTGGCTTGGCTGATCCGCAGGCACTGACGCAGGCGCTTGGTGCAAAGGACGCATTTGATTTTCTAGGGTCACCGGAGGGTGAGCTGGCTCTGGCGCAGGCGACGATCTATTTGGCGACAGCTCCGAAGTCGAATGGGTCATACATGGCCTACAAGGCTGCGATGCGATCAGCCAAACAGAATGGTAGCCTTGTGCCGCCCAAGCATATCCTCAATGCTCCGACGAAATTGATGGACGAGCAGGGCTATGGCGAAGGGTACGAGTATGATCATGCGACCCCTGAAGGATTTTCCGGCCAGGACTACTTCCCGGAAGAGATGGATCGAGAGACCTACTATGATCCTCCAGAACGCGGATTTGAAAGAGAAATTCGCAAGCGCTTAGCCTACTGGGATGGTCTGCGTAAGGCAAAGACCTGAGTGGTCAATGCGCTGAGCGTGGCCAATAACCCGCGCCTTGCTGACCAAACACTTTCCGCCTCTGGTCCGCTTGATTTTGAGCAGATATAGTCGCGCGAATTTGTTGCCCGACGCGATGGCGGGTTAGGTGTTTGAGGTCTGCGATGGTTGAATTTCACGATCTTTGGTACGGTCACCCGATCAATGAAAGTGTGCAGGCGCCCTGTATTGCCCCCCGCGATGGTAATTTTCAGGGGTCTCAGGTCAAAAAAGGCTTTCCGACCTTTGCCAATCAATGTGCGATCCGAATGGGTGTCTCGCTGAAACGGGCAGGTGTTCAACATAGCCAGATTGGGAACATCTTGACGTGTGGAGCGCATCCACCCGAGGAGATGCACTACATTCGAGCGCAGGAACTGGCGAATGCCCTGGCCAACAGAAGTATTCCAGGGATTGGGCCAGTTCAACGTATTCGCGGGCAACAGGCGCAGGATTTCTATCCGGAACTTTTCGGACGTACCGGGATCATCTTCATCAAAGATTACTGGCAGCGTTCGGTCGATAGGGCGGGGAGTCCCACCGGTGATCACATCGATGTCTGGAACGGCTATCGCTCGTCAGCAAAGTGGTTGATGGAGTGGTTCGCCTGGCTTGGATACTATTCGAACTATGCGCAAGCGCGCGAGATTTGGTTCTGGGAGGTCAAATAGCCAGCACGCGCGCGGGCTCAAACGCAAGGCGCGACTTTGGTTAGGCTTGGAGGATATCAATGCGCTATGTCTTGGCGATGATTTTTGGTGTAGCCGGTGCTGCTATTGCGGCATGGCTGTTCGCGGGATGGGTCGCATCTTGGGTGAGCACTAGTTTTACCTACGAGAGTCCTGATGGGCAGGCAGATGTTGAACAGATGACCTTCTTGGCTGTACTTATCGTTGGAATGGCGATCGGATGGACAGTTGGTTGGATGTTTGGTGCACCATTTGCCCGTAAGCGCGGACAGTCGTGAGGCAATCCAAACTGTCTTAGTATGCCGCCGGGCGGCTCTGCCGAACGCCGCATTGTTGTTCGCCAGTCGGTAGGGCGGCCTAAATTATGAAATTGATCTTACTGGCATGTGCTGGTGGTGCTGTTGGCGCCGGTCTTCGCCATATAGCAAATGTGACGGCCGTCCGCTTGTTAGGCCTGGAAGTCGCGTGGGCGACGCTGACGGTCAACGTCGTCGGATCGTTCCTTATGGGATGCTTGTTTGCGTTGCTCTACTTCAAGTGGCCGGATGCGATGGCCGTTCGCATCTTTTTTGCAACCGGTGTTCTTGGCGGGTTCACCACGTTTTCGGCTTTCTCACTTGATGCTCTGGTTTTTCTTGAGCGAGGGGCGATTGGTTTGGCACTCGTCTACATACTGGCTTCTGTCATTATGTCAGTTGGCGCTTGCCTCGTTGGTTACCTCTGTCTGCGAACGATAATGTCATGAATAAACCATTAGAAACGATTGCTGTTACGCGGGACGAGGATGGCTTACGGCTCGATCGCTGGTTCAAGATCCACTTTCCGGATCTGACTTATGGGCGGCTTCAGAAGCTTTTGCGTTCCGGGCAAATTCGTGTCGATGCCAAGCGCGCGCAATCAAATACGCGCCTCGAGGGTGGCCAACAAATCCGCGTGCCCAAAAATGCGCGCGAAGCGCCGCAACCCAAACCGTCGGTGCGTCCCCCTCCAGGTGTTTCGAAGGCCGACCGTCGCTTCATTGAGCAGCTGGTCCTGCACGAGGACGATAGTGTGCTGGTGCTCAACAAGCCCTTTGGAATTGCAGTCCAAGGTGGCACCGGAACTAAGCGCCATATCGATGGTTTGCTGGAGGGCATGACTGACCGTTTTGGCGGTCGTCCCAGACTTGTCCATCGGCTCGATCGGGATACGACTGGCGTACTGCTCGTTGCAAAGACGCGCACGGCAGCTGCCACACTGGGGCGAACTTTTCAAACGCGCTCTGCTGCCAAGACGTACTGGGCACTGGTTGTCGGTGTTCCGCGACCGGCCCAAGGTAAAGTTGAGGCGGCGCTGGTCAAAGCGTCCGGTCCAGACGGCGACCGCGTGCGCAAGGCGCAGCCCGGCGAACAGGATAAAGCCATGCATGCAACAACGCACTACTCCGTCATCGAAGCGGTTGCGCGCAAAGCTGCTTGGGTGTCGTTAAAGCCAGTTACGGGCCGCCAGCACCAGCTCCGGGCACACATGGATTTGATTGGGCACCCAATCGCAGGTGATAGCAAATACAAGAGTAACTGGAATCTCGCTGAAGACACGATTGAGCCGAAGCTACATCTGCACGCGCGACGCTTGATGATTCCGCATCCAGACGGTGGTCAGACATTGGATGTGACCGCACCGATGCCGGACCACATGCTCCGGACCTGGGAAGTGCTGGGCTTAAACCCCAATCGCTTTGATGCCGATAGTGTCTGACGTCTCCGTCAGCTGCCATTCTCATACGGTTTGAGACAGGCGTAGACAGTATCATGATGTGGTGTTGGCACGCTGAGCTCGCGGCCTAGCTTTGATACCAATCCCGAGAAGCTTGCGATCTCTAACGACCTACCGGCCATGAGATCATGATATGTTGATGCATACATATCATCGGAAAACGTTTTGATGATCTCTAGGGATCGCTCGACGATATCACCCGGGATGGCGACGCCTTTCGCCTTTCCAACCTCGTAGACCTCTTGCATTAACGCCTTGGCGACTGGAGCAATGTCGGGATCCTTGTACACAACTCCAACCGGTTGGCGCGCCAATGTCGTCATTCCTGCGTTGGTCGCCAACATGACGAACTTGGCCCAAAGCGTACTTTCGATGTCTTCGCTGAGTTCGACAGTGAACGGGCATCCCTGACACTGTTCAACAAAGGCCAACGCGCGCTGAGATTTGGCTCCACCTCGTTCGCCGAACAGCAGTCGGTCCGGCCCTTTGCGATAACTGACGACACCAGGTTCATCAATCTTTGCAGAGGCAAATGCGGCTCCGCCAACGGCATGCCGATCACCGAGGACTTTGCCAATCCGATCGGGACCATCGACTCCGTTCATGAGTGAGATGACCATAGTGTCTGGCCCTATGATCGGACGGATCAGTTCGGCGGCGGATTCGGCGGAGTAGAGCTTCACGCAAAACAACACGACGTCGACCTTTGCCATGCTCGCGGGGTCATCTGTGGCTTGTGCTGGTTGGATAAGAAAATTCGTTTCGGGGCCAATCAGGCGCAGTCCCTTTGATTGGATCGCTTCAAGATGCGCGCCGCGTGCAATGAAGGTGACATCACGGCCTTGCGCAGCGAGCAGCCCGCCATAGAAGCCACCCATGCCGCCTGTCCCCATAATTGCGATACGCATTTGATCTTCCCCGATGCCATCGCTCACTGCCTACTATCAGCATGAGCCATTGTGTTGCTGTGTCTGAGATAAGTTAGCTTCGTTCGACTGCGAGGGAAAGCATGATGGCCATTTGACGTGCTGGTTCAACTCTTGTTCTTGCGGGCAAAAAAAGGGCTGGGTGAACACGTGCTACCTTCGCTGTCTTAACTGACAGCCGTCGGAACAAGAGTTTCACGGAAAGACTGGTACTCTCGATCATGGCTCGCAGCACATCGTCTGCCACAATGTATATAAGTGTTTGAAGCTGTCGGTCTGACTTGGCGTCGAAGGCAACACCAATTGCGAAGCGACGGGAAACATCTTTGGTGTGTTGCAAAAGATCTCAGTCAACCCAAGCTCGGCGGGGCCACAGTATTCGGTCCGAACGATTGTTGGAGCTGAGCGAACAGGACTTCAAAATCGCACATCTGGGG
>JBCDBQ010000076.1:0-17685 GCA_039183375.1 Pseudomonadota bacterium
TTCGTCTGCTGAACAATCCGCAACACAAAACACAGTGCCAATGCCGAAAAGAACATCGCCGGAATGATACCGGTGAAACCTTCGTGGAACCGCCACCCAACATGGTAGATCAGCGTTAGTGCTTCCGCCGTTATCAATGACCACAGACCATGACCAGTGACATAGAACGCCGCCCAATAGATCGCGCCGATCGTACCGATCAACAATGCATATTTGAGGAGCTGAAAACCAACCAGAGACGGGCCACCGAACTGCTGGACAACCCAGGCCATCCACTCAAACATCGGCGGCCGCCAAACAGAATAACCCGCCGACCATTGCTGCACGAGTATATTCGTGAGGGGATCGTCTTCCCCAAGGTTCGGAGACGCGAGCAACCGCGCGATGATGTGAATTGCACTGTACAGGACTGCGAGTCCGATGGTCCAACCAAAGTAGTATTGGCTATCGCATCTGTCGGACTTTTGCGCTGCTGTTACGGACGCCGGCAATGATGCGCCTATTTCCAATCGAGCTTGAGAATCTCGTAGGATCGTCCACCCTTGGGTGTGTTGACTTCAACTGAGTCACCTGCGCTTTTTCCGATCAACGCACGGGCAATTGGCGATGTCACCGATACTTTGCCAGCCTTCACATCGGCTTCCATTTCGCCGACGATCTTGTAGGTGACTTCCTCTTCCGTATCTTCGTCTACCAGCTTGACGGTTGCGCCGAACTTGACGCTATCACCCGACAAGGTGGAGGGGTCGACGATATCAGCACGGCCAAGCTTGTCTTCCAGCTCAGCTACTTTGGCTTCGTTCATGCCTTGCGCTTCTTTTGCCGAATGGTATTCGGCATTCTCCGACAGGTCACCATGCGCACGCGCTTCGGCGATGGCCTGGATAATGCGTGGACGCTCCTCAGATTTGAGGCGATGCAATTCGGCCTCCAAAGCGGCATGGCCTTCAACCGTCATCGGCACGCGTTCCATCTTCACGTCTCCTTATGGACCCGTTTAACTCATCGGGCCTCTCTCATTTAAGGTCACAATTGTCTGCGGAGTAAAGCCCTACCAGCTAAGGACGCACGACTTCGGCTTCAAGAGCCGCCTACGCCCAACCGACTAAACGTAAGACTGCAATGGGGCCACTTTCAGAATATCAGCCTTCAAAGCTTTAATCGCTTTGGTGACCGCTACGGCGCCGGCAAGGGTTGTATAGTACGGGATGTGGTTCAGCAAGGCCGTCCGACGGATGTCTTTTGAGTCGGCAAGTGCTTTGGCACCGTCTGTCGTATTGAAAACAATAGATATTTCGCCATTCTTCATGGCGTCTACAATATGTGGACGACCTTCCAAGACTTTATTGACTGATTCGCAAGTGACACCGTTGGCGTCCAGAAATCGCTTGGTACCCCGCGTCGCAACGATCGAAAAGCCCATCCTGCTGAGCTCAGCAACCGGTTCGACAATACCATCCTTGTCATTGTCCCGGACAGAGACGAAAACTTTGCCGGAGATCGGCAATTGCTGTCCGGCACCAAGTTGGCCCTTGCCAAAGGCAACCGCGAAGTCGTGATCGATCCCCATAACTTCGCCGGTAGAGCGCATTTCCGGGCCGAGCACCGGATCGACACCCGGAAACCGTGCAAACGGGAACACCGCTTCCTTGACCGCGATATGGTTGACTGAAACCGGCTTGAGATCCAGATCCTTGATTTTTTCACCCGCCATGATGCGAGCCGCCAGACCAGCAACCGGCAATCCGACAACCTTAGCAACGAAGGGAACCGTCCGGCTGGCGCGAGGATTGACCTCGAGAATAAAGACGCGCCCGTCCTTGATGGCGAACTGGACATTCATCAGTCCGACAACTCCGAGCGCTTTTGCCAAGGCAAGGCTTTGCCGTTCGAGTTCACCTTGGATCTCAGGCCCAAGCGAGTAAGGTGGCAAGGTGCATGCTGAGTCACCGGAATGAATGCCGGCCTCTTCGATGTGCTCCATGATCCCGGCAACGAACACGTCATCGCCATCGCAGAGACAGTCAACGTCGACTTCAATGGCACCTGTCAAATAGCGATCAATCAGAAGTGGCCGATCCTCAGACACAACCAGCTCGGTCGGACTATCCAACGTCGCTGACAATCGCGACACGTACTTGTCCAGGTCCGATGCATCGTAAAGGATCTCCATGGCACGGCCACCGAGCACATAGGATGGACGGATCACGATTGGATACCCGATGTCCGCCGCAACTGCGCGGGCCGCTTCCGGCGAGCCAGCAATACCACTCTCTGGCTGCTGCAGACCAAGCTTCTTAATCAGTGCGTTAAAGCGGTCCCGGTCTTCCGCCAAGTCAATCGCATCCGGCGACGTGCCCAGGATGGGTACACCTGCCTCTTCCAGAGCGGCCGCTAGCTTCAACGGTGTTTGACCACCGAACTGCACGATGACGCCCTTCACTGTTCCCTTCGATTGCTCGACCCGAATGAGCTCAAGGACATCCTCTGCAGTTAACGGTTCGAAATACAATCGATCTGACGTGTCATAGTCCGTCGAAACTGTTTCCGGATTGCAGTTGACCATGATCGTCTCATAGCCGACGTCCGATAGCGAGAAGCAGGCATGGCAACAGCAATAGTCAAACTCGATACCTTGGCCAATCCGATTGGGGCCACCACCCAAGATGATGACTTTCTCCCGATCGCTTGGATAGGCCTCGTTCATCGGCTCGTCGACGAGACCGGATTCATACGTCGAATACATGTAGGCCGTTGGCGACGCGAATTCCGCGGCACAAGTATCAATCCGCTTGTACACTGAGTGGACGCCAAGCTCATCGCGCAACTTCACAACATCTGCGATGGGTAGATCCGCCAAAGACGCCAAGCGCTCATCGGAGAAGCCATTAGCCTTCAACATGCGCAATGTGCTCGCTGACTTCGGCAGGCCGTGTTCTCGAACACGATCCTCTAGATCGATGATCTCCTGAATGCGTGCAAGAAACCAAGGATCATACTGGCAGAACTCGTGCACCTGCTCTTCCGAAAAACCAAGTCGCAGCGCCTGCGCAACCTTCAACAAACGGTCTGGTGCCGGTCGGCTGAGCGCGGCACGAATGACGTTCTTATCGTCACCTTGTCCTAGGCCCTCGAGTTGAATGTCATCAAGGCCAGTCAACCCTGACTCCATCGACCGAAGCGCTTTCTGAAGGCTCTCGGCAAACGTCCGACCAATCGCCATGACCTCACCGACCGACTTCATGGCGGTGGTCAATGTGGAATCCGCGCCTGGGAATTTCTCGAATGCAAATCTTGGGATCTTGGTCACGACATAGTCGATCGTCGGCTCAAACGACGCCGGTGTTGCACCACCAGTGATATCGTTTTCCAACTCGTCCAACGTGTAACCGACCGCAAGACGCGCAGCCACCTTCGCGATCGGGAACCCTGTCGCTTTCGACGCCAGAGCCGATGAACGCGAGACCCGCGGGTTCATCTCGATGACGACCAGACGACCGTCCTTCGGGTTGACAGCAAACTGGACGTTCGATCCACCCGTCTCGACGCCAATCTCACGCAACACCGCGAGCGATGCGTCGCGCATGATCTGGTATTCTTTGTCCGTCAGCGTCAGTGCCGGCGCTACCGTGATCGAGTCGCCGGTATGGACACCCATCGCGTCGACATTCTCAATGGAGCAGACAATGATGCAGTTGTCCGCCTTGTCGCGGACGACCTCCATCTCATATTCCTTCCAGCCGAGGACACTCTCATCAACCAGCACCTGGTTGGTTGGCGACGCATCGAGCCCACGCTCGATAATCTCAAGATATTCCTGCCGGTTGTAAGCAACCCCTCCGCCGGTCCCGCCCAGCGTGAAAGACGGCCGGATGATTGCTGGAAGGCCGACAACTTCCAGAGCCGTCATCGCCTCTGCCATGTTATGTGCGAGTGATGACTTGGGCATGTCCAAGCCAATCTTCTGCATGGCCTCGCGGAAGAGCTTGCGGTCCTCCGCCTTGTCAATTGCAGCCGCATCAGCACCAATGAGCTCAACACCCAGCGCCTGCAGAACGCCGTTCTTCTGCAACGCCAGCGCAGTGTTTAACGCAGTCTGACCACCCATCGTCGGCAACAGAGCATCAGGTCGTTCTTCAGCCAGGATCTTTGCCACAATATCGGGGGTAATCGGCTCGACGTAAGTTGCATCAGCCATACTCGGATCAGTCATAATGGTCGCCGGATTGGAATTGACCAGAATGATCCGATAGCCCTCGTCCTTAAGAGCCTTACACGCCTGAGTGCCGGAATAATCGAACTCGCAGGCCTGACCGATAATAATCGGACCGGCCCCAATAATCATGATCGAGGAGATGTCGGTGCGTTTTGGCATATCGGGGCTGCCTTGTAGCTGAGCGTTGCCCGTTTGGCTACAACGCGATCGATTTGTCGCAAAGACAATTTGTGAACATCTCTATCCGCCGACTGTCGCAGGTGTCAGCCAGGCACTGACTAAGGGCTCAATTCCGCGCAAAAAACGGCACAGCTCACAAGCTGTGCTCACCAATTGCAGAATTATCTATCAAAACGCGGTCTAGTCCGACTGATCTGGTTCCGCTAAGCGCGATTTACGCCTGATACGGAACCGAGAAAGCCGACGACGGGAAATCCTTAAACCGCTTCCGCTCCGTAATAGAGCATCACGATGTGCTTTGCTTCAGCAAAGAACAACCAACGTTCTGTCAGCACGCCAATTACCACGGAAATCACCGTAATCAATCCAACAAGAACCGCAGCACCTGGGCCGGCCACGAGAAGCATCAAAAGGCACAGCGCCGGCACGACGAATAACCCCATCGTCGCGACAAGCCGCAGCTTATCGGCATGCTTACGACCGACCGAAAAGCCCATTTCACGCATCACGAAATTCGGTTGCGTGTGAGCCGGCTCAAGCACTTTGACGGTGCCGAATTCGGCCAACCCCGTGGCATCGCCCGCAGTTGCCGTCTTGGGCTCGGTATCAATCTGGCTCCAATAGACAACCTTCATCAGCCAGGCTGCGAGAACGAGGATCAGCCCGAGCCAAATCAACTCTGATTCTTTGCCAAACCAAACGGTCACCAGCACATTGAACAAGATGCAGCCACTCATTAGCGCCAAGGCGCAGTAGACAGGAGCCACCAAGGGATGATGCCAGGCTTTAATCGTCGACAGTGACGCGTAAATCATGCCCGTGCACCACACGGTCACCAGAGCGCCCAGCACGGAAAGGATGGCGCATAAGGCAAAGATTCCGCTGGCATCTTCGAAGAACACCCAGCCGATACCGAAAATTGCCATTGGCACAAACGTCACAACAGCGGCGACACCCTCACGCGACAGCCAAGACGTCTGCCATTGCGAAAATGCGCGCCAAGCACGTTCAGGCCGGCCAAGATGCAGCATCGACGACAATAGACCGAACACGATCAACAGCGTTGCGAGTGCAAGACCGAAGAAACCAAACCAAGCCGCCGGCGGAACAACGCCAATTAGCACACCAACTGCCATCCAAATGAGAAGGCCGTAACCGGCACCAGATGCCGTCGTAAAGAAAATCACCGAATATGCGGGATGCATATGTGCCTCCTATCGCGACAGCACTTTGTCTGCCCAGCTGAAGAATCGCTCGGCAACATCTTTAGGATTGGCGGACAACTGCGCCGGAGTAGCGGAGCTCTCGTTGTCGCCAGCGCCATCACGTCGAGGCCGCGGCGGCAAGTAGCGGTTAACCGGCTTATACCCTGTCTCGGGCATCAGGCCATAGCCACCACGATCCTTAACCAGTTGCGAAACCTCGCTACTCGGATCCCCGAGATCTCCGAAGTGTCGCGCGCCGGTAGGGCAGGCTCTCACACAGGCGGGAACGCGATCTTCTTCCTCAAGCGTCTCGTTATAAATCCGATCAACGCAGAGGGTGCACTTCTTCATGACACCGTGATTGCTGTCATATTCGCGCGCGCCATAAGGACAGGCCCAAGAGCACAGCTTGCAACCGATGCACGTGTCAGGATTGACAAGGACAATACCGTCTTCGGCACGCTTGTAGGACGCGCCGGTCGGACAAACCGTAACGCAGGCGGGTTCCTCACAGTGCAGACAGGACCGTGGAAAGTGAACAGTCCTCGACGTATCACCCTGCGTAACTTCGTAGCCGTGAATTCGGTTGAGCCAGGCGCCGGTTGGATCAGCACCGTAGGGCTCGCTATCGGAAAGCGGAGCTGAATACCCGCCAGTGTTCCACTCTTTACAGCTGGTCGCGCACGCCTGACAGCCAACACACGTGTCGAGGTCGATAACCAGACCGAGTTTTTTATCGGTCGTTTGCGGAAGAGCCGTCATCGTACACCTCCCGCCTTACCATTGAGGTCACCACCAAACGCCAGGACTTCGGGGCGCTCTTTTTCATTTGCCTGTGTGAGCCGCTCAAACTGGGGATAGCTCTCCTCAGCCTCGGTCGGGCTGGCCTTCTCAAGGCGCACCCGCAAGTCATACCAGGCCGCCTGCCCCGTAATCGGATCACTATTGGCAAAGCGGTAACCGCCCTCGCGTTCCGGCAACAGTTCGGAGATCAGATGGTTCAACAAAAAGCCCTTCTTCGCCTCCGGTGCATCTTCTGACAGCCCCCAGGCTCCGCGCCGCTTGCCAATCGCATTCCAGGTCCAGACGGTGTCGTCATTGACACCTTCCATCAAACGGACCTGCGCCTTGACGCGGCCAATAGCGCTTGTGATCCAGACCCAGCCATCATCCTCAACCCCGAGCTCCTGCCCCTTCTTGCGGCTCATGTAGAGGCGGTTGTAGCCATGGATCTGGCGCAGCCAGGCATTCTGAGATCCCCACGAATGATACATCGCCATTGGGCGCTGGGTCACGGCATGCATAGGATACTCATCTTCATCGAGCATGGTCTGCTCAAACGGCGCATACCAGAAGGGTATCGGATCAAAGAAACGCTGGATCCGCGCCTTGTGGCTTTCCGGCGGCTGGATCGGACCGTGTCCTTCCGCGGCAAGCCTAAACGTCTGTAATGGTTCCAAATAGAGTTGGAAGGTCACGGGATTCGGCGCACCGATGAAACCAGCCGCCGTCGCCCACTCGAGATAGCCTTTGTTGGCATGCTTGAAGTAGCGCTGATCTGGTTCAAGCTCATGCGCATAGAAGCAGCCATTCTCAATGTACTGCTCTAACTGCTTAGGGTTGGGGGCACCTTTGCCGTATGACTGCCCGTCTTCACCGCGGTATCCGGCCAGTGGCCCAACGCCCGGCGCCCGCTCGTGATTAACGATGTAGTCAGAGTAACCACCTGGATACTTGGCATTGCCGTCATCATCAACAAATCCGGGCAAGCCGAGACGCGCGCCGAGCTCCAGCACCACCGACTGGAACGGCCGAACGTTCCGATCGGGTTCCACGACCGGTTGGCGGATGGCATCGGCTGGGGCATCCGGATCTGAGATCGGACGGTCGAGCATTGAGATACAATCCCAGCGCTCCAAGTAAGTCGTGTCCGGCAGGATCAGATCCGCGTAGGGCACCATCTCCGAGTAGTAGGCATCCGAGTAAATGATCCGCGGGATCTTGTAGTCACCGGTCTCCGAGTTCTTTTCAGTCAAATGGCGCAGGACCGCTGGAACATTCATCGAGGAATTCCAGCTCATGTTGGCCATGTACATGAATAGCGTATCAATACCGTATGGATCTGCATTGGCTGCATTGGTCAGAACCATATGCATCAGGCCATGGGCAGCCACCGGCGCATCCCAGGAATAGGCCTTGTCGATCCGCAACGGTGTGCCGTCATCATCGACCAGCAAGTCATCGGGACTGGTTGGAAACCCGAGCGGCGCACCGCCTATTGGCGTGTTGGGCTTGACTGTGCCCTTCTTGCCGGCCGGCTTCAGTGGCGGCGGTGTTGGCTTCGGAAACGGTGCCTTATAACGGAAGCCGCCCGGACAATCGATTGTGCCCAGCAGAATTTGCAACAAGTGCAGCATTCGGCAGGTCTGGAAACCATTCGAATGTGCTGAGATCCCACGCATGGCATGGAATGAAACCGGACGCCCGACCATCTTCTCGTGCCGCCGACCCGCCCAGTCTGTCCAGGGAATGTCGAGCTCGACTTCACTCTCAAACGCGGCCTCGGCGATCTCATTGGCGATACGCCGTGTCGTAGCCGCTGGCACGCCGGTGATCTTCTCAGCTTCTTCCGGTGTGTGGTATTCGCTCAGAAAACGCTCTGCGATCAACTGGAACGATGGCACTGCCTTCCGGCCATCAGCGAGCTCAACCGAACCGGTCAACGCAGGTGAGATATCAACGCGCGTCGCATCGACAATCTCGCCGCTGGACTTATCGAGACACAACGGTTTGCCATCGTCATTACGTGCGAAGAGACCGTGATCCGCAGCGCCCTCGTCTTGAATGACCAGCCAGGGTGCGTTGGTGTACGTGACCAGTGATTGCAGATCGATCTTCTCGTTGACCAACAACTCTCTGATAATCGCAGCAACGAACATCCCGTCAGTGCCTGGCTTGATGCCAATCCACTCATCAGCGATAGCGCCATATCCCGACCGCACTGGATTAACAGCGACGAACTTTGTGCCTTTGCCCTTGAGCTTACCCAGTGCCGTCTTGATCGGGTTTGAGCCGTGATCCTCGGCAACGCCGAACATCATGAAATACTTAGTGTGTTCCCAATCCGGCTCGCCGAACTCCCAGAACGAACCACCAAACGTGTAGAGTCCGGCAGCAGCCATGTTGACAGAACAAAAACCGCCATGGGCGGCAAAATTCGGCGTACCAAACTGTTGCGCAAACCAACCGGTCAGCGCTTGGCTCTGATCGCGGCCGGTAAACAGAGCAAACTTGTGCGGGTCTTTGGCCCGGATATCACTCAGCCATTCCGTCGCCAGACCCAACGCTTCATCCCAGCTGATCTCGACGAATTCGTTGGAACCACGCGGGCCAACCCTCTTCATTGGCGCACTCAACCGCGCCGGCGAGTAGTGCTGCATGATGCCCGCTGAGCCTTTGCCGCACAGCACGCCTTTATTGACCGGATGATCTCTGTTGCCTTCGATGTAGCGAACGGTACCATCCTTCAGATGCACCTTAATCCCGCAACGACAGGCGCACATGTAGCAGGTTGTTGTTTTGACCGTATCGCCGATTGGCTCGTGCAGGTCCACGCGTGGCTGAGCCTCGCCCATATGCCGTCCCCGTATCAGTTGATGTGCAGCTTGACCCGAGAGCCCAACGCGCCGGCACGCGTAGAAGATTCATAAATAGGCCGACCATGTACTCTCATCGCAGTAAAACTAGTTCATGAAAACAAGAATGCAAACGTTTTCATCCACTAGACAAAACGACATTCCAGTGACGAAACGGCCCATTATGGTTAAGCGTGCGTCTTTAGCCAACGGCGCCAAGTGCACGATGACTAGAAACGACCTATGGCGACTCTGCGCCCTGCTACCTTGCCCGGTCCGATAAGTCGGAGTGATAGTAACTCGGACGACTCTAAACAAAAAAGAGCTGCAGACATGAGCATCCCAACAACGACCGGGCCAACGTCGAACTTCTACACGTCACAACGCCTCCGCCTGCACTACCTGGACTGGGGCAACCGCAGCGCACCACCGCTCATACTCCAGCATGGCGGGATGGATCACGGTCGCAGCTGGGACGCTGTCGCACTCGCACTGAAAGATGACTGGCACGTCATCGTCCCAGAGCTGCGAGGCCATGGTGACAGTCAATGGACGGCTGATGGCGACTACACCATGGCGGCCTACGTCTATGATTTTGCGCAGCTCATCCACCAACAGAAGCTGGCCCCCGTCACAATCGTCTCGCACTCGCTCGGCGGCAACATCGCCATTCGCTATGCCGGCACCTACACCGACAACGTCCGAAAACTTGTCGCCATCGAGGGTCTGGGCGCCTCACCCAACGTTCTCGCCGAACGCGCCCAGAAAACGGCAGCAGAGCGCCTCTCCGAATGGATCGATCGCAAGCGCGACCTCTCCGGCCGCCACCCCAAGCGCTATGCGAGCCTGGAGGAAGCCGCTGCGCGCATGCAGGACAAGAACCAGTTTCTCACCCAACAAATGGCCGATCATCTGACACGTTACGGGGTCAATCAAAACGAAGACGGCACCTATTCCTGGAAGTTCGACAACTATCTGCGCGCCTGGCCGCCCAGTGACATGTCGCAGGCCGACATCGAATACCTTTGGGGTCAGATCAAATGCCCGACCCTCCTCATGTACGGCGAAGAGAGTTGGGCAACCAACCCCGAAGAGGATGGCCGCCTGACCAAGTTCAACACGGCCAAAGTGGAAATGTACGCCAATGCCGGTCACTGGGTGCATCATGATCGCTTCGAAGATTTCGTCGCCAGCCTGAAGCGCTTTCTCTAAGCGACCACCCAGCACAAACACACGCAGTGGAGCCCGCCATGAATTGGGAAATTCATCACGTCAATCTTCCAGCCCAGGACGTCATCGCAACGCGGCGCTTCCTTTGTGATATCGTTGGTCTCACTGAAGGGAAATGGATCTATCCCGAGACTATGGGTGAGCTGCATCACGATGAACGCAGCATTGCTTACTTCGGAATTGAGAACCGTGGCATCCACGCCGTGCGTTCAATTCCGAGCTTTGCCCGCGACAACGGCTTTATGCATAACCCGACCATCGGCGGCCACTTTGCAATCGGCGTATCCGACATTCAACAGGTCATGGCGCGCCTAACTGAAGCCGGCATCCCGTTCTCCGATGCCGGCGTTTATGCGATGGCCGGTGTGCACCAAATCTATGTCTACGACCCATCCTACAACGTGATCGAAATTAACCAGACCATGACACCACTGCCGTCCGAGCAGGTGGCCAAACAGGACGCGTCAGAGCACGTGGAGATCCATCACGTTATGATCCCGGCCCACGACGTAGCGCAGTCGGTGGCCTTCTTCCGTGATATCGTGGGGCTTGAAGAGGGCGTCGCGCCCGATACCGGTCACGATGGTAGCGCTGAAAGACGCGATGCCGCGTTCTTTGGCGAGAACGGCCGCGGTATTCATCTCGTCAAACCGTCAGCCACCTATCCAGGCTCTCACGGCTTGCTGCACAATCCAACCCTCGACCCGCACTTTGCGATCCAAGTCACGAACGTCAATGCTGTCCGAGAGAAACTAGCTGCCGCAGACATCCTCTATTCCGATGGTGGAACCTGCCCGACGGTCGAGGCAAACTCGCTGCTCGTTTATACGCCTTCATTACGTTTGATAGAGATTATGCAGTAAAGTGCCAGAGCGAGAGCCGACAAAGACATCGGCTAAAATGCAGGAACAATTTAAATTGATAGTTCTCAAATAGAGAACAACGAACCACCTGCGCGCTGCATCTTCGTCTTCCTATCGCACTGCCATTCCCCCAAACTCAAGGGGGCTCATGCTTACTCATTACTGCCGTCAACGCTAGGTATTCTATGTGGCAGGCACATGAATAGGAAAGTTACTGCAGTAGCACGCAGACAGCTGCATGCAACAACATCCTCTCTGCAAAAACTCCCCAGTAATACAGTTAATGTTCATAAGTATTCAGAGTAATAATAGATTGAATCTTATCTTTTCAGATTCTACCTTGCATTGAATTGCCACAGCAGAAAATTTTTTAAACGTGCGCAAAGTCAATCATTATAGACTTCTTGGCGTGCTTCGACGTGCGGATCGCGCAGCCGACCGCACGCGCCCTGCCAAGGCTACTCATCAAAGCCCAATTTTCTCTGGAATTGATAGCAGGACACAGTTTCACGACCGGCAGGCGAGCGGCACGCCGCGCTCTCCTGGCATTCAGAGTTTACCCTATTATCGACATCAACAATCCAGCCAACCACGGAAGCAAGCCATGAACAGCTTCTTGGTGGGAATTGTTGGTGCAGCCATAGTCTCAGGCTTCCTCATTATTCAACTTTACCCCGACATTGCTGTTCCGTTTGCAAATCCGCCCACCGGCGGTTCAATCAAAACAACTTCCGAAGAGCAAACCAGAGCTGCTTCAAGCTCAAAGGCCCATGAAAACGTGAGCAGGTCTCCCGCCCCACTTGCCAGCAGCGTGCTAGGATCGACGTCCAAGGATGCTAAGAAAACCCGATCCAATCCGCCAATCACGCAGCTCATCTCCCCATTAGCTGATACCTCTGCAGGCTTACTGCAGCATCGTCCGCTGTCCGCTCAAACTCAAAAGCAGCCGGCGCCAGAGCCGCAGAAAACAGAGATCCAAGCTCACCAACCTCTTGATCCACAGAGACTGGCGAGCCTCGCGCCGTCTGAACCGCCACGAGTGAAACAGGCCCCACTGCCGCCGATACCAGACCACCCGAACATCGGTAGCTTGCGCTGGAAGAAGCTCAATATCGCCGAGTCCGGCTCAACCGTGTCTTTACCTACACGGCTGTTCAAGCGCTCTCTAGCGAGCCCATCCAATGCCGATAAGATTTGGACGACGCTCGATGGCCGCGCGCTGCTGCGCTTTCGACAGAAGTCACAAGTCAAACCCTTCGAGATTGCCAAACTACGCCGCGACCTTCTGGAACTCAGATACCCGCGCGCAGACCTCTCAAACGATTCAACAACGGATAGGTCACTCACCGTTGCTGGAAAGCTGGCCAACGAGAGGTTTCAACAGCGCGTTATGCTCTCCTGCAATAAAAGGCAAAGCGTGTCCTGGACATTAGTGTATCCGCTGTCCGAACAAATTTTCTTTGAAAAAGTATCAAACCGCATGTTTCGCCATATCATACGAGCCTCAAAGAGCGGCTGTTAAAGCAGGCTTAGAAACAGTCCGGATATCCGGCACGATGATTAAGCAACAACCAACGTAATCATAAAATAATTCCGACACTGAATAAAAAGTCGGATTAGCCTGCAGTATTAACTTCGATCTTCAACCCAATCCTAACGATTTTCGTCCACTAGGTATTGGAGAAGCCTGCTCGCATGTCGAGTTAGAGCAGGTTGTGTTGGAGTCGGTAGTACGACATGTTTATTCCAAGTGACAGCAGCAAGTCTGTGGCACTACGTGTCCTGATGTCGGTCACTTGCTTGTGCGTCTTAAGCAGCTGCGCGACAACCGCCACAAATACGGCTCCCAAAGCACAAGTCTCGCAAATACCTCTTCCTTCCCCTTCACTCTTACGCTCGCCCCCCGCACCACGTTGCCAGTTCGCAACGAGACAATCACAAAGGCGAGCAGATAACGGCAAACTCAGCAACGATGTGCGGCTGGAATTCGAGCGCAACTGTTATCGCGAGGCTGAGCAAAAGGTCCGTTCCAGACTCCGTGAGCTCCAACGTGCGGTATCAGTGACAACCCAAGCGGTTGAGCGGATCACGACCAAAACGAATTAGAGCGTTGGGAAAAACTTGACCCTAGGGACGTCATTCGCCAACCGGGGCTGACGGAGAGGACGGAGACCTTAGTGACTTGCCGCGGGTCTCAAGTCGGGCATCGTGCCAGAGATGCACCCTCCTCCGCTGCCGGCCGAGACGCGGGGCGTGATGTGCGCCTTACTTTCTTAGCAGCGGTGCAGATCACCTCCCGCGCTCCTGAACACGCACAATCACTTCGGCACCAATAGGCGCGCGGAGCTAACCGCGCCGAACGCTCGGTTCAGGCGAACACGGAAGCCTAAAGCGGGATGTTGTCGTGCTTCTTCCAGGGGTTTTCGACGGTCTTGTTGCGCAGCATGTTGAGCGCCCGGCACACCCGGACACGCGTGTTGCGCGGCAGGATGACCTCATCGATGTAACCACGCTCCGCTGCCACGAATGGATTGGCAAAGCGATCTTCGTATTCGGCAATGCGCTCGGCAATCTTCTCTTGATCGTCCAGCTCAGAGCGATAGATGATCTCAGCAGCGCCCTTCGAGCCCATTACCGCGATCTCAGCCGACGGCCATGCATAATTGACATCGCCGCGAATGTGTTTGGAGCTCATCACATCATAGGCGCCGCCATAAGCTTTGCGCGTAATTACTGTCACCTTCGGCACGGTCGCCTCAGAGTAGGCAAAGAGCAGCTTCGCCCCATGCTTGATCAACCCACCATATTCCTGCGCCGTTCCCGGCAGGAAGCCGGGCACATCGACAAACGTAACGATCGGGATATCAAAGCAATCGCAGAAGCGGACGAAGCGGGCCGCCTTACGCGACGAGTCGGCATCAAGAACGCCGGCCAACACCATCGGCTGATTGGCGACGATACCGACGGTCCGCCCTTCCATCCGGGCAAAGCCAACCACAATGTTCTTGGCAAAAGACTCCTGGATTTCGAAGAAGTCGCCCTCATCAGAAACTTTGGTGATGAGTTCCTTGATGTCATAGGGCTTGTTCGGATTGTCCGGGATCAGCGTATCCAGAGACGGTTCAAGCCGCTTGGCTGAATCCCGTGTCGGCAACTCTGGAACACCTGAGAGGTTGTTGGACGGCAGAAAGTCCATCAGGCGGCGCATCTGCAGCAGCGTCTCGACGTCATTGTCGTACGCATTGTCCGCGATGGAAGACCGCGTTGTGTGGATCGAGGCGCCGCCAAGCTCTTCGGCGGTAACTTCTTCATTCGTTACGGTCTTCACAACATCAGGACCTGTCACGAACATGTAGCTCGTGTCCCGCACCATGAAGATGAAGTCTGTCATCGCCGGCGAATAGACATCACCACCAGCACACGGCCCCATGATGACCGAAATCTGCGGGATGACACCGGATGCCAGCACGTTGCGCAGGAAAACTTCACCGTAGCCACCGAGAGCTGCAACACCTTCCTGAATGCGCGCGCCGCCAGCATCAAAAAGGCCGATGATCGGTGCCCGATTCTGCAACGCCATATCTTGGATCTTATTGATCTTCTTAGCGTGCGTTTCTGAAAGCGAGCCACCAAAGACGGTAAAGTCCTTGGCAAAGAGGTAGACAACCCGGCCGTTGATCGTGCCCCAACCGGTGACGACACCATCACCAGGAAACTTCGTATCTTCCATGCCGAAGTCGGTGCAGCGATGCTCAACAAACATGTCAAACTCTTCGAATGAACCTTCGTCCATCAAGAGATCGATACGCTCGCGAGCGGTCAGCTTGCCGCGCTTGTGCTGCGCCTCGATGCGCCTTTCACCACCACCAAGGCGTGCGATATCTCGCCGGCGTTCCAGCTCCTGGATGATGTCCTTCATGGGTGAGACTTCCTAGGTGTAACAACGTGATTTCAATAACATGGCATAGCATGCCGACACGGATCGTCAAATGAGCCAAAGGGAGGCTCGAGTGCGTAGCAACCCACTAGGTAAGAAGCTCCAAAAACCGCGCCGCCGCGCTAAATTCCGACCACCGCTTCTCGCGGCGCTCCTGCGCTTCGGCATCCTCGCCCCATTGGGCAATCTGCCAGTCCTCATCGACGTGGGCTAAATCCCAGGCTTCCTTTGGCGTCAAATGGCCCACCCTGACAGCGAGACCCAGCAAAGCCGAACCGCTCAACGTAATCAGCACATGCATGGCGGAAAGACTGAGTGCATCCTCACCGGCAAATGCCCGATCAATAGCATTGAGCGCGGTCTCAGATTGCGTGACAGGCATGATACCAGCAGTTTGGGCAAACTCGGCCGCATAAGTTGTATGAACCCAAGCCAATATAGGATCCCACGCCGTTTTCTGCCGCTGTACCAGTTCTTGCGGGTGATCCGCGCGATAGCAAAGCAGATCATTACCGGCAAATTTAACCAGTTCCGAACGTACGGCCGCTTCCTGGCCCTGAATGCCGTCGATAGCGGTATTCGCCATCTTGGTCATGATCATCGTCGCCGGATCGATGAAATCAGCCTGACGCTCCCACTCCTTGGCCAATTCACCGGCCAGTTCCGAACTCGGCAGGACCAATTGAGCTTTACCAGGCGTGCGTATAGAGCGGCCATCCAACGTGACGACAAACCCCTTGTCGCTGGCCTGCGTGGAAACAAGCTCATAGAACCGCTTCCGCAACTCAGGCTGCATCGCCTCTTTACCCGGGATGCGAGGTTCGCTGCTGGATTTCTCGTCAGCCATGGCTATCTCCGCTGGCCAAGGAAACTATCAATTGCCTCCGATAGCCCGTGGCTGTCGTCTACAATCGAATGCGCTCCGGCGTTGCGCAAATGATCAACCGGATGGTATCCCCAGGCCACCCCGATACCCCGTACATTGGCATTCTGTGCCATCTCGATATCGAAGGTCGTATCACCAATCATCACGGTATCGACGGCATCGACGCCTGCTTCGGCCATCGCCTTCTCGATCATCTCCGGATGCGGTTTCGAAGCGTTCGTATCGGCCGTCTGCATCGTCACGAATGTCGCATGCCAGTCTTGCTGATCAAACAACCGCTTTACACCACGGATGGACTTACCAGTCGCCACACCGAGCAGAACGTCATCTTGCCCACGCAGTTTCGAGACCAGTCCCTTAATTCCCTCATAGAGCGGTTCGGATATATTTTTATTCTGGCGCAGCTCTGTAAAGGCCTGCCTGTAACCATCCACTACCCGCTCAACGACGACCGGCTCGGCCTCTGGCAAAAGGCGCTGCACCGCCAGTGAAAGCGACAATCCGACAACAGACAGGATCCGATCACGTGGTAAAGGGCTGAAGCCTTCGTTAGCCAACGCACGCGACATCGAGTCGACGATGCCATGCTGGCTGTCGACAAGCGTTCCATCACAATCAAAGATGACGAGTTTCATGCGAGCGCCTATATCACATTACGAGCGCGAAGACTGAACACCTGCGCAGACGGCAGGAACAAACCAGAAAGCGAATTATGGAATACACAACCCTGGGCCGCACTGGCCTGAGCGTCAGCGTCGCAGGCCTCGGCTGTGGTGGCAACAGCCGACTGGGTCTCGGCCGCGGTGCCAGCCAGGATGAATGCGCTGATCTCGTTCGCACAGCCATCGACCTCGGCGTCAACTTCCTCGACACAGCCGAGAATTATGGCACCGAGGAAATCGTCGGACAGGCCGCCAAATCCTATGATCGCGACAAACTCGTCATCTCAACCAAATCACTGTTTCGAGCCAGTGAGGCGAAACCCGAGGACGTGACCCGGAAAATCGACGAGTCCTTGCAGCGATTAAACACCGACTACATCGACATCTTTCACTTTCACGCCGTCAGGCCTGATGCCTATGCCGCAACACGAGACGTTCTGGCCCCGGCACTCCTGCGTGCCAAAGAACAGGGCAAGGTAAGATTTGCCGGGATCACTGAAACCGGACCAAATGATCCAGAGCAGAAAATGCTCAACCAGGCCGTCCACGAAGAGCCCTGGGATGTGATCATGCTGGCCTACAGCCTGCTCAATCAAAACGCCCGGCATGCCGTCTTCCCAACTACCCAAGAGCGCGGCATCGGTACCCTGCTGATGTTTGTCGTCAGAAATGTCTTCAGCAGACCGGACAACCGACGCGAAACATTCGCTCGTTTGGTGGAGGAGGGACACTTGCCGGCAGACTTCGCAGGCGACAATGATCCCTTGGAGTTTCTCGTCAGCGAAGGCGGAGCCACCAGTATCACGGATGCCGCCTACAGGTTTGCCCGGCATGAAGCTGGCGCGGATGTCATCCTTTTCGGCACCGGCAA
>JBCDBQ010000077.1:0-17620 GCA_039183375.1 Pseudomonadota bacterium
CAATCGACAGGACTGGCTGACAGACCCGCGGTTCCAGGAATATATGAAGCGGCGCGTCAACTGGGGCGAACTCATGGATGAGTTTGAAGCTTGGTCAGCTACGGTAACCAGTGAGGAGTGCCTTCGCATCCTGGCTGAGAATAATGTCCCAGCCGCGGCCTATCGGACCGTGCGCGACGCAATGGCGGATCCGCAAATCGCTCATCGCGAGGCATTTGGTACAGTTGAAGACGCAGGCGGAACCTTCAAGGCGCTGAACCCACCCTTCCGGATGACCGGCACCGAGGCTCGTGTTGGTGCGCGGGTTGCAGCGTTGGGAGAGCACTCGGCAGAACTGCTTGCAGCTGCAGGCCTCAGTGAAGCCGACATTGCTGCCGCTCTTAAGTGAGTACAGTCAACGGTTTCCAGTTTGAGCCCACCGGCATGTCTCTCAATGCTATCTTTTAGGGCAGAATTGATCGACCTGTTCGGCCACTGAATCCATCGAAGTGGTCTGCCCCTGCTGCCACGGCAGGAAAGATACGCGCGCAACCTTGTAGAGTTCGTCGGTGATGGCATAGCCGCAATCAAGCGCGATCTGGAGTTGCTTCGTCATTTCACAATCGCGCAGGATCTTTTTGCCGTCCTGGCCACCAATACGTGCGTCATAGGCAGACGTCAGGCAGCTATCGATACGTCTTAAGACTTTGACGAGCCGGTATTCTATCTGTTGTTCAAAGTATGAGTACTCCTGGGCGACAAGAACTTCGCGCACCCGCAGCAAGTTCGCCTTCAGGTTCTTGTTCCAAGTGAGATAAGATTCGTCATATCGCTCTTTGCGGTGTCGGAGTTCGGTCAGCTCAGCATCGCGTTTGATTGACGACGAAACGAGTGATGCCGATGCGCGCCGGTCATAGATATCGATGGCCAGGGCATGAACCGAGTCTTTGCGTGACTGCTCCGTCGAATACCGCTCTGCGATCCATCCCCCGACCACACCTGTTATGACGCCATTCAACAGCGCGCTCACCAACGCCACCATCAGCGTCAACTTCCACGGGTTCATTTGCCCGGTCATCTTCCTCCCCCTCCCTAATAATAATTTCGGTCAGCCAACACGAACGGATCTCAGCACTATCGAGGTGGACCAACCAGAATTGCAATCATTGATCTTTTGCAGCAGCGATTGATGTTGCCTTCTGAGACTTCCATACCGCCCCGGCCGAGATCAATCCAGCTCGTTGATGGATAAGCTTACGAGGAGTTCAGCTGCACCTTAGTCGCCGCCTCCGAAGAGAAATATGCGTCGGCGGATCGCCGAGCACGAGTATCACCTCCTTGCCCGTATTCGGATGACAGCGCGTAAGACAGCTCAACTTATCACTGCCGCAGCTATATCGCTTCCAGTTCCGCGGCGCGCTTGCGCAGTTCCAAGGCAGCGAAGTCAATGAAGGTTCTGATCTTGACGGCTGTGAGCCGACCCGCGGCGTGCATCAGATGAATAGGTAACTGACGATCTTCATGCTCATGCAGGATCTCCTCTAGCTCACCTGTCTTCAAAGCGTCTGCCACTTGATAAGAGATCGCCCGTGTGACACCCCAACCCGCTTTCGCTGCATCAAGCGTGGCTGTGATCGCGTTGCTCCGCATGGCGGGCCGGACGGTAACCGTTTGACGACGACCTTGCGCAACAAACTCCCAGACCTGACGATCGTCCAATCCCGAAGCCTGGATTGTGCGACATCCCGCAAGATCGCCAGGTTGATCGATCGGTCCGTGCTGCTTGAGAAACGACGGCGCAGCCACTGTCAGCCGACGCACCGTGCCCACCCGGATGGCCTTCATTGATGAGTCCGGCAGGTCACCAATCCTGAGGGCAACATCGAGGCCCTCTTCAACGACATTGACGACCCGATCCACAAACAAGGTGCGTGCCGTGACCTTTGGATTGGCATCGAGATAGTCGAGCAAAATCGGTGCAACAAACTTGTGCCCGAAGAGAACAGGAGCCGTAACTGCCAGCACGCCGTGCGGTTCGGTTTGCTCGCCGGCAGCGGCAGCTTCAACTGCATCGAGTTCACCTAGAACCCGTGGGGCATCAACGAGCAGGCGCTGGCCGGCCTCGGTGAGCGTGACATGTCTGGTTGTGCGGATAAAAAGCTGAGCGCCGAGGCGCTCTTCCAGAGCCGAGACCAGTCGCGTGATCGATGGTGGCGAGAGGTGGAGATGGCGCGCAGCCGCGTTGAAGCCGCCCTCTTCGGCCACAGCAACAAAACACTCCAATTGGCGCACACGATCCATTATTCTGAATTCCGGAATTATAACTTTTGAAATTCGATAATTCTAAATTTTTCTGAAATGGTCAACTCTCCTGGTCATGGACGCGATTGAGCCCCAGACCAAGGAGAGAAGACATGGCGCGCGCATTTGCAGAAATCGCCTTTACACCGACTGTCCTAGAGCTTCAGAAGGATCTTGGATCGGATCAGCTATATGGGGCCTTCCTCACAGACAAGGCCGAACCCCGCGCAACACTGACTGAGCGCGAGGCGAGTTTCATCGTTGCCCGGGACGGTTTCTATCAGGCATCCGTCTCAGAGAACGGCTGGCCTTATGTACAATTTCGCGGTGGTCCTGCCGGTTTTGTCCGCGTGCTCGATGACAAGACGATTGCCTATGCAGACCTACGCGGGAACCGGCAATATCTGAGCGTTGGCAACCTGACCAGCAACGATCGGGTCTCGATCATTATGATGGACTATCCGAACAGGCGACGCCTCAAGCTGTGGGGCCGCGTCCGGATCGTCACGATTGATGAGGACCCGCAGCTCATCGAGCGCCTGCAGGTTGACGGGTATGACGCCCAGCCTGAGCGCGCGATCGTTATCACGGTTGTGGCCTACGACTGGAACTGCCCGCAACACATCCCACGGCGGCTCACTCTCGAAGAACTTGAAGAGCATCTTGTGCCTGTTCGCGATGAGGTCACTCGCCTTCAAGCCGAAAACGAGAAACTCCGCGCACTGCTTGAGGCTGATCAGACCAAGTAACAAACCTGACCGCCTTGCCACCTCCCACGACTCTTGAATGGAAAACAAATCCGAAGACTTGAAAGGACTGAACCATGTCACGAACAACACTCTCAGCCGCGGCGCTGGCCGCAGCGCTCCTAGTCGGCGGCCTCGCTATGCACGGACTGCAAACAACGCAAGCCGTTGCTGTTAGTCACACGGCTGCATCGCAAGCGCATCGGACACTCTTTCGGAGCGAAAAGATTGACGGCGTCAATGTTGCCTACCGCGAGGCCGGTGATCCTTCAAAACCGACAGTCCTGCTCCTGCATGGCTTCCCCACTTCCTCGCACATGTTCCGCAACCTCATTCCAAAGCTTGCGCAACGCTATCACGTGCTGGCACCGGATTATCCTGGCTTTGGAGCCTCCGACATGCCGAAGGTCACTGAGTTCGACTACACCTTCGACAGGCTTGCAGCGATGATGACGGAATTGCTCAACCGCAAGAGCGTCAAGAGTTACGCGATGTATGTGATGGATTACGGCGCCCCCGTCGGCTATCGCATGTTCGCTGCTGAACCCGAGCGGGTGTCAGCACTCATTGTGCAAAATGGTAATGCATACGCAGAAGGGTTGCGTGAATTCTGGAATCCAATTCGCGCTTACTGGGCTGATCCCTCAAAGGAGAATGGCGATAAGCTGCGTGGTTTCCTCAAGCTTGATGGAACGAAGTGGCAATATCTAACCGGCGTCAAACGCCCGGAGCTCATCAGCCCTGACAACTACTGGCATGTTCAGTATCTGCTGGATCGGCCGGGCAATCAGGACATCCAACTGAAACTGTTCCTCGACTACGGCACCAATCCGGCGCTCTATCCGAAGTGGCAGGCGCTCTTCCGCAAACATCAACCGCCGACATTGCTGATGTGGGGCAAGAATGATCCGATTTTTCCAGAAGAAGGGGCGCACCCCTATAAGCGCGACCTGAAGGATCTTGAGTTCCATCTGTTGGATACCGGCCACTTCGCTCTTGAAGAACACAACGACCTTATCGCATCTCGCATGTTGGCCTTACTGGACCGGGTCAATCGATAATCCGAATCTGTAACGTCAGAATCAGGCCGCGTGGTTGTCCGACTGCGCGGCCTCTTCTTTTCCACATTTACTGATGCGGGAGATCACGACAGAAAACATGCCCGCGCTTTAATGATAATACGGCCGCATGCGCTCCGCTTTAATTCAAACTGAGCCTACCTTATGAAATATTCCGAAATATAAAAAAATCGAAACAACAATATTTACCCACATTCTTCCGCGCATTGTTTGCATGTTTTTCAAGGTGTTGCGTAGTCAATGCAGACGGCTCAATTCCGCACCAAGCGGTAAGAGATGCTGCGTCTTGGAGAAAGTTATGGGATTTGAATCGCGTAATGAAATACTGCGAAGCCGTTCCTCGGCTAGTTTGGACTCCCTTGTCTTCTGGATATATCTTTATGCAGCACTCTTTGTTGTTCTCGCAGTAACAACAGGCCAACTTCGGGCTCAGACGTTATCCGAATCATTTGTTGCCGCCTACCGCCATAACCCTGCATTGCAATCGCAACGCTATCAGGCGCGCAGCATTGATGAGACAGTCCCCGAGGCGCTGTCTGGTTATCGTCCAAAGATTTCCGGTGACGCATTTTACGGCACGACGTCACGCGACAACGCTAATGGCGGCTCCAATCGCGATTCCAACGAAACCTATGGCTATAGTGCTCGAATAGAGCAGCCGATCTTCGATGGATTTCGTACCCGGAGCGGGGTTTCCGAGGCGGAAGCGGAGGTCAGAGCATCCCATCAGAACCTTCGCGCGGGAGAGAGTGAGATCCTCCTGCAGACGGCCACATCCTACTTCGATGTGCTGCGTGACGAAGGTGTCGTTCTTTACCGCCGCAAGACCCTCACCGCGCTCCGACGCGAATTGGTGGGGGCGCGGGAGCGCCTTGGTCGCGGACAGGCGACGATGACGGATGTGGAGCAAACGAAGCAACGAGCGGCACTGGCACGATCAGACCTGGAGCAGGCGGCAGCAAATCTTCGGATCAGCCGCATCCGGTTCGCACGCGTGACCAGCCTGAAGGCTAAATCCTTGCGCATGCCACGTTTGCCGAAACGTTTCTGGCCAGGCTCACTGCGCGAGGCGGTTGAGATCGCGGAGACCAACAGCCCGATTATTCAGGCCGCCCAGTCCAAACACGAATCAGCCAGACATGCGATCGACAAGGCCCGCGGCGCTTTGCTGCCGGAAGTCACACTGGTTGGCAGTTACAATCGCGAATTCAACACCTCCTCAAACATTCGGGAAGACGATGCGGCTTCCGTCCTTGGGCGCGTCCGTGTCCCGCTCTATCAAGGCGGTGCCGCATCAGCCCGTATTCGCGGCGCCCGGCATGTTGCTGCTGGCCGTGATCGCGACGTGCGCGATGCCAAGTTGCGCGTTGGCGAAGCGGTTGGTGCTGCTTGGACAGAGCTCAGGGCCGCCCGCCGTCGTCGTGCAATTGAAGAGAAGGCCGTCCAGGCCGGTGAGCGGGCGCTCGCTGCCGTGCGAGAAGAACAGCAGGCAGGACGGCGGACTATTCTCGACGTACTCGATGCAGAGCGCGAACTGGTCAATTTGCGTATCCGTCTGCTGACCACGCAACGCGATTTGCACGTCACAACCTATGCGCTGTTGCGATCAACAGGATTGCTGACAATCAACAAACTTGTGCCTGGCGCAGAAAGATACGACCCGAAGCGACACTACCGGGCGGTGCGCGGCAAGTGGTGGGGCACCAGCAATCCGGATGCCGGTGGCGCAGGATTTCTTGGCAGTGCACAGCCCGAGAAGTTTGATCGGGGCGAGCGTCACAACGCCGGTGCCGCCGGCGTGCGCGGCTGGAGCACGAAAGTCAATGCGCAGCTGAAACGAGATACGACGCGCTCAAAATAAGGCTGCGCCGATGTGAGCGCGCCTAAGAGAACCTACGTGCTGTCAGATCAGTGGGGGCTGAAGATGGCACGACGGTAAAGTGGAGAGAAGGCACAAGAGGACTGGGGACAATGTTCAAAGCACCTGACTAACCGACTTGCACCTGCGAGGTGCGGGCAATAGCGAGCCAATACGGAAGCATGCTTGTTTCAAGTCATGCGGCTCGCTAGCCAGCCCACCTAAACGACACCATAGCTGCACGACCTGAACTTCATCGGCATCGCTGTTTGAAGAATGCGACGTGCTGCGCCTTGTGCCCGCGCGACTAGAGCTGCGGGCAGTTCCAGAACCAAATGATAAATTTGTAGGAGAAGACAGATGGCGAAAGGTGAAACCCTGAATGGCGGCCCGGAAAACGATGTTCTTGCCGGCCAGGATGGCGCTGATCTACTAAACGGCGGTTACGGCGATGATCGTCTGGAAGGCGGCGCGGGAAATGATGTGCTTGACGGCGATCGTGGCTCGGATCTGCTGATCGGTGGTGCCGGTGATGACACGCTGATTTCCGACTCAGATGCAGGCGAGCCGGTCATTGCGCAAAACTATGACCCGAACGCCGGGCGTAACGACGAGATTGATCCGGCAACAAACCGGCTCTACCCAAACCAACCGTTCGTTGCGGATGATATTCTGGTTGGCGGCGAAGGTGCTGACACCTTTCTGATCAAGCCACAGATCAATGCCAAGGCGGATATCATCGCCAAGCATACTGATGACGACGGCCGCATTGACTGGGGCGACGTCGCCGGCGAGAACAATAACGCCCACGACCATTGGATCGACTCCATCGGCACCGATGTCATAGCAGACTACGACAAGGAAGAAGGCGACCGGATCCTTGTCTATGGCCATACGGCAGATCCTGAAATTTCCTACGCCGACGTCGATGGCGATGGCGACGAAGAATCGATCATCAAGATCTACTCCAATCAGGGCAACGGCGGCGGCGCCCACAATGGTGACTTTCTCGGCCAGATGATCGTACACGGCGATCGCGTCGAACTCGATGACCTCGATATCAAAGCCATGGAAACCTACGGTGTCGTCGAGACAATCGATGAGATCATCGAAGCCGTCGCTCCAACCGGAACGCCTGATACCGACATTATGTCGACCCAGACTGAAAATCCGTTTGCCGCCGATGTCGACACACGGGATCCGGGCGAAAATCCAGGACCAGCCTTCGTCGAGAATGTCTATCAACGCGAACTCGTTGATGCGGCTGATGATACGATTGTCGGCACTGATGGAGATGACGTCCTTGAAGGCGATCCGATGGCCCCTCAGACATCATCGCTCGGCTCGCCCATCTCCTATTGGTCTCTCAGTGAGACGGATGGCACTTTCGCTGATGCGACCGGCGTTTCAGACGCCCGCTACTACATTGATGACAACGGCGAAGCGAGTTTGCAGTCGCGCGTGCCAATCATGCCAGGTCCTGACGGCATGACGCCGGCAGCACTGTTTGGTGTCCAGGAGGATTCCTTTGCCTACGTCGCCAATGACCAGGCCTATCAGGTTCTGAACGGCACCGTTACGGCATGGTTTAATCCCGTAGATCTCGGCGGTCGCCAAACGATCATCTCCAAGGATGAATCCAACGCCGACGATGGTGGTCACTTCCATGTTCGCGTTGAAGGTGATGGACGCCTCTTCATTCGAGTTGCCGAAGGTGAGGGCCGCAATGATGGCGGTTACAATCACGAATGGCGCTCCAAAGAGCCGCTGATCAGCGAAGGCAACTGGCAGCATATCGCGCTCAGCTTTGGGGCAGCCGGTGTCACCGCCTATCTCAACGGCGAAGCACTCGCGGACGACGACTTTAATACCGTCGGTGGCGCAGGTGGCCAGAGCATGAGCGAGTTCGTTGGTGGCTATGCGATTGGTAATGACAAGCCATTTGTGATCGGTGCCAACACGCGGGTTTCCAACGACACCTCTACGGCGGAAGCCCTTGGTGTCGATGAACGCCTAAGCGAGCACTTTGAAGGCGGCATTGCCAATGTTGGCTTCTGGGGTGGCAGCACGCCTGACATGGCACTGTCAGCTGCTCAAGTCGCTGAACTCGTCGCAAATGGGCCGGGCGACCTCTCAAACGCCATGGCTCCAACACCGCCTCCTGTTCCGGTCGGCGACGACACAATCTCCGGCGAAGGTGGCAATGACACTATCGACGGCGGTGCAGGCAACGATACGCTTGATGGTGGTGCCGGCAACGACGTTGTCATGGGTGGTTATGGCAATGACACCGTCTCCGGTGGTGCCGGTGATGATACGTTGTCCGGTGGCCACGGCGAAGATGTGCTGATGGGTGGTGACGGAAACGACCGTCTCGAGAGCCGTGCCGATGCCCGCGAACCGGTCATCGCACAGGACTTCGATCGATCCGACGACCCGGATTACGAAGTCGATTTCGATGCCCGCATGGTTTACCCGAGCCAGGCCAATCTACCGTCCGACGATGTTTTGACCGGTGGTGCTGGTGCGGATGAGTTTTTCTTCGAGACACTCATCAATGCCAAAGAAGACATCATCAACCGGCACGTCAACGATGATCGGACGATCAACTGGATGGGTGTTGCCGGCGAGAACAATGATGTCCATGACCACTGGGTGGACGGCATCGGCAATGACACCATTACAGATTTCAATCGTGCAGAAGGTGACACCATCACGATTGAAGGTCACACCACCGAGGTATCTGAGATCAATGTCTTGGATGTCGACGGCGATGGCGATCAGGATTCGGTCCTCCAGCTGCGGTCCAACCAGGGCGCCGGTGGTGGTGCGCACAATCTCGATCTCCTCGGCACAATTACGGTCTTGGATAACGTCATTACCGAGGCTGACTTTACGACCGATGCGGCATCGCACGCTGGAATCGTCGAGACAATCGACGAGTATCAGGAGGCCATAACACCTCTTATGCGTTCCGGTGATCCAGTTCCTACGGCTGACAATTCTGATGACAGCGCGACAGGATCTGATGACACAGCAGCATCTGATGATGATACATCAACTTCGGATGACACCGCGTCGAGCGATGATGATACGTCTTCGTCCGATGATACTGCGTCTGACGACACTGCATCGGATGATGACTCGGCATCTGACTCGGATGATGATGCAATGGCTTCAGATGACAGCGGGTCCGATGATGGTTCGTCCTCTGATGACACGACAGCCTCTGACGATAGCTCAACGGGGGACGACACGGCAGATGCCGGCAGTGGCAGCGATGATAGTCAGAGCGATGATAGCTCATCGGATGACGGTTCGCAGTCGCCGCCAGCCCTCACGACCTTGCTGCAACAGCTGCTGACACCGTCGGCAGATAACCCAGCCTCGACCGCACCTTCGACAGGCAATGACTTGTTGATTGGTGGAGCTCTCAACGACGATATGTCGGGTAGCTGGGGCGACGATCGCATCGATGGTTCTGCCGGTGACGATGACATCTCCGGTGGCCATGGTGATGACGTCATCTCCGGTGGCGAAGGCGACGACCTTCTGGCCGGTGACTTCGGCGACGACATTCTGGTTGGCGGTGCCGGTCAGGACGAGTTGCGCGGCAACCGCGGTGAAGATGTGTTGGTTGGTGGCGCGGCAGACGACGTCATCGATGGTGGTGCAGGTGACGACGTGCTGTACGGCGGTGCCGGCGAAGATCTCATCGACGGCGGTCGTGGTCTCGACGTCATCGTGCTTGACGGAGCAGCGGGCGACTACACCTTCACGACGGCAGATGGTGGCGGGCTGCTCGTAACCGACGCCAACGGTGTCACCGATATGGTCAGCGATGTGGAACATGTCCACTTCAACGGTTCCGGCGAGACCTTCGCAATTCAGGAGGGCAACCTGGTCGCCGCGGCTGACGCGGATGAGATCGCCGATCTATTGGAGGGTGATCTGATGTCGGAGCTGCTGAACATTCCTAGCTCAGCAACAATGTCTGTTGATGATCAACTGGACGAGATGGCTGCGCTTGGAGCCGGCGATAGCACCGGTGGAACAGCCGACAGCTCAACAACGACGACAGCCTCGGATACTGATCCGACGTTGAACCTCGAACTCCAGGATGACGCGGCAGCCTAGCCGGACCATCCCTGATTGTCCCCGTCAGGCCCTCCCGCTCCGGTGCGGATGGGCCTGACAGTCTTTCAAAGCATTGCTTCTTTACTAGCCATAACAAGGCAAGAAAAATATGATTGAAGAGCTCTCGTTGTGGCTACGCACACTTGAATGGTTCCCGACTCTTAGGACATTGCATATCTCTGGCATCGCCCTCGGGCTTGGTGGTGCGATCGCTGGTCATATTGTTGCCATGCGGTGCTTAATGCATGGTGGCCCGTCACCGCGGCCCGGGCTCGTCTGGAGCCTGCACGTCCTGGTCATTGTCGGGCTCTGCCTGTTATGGGCGAGCGGCACAGCACTGGTGGTCAGCAAGTTTTCGTTTGCGACGTTGCCGCCGAAGGTTGCGCTCAAGCTGGTGATAGCGACAGTTCTTTCACTGAATGCTCTGCTGATGCAGGAGTACCTCATCCCACTTGGCAATAAAGTCAGCAGGCCTTTGGTCCTTCATCTCTCGCGGGCCGATGTCATCAAGGCCTCGCTGATCGGATCGACGTCGCTGTGTTGCTGGCTTTCGATTGCTGCTGTCGCCTTCATCGCGGAGCTTCACAAACTTCCACTGACGCAGCTGTTTGGTTTGTGGCTCGGCTTTTGGGCAGCCATGGCGCTAGGTGGCATCGTTCTCGTGATGGTCCGTCGTCATCTTGGCCAGAACGGTCCCAACTCGCCGAAGGACGGAAGATCGGTGGACAACAGTATGCCACCGGTGCCGGTAGGACTGAGTTACTCGGTCGCGATGGATCGGCGCGCCACTACGGCAACGTCCAATATTCTTGCCCTTACGGAGCGCCTCAAGCGGTTTGCGAGCGCCAGTCCGGTCAACGACAATCTCAACCAAGTGCCGGCTCATCAGCCGGATCAGATGGCCGATGCAGACCGGCAAGACAGTTCCATAGGCCGCGACCAGGACATTGATGCTTCAACCCGGCCTGGCCGACCCGGCCGGCCTGGCGCGCGCGAGCTGCTGAGCTCGCTTCTGCGACGGGAACCAAGCGAACAATCGCAGGCGTCTGCAGCGACCGATGAGTCAGCAAAGGTTTCGTCCTTGCGCGATGTGCGGCGCGCATGCCGGCGCGCCTTGCTTGGCGCTGCCGCCGTGAGCTTCTTCGTCAACATGCTGATGCTGACCGGTCCGCTTTTCATGCTGCAGGTCTATGATCGTGTCCTGACGAGTAAGAGTGTGCCGACGCTGACCGCTCTGTTCGGTCTTGTTATTGGCCTCTTTGCTTTCATGGGGCTGCTTGATTTCATTCGTTCGCGCCTGCTGGTCCGTATCGGTCTGAGGTTTGACCGCATGCTGGCGGGACAAGCATTTGCAATTGCCATTCGGGTGAGTGCTGGAGGCGACCAAGAGCATCGCGGACAGCTCTACAAGGACGTTCAACACATTCGTCAGTTCGTATCGGGCGCTGGCACCGTTGCCATATTTGATATGCCTTGGGCACCGATCTACTTCTGCGTCATCGCCCTATTTCACTGGGCGCTTGGCATGGTTGCCCTGGTAGGCGCTGCAATCCTCGTCGCTCTGTCCCTCCTCAATGAGTTCTTCTCACGCCGGCCGGTTGCTGCCGCAGTTGAGCACGGAGCCCGAGCGGAACGGACCTTTGATGCTGCCCGACGTGACCGTGAGACCCTGCAAGCCATGGGCATGACCGACAGGTATCAGAAGCGCTGGCTCGTGGAACACAATGCCGAGATGATGGCGCAGACGAAGGCTGCCGATGTCGCCGGGCTGCTATCAGTGATGACCAAGACGTCACGTCTTCTTCTACAATCGGCGATGTTGGCCATGGGCGCATACCTGGCACTTGGCAACGCGATTTCTCCTGGCGTCATGATCGCGGCATCTATCATAATGGCGCGCGCGCTTGCCCCGGTCGAACTGGCGATCGCGCATTGGCGCGGTTTCATTGCAGCACGCCAAGGTCTGCTGAGGTTGGGCAAGGAGTTCACCGCTTCCGCGAACACGGCTGAACGCCTCACGCTTCCCGAACCCGCTGGCCAGTTGCAGGTCGACAATGTCTTTGCCGCTGCAAGCGGCGGACGCGAACCTGTTCTCAAGGGCCTCAAGTTCACGCTGGAACCGGGTGACGCTCTCGGAGTCTTGGGGCCTAGCGGGTCAGGGAAATCAACGCTGGCTCGCGTACTGGTCGGCGTATGGCCGACACTTCGCGGCAACGTTTGCCTCGATAGCGCGCCGCTTGATCAATGGCTACCGGAGCAGTTGGGTCGCCATATCGGCTACCTGCCGCAGAACGCCGAGCTATTTGATGGAACCGTTGCGGAAAACATCGCGCGGTTTGATCCTGAGGCCAGTTCTGATGCAATCATTGCAGCCGCCCGCAGTGCCAACGTGCATGAAATGATTCTCGGCCTTAGTGACGGCTACAATACGCGAGTGGGTGAGGGCGGTGCGAAACTCTCAGGCGGTCAGTGCCAGCGGCTCGCTCTTGCGAGAGCGCTGTTTGGCGATCCGGCGCTGATCGTACTTGATGAGCCGAACTCCAACCTCGATACAGATGGCGAGGCTGCTTTGGCTGCAGCCATCAAGGCTGCCAGTGAAGATGGGCGGACCGTCGTCGTCATGGCCCACCGGCGCAGGGCTCTGGAGCATGTCAGCCACATCCTCGTCCTGAACGACGGACGCCAGTCTACCTTTGGAACCAAAGGGGACGTACTGCGTGCCACGGCACAAGCAAAATCCATTGGACGCAAGAGGTCGCTTCATGTCGCAAAATAACGCGGTCACGCTATCTGACAATGAACTTGCCAGGGAAGATGCCCGGATCGATGGCTACTTGGCCTTCGCCAAAATAACTATTGCTGCGCTGGTCTTCGGGTTCGGCGGCTGGGCGATCATTACGGAAATCAATGGCGCTGTCGTCGCGACAGGAAAAGTTGCAGTCGAAGCCAACTCAAAGTCCGTTCAACACCTTGAGGGGGGACTTGTGACGCAAATTGTCGTCCGGGAAGGACAGCAGGTTGCTCAGAACCAGCTTCTCCTCAAGCTCGATCCGGAGCAGGCCAACGAGAAGATCAAAGGGCTACGCTCCCAAACCCGGGCCAAGCGTGACCAGCTTGCGCTGCTGAAAAGCGAGCTTTCCGATCTCAAGGCATTGGAAGCCAAGCGGTTGGTGCCGCGCAGCCAGTTGGCAAAAATCCAACGCGACTATGCTGAGTTGGAAGGTGAGCATGGGCGCCTCATTGCCGATCTCAAGCGCCTGACGAGCAATCGACGCCGCCTGGAAGTCCGGTCACCGATTGCCGGCCGCGTCCACGCGCTACAAGTTCACACGGTTGGTGGGGTCGTCGCACCAGGCCAGGAAATTCTCAAAATCGTGCCGTCAGGTGCAAGCCTCATTGTAGAGGGAGCCATCCAGCCACAGGACATCGACCAGGTCGCACGTGGTCAGCCTGTCTCGATCCGCCTGACAAGCTTCAATCAACGCACGACGCCAGAGCTCAATGGCAAGGTTATCAATGTGTCTGCTGACCTGCTCACGGATGAGCGCAAGGAGAACTATCACTATCTCGTCCAGATCGCCTTGGATGCCGGAGAGACTAATAAGCTCGGCAAGAAATCACTGGTGCCAGGTATGCCGGCGGAAGTCTTCATCCAGACAGAGGCACATACCGTAATGGACTACCTGCTGGCACCACTCACCGATCAGTTTCGCCGCGCGATGCGGGAGCAATGATATAGGCCATGGCATCGCAGCCTGTGCTAGCCAGCAAATTTGAAGCCCGCAGGCATCCAGGGTGATGTGCCGAACCTTTGAATTGAAAGGATAGAGCTGCCTTCCTCGTCTTCGCTGCCATTGCAATTGAAGACAAGATCGCGCTTTCCCTTGCTGCGACGCCACTCTTCGATCACCAGGGGTTTGCTGCAGTGATCAACGTAAGATATGGCAGCAGCGATTGCGCTAACTAGGCCGGCCGATACCATATATTCCTGCCAGTTGATCTGCTTACCCGTGCGTGGCTCGCCATCCTGAGCGACGCCAGGAGTTGATACGGACAGAAGAAGCATGCCGCAAACGGCAAGCGCGACTGCTTTGTTTGATCGCATACGGGGCATTTGGAACTCCTCGTTAAGCACGTTTTGCTGCAGCCGAGCCGCGACGTGTCGCCAGGATGCCATCAATTGTCCTAATCAATGGTTCAACGAGCCTGCCCGAATTGAAGTTCTGGCATTAGGATATTTGCGAAGATGCCGTCTTGTCGTGGGAGCGCGAGCACGGTTGTGCCGCCATCGATCTGACTATTCCTGGACGAATGTCAGTCGATTACCGAACGGATCAGTGATCGACAATTCGAGCGAACCCCAGGGTGTTTCACTCGGCTCACCGGGCTTTGCGTATGTGTAGTCCTTCGACGCCAGCGTGGCCTGATAAGCTCTAATGTCGTCACAGTTGATACGGACCTGTGCGCCCGGGCACGCATCGCCGTGATGCTCCGACAGGTGGAGATTGCAGCCCATCAACGCGAGCCCTAAGTAGAGCGGGAAGTTATCGCCAAACCTGTGCTCAAAGACGACGGCGCAGCCAAGAAATTCAATATAGAACTCCTTGGCCTTTTGCTCGTCGAACATCCGCAAAACTGGCGTGATCGGTCCAAAAGTAACCACAGCCGCCTCCTTACACTCCTAAGTAATATGCGGTCCGCGTTCGAGAAGTTCGATGGAGACACCTTCTGGGCCTTCGATGAAGGCAATCCGTGTACCTGGTCGAATAGTCTCTGGCTCACGCGTGAACTTGGCTCCTTTGGCTTTGAGGTCATCGCATACCTTATCGATGTCTTGCACCAAGAGGCCAAAGTGGTCGAGGCCGCGGTAGGGGTGTGCCGCGCCGTTCACAGCAGCCGCATTGCCCGACACATCCAGAATGAAAATGTTGGCACCGCCGAGTTTCAGATCGATGCGTGGCTGGCCGCCTGACGAAGAGCGGATGACTTCGGCGCCGAGCATGCTCTCGAGGTAACTCGCCATCCCTTCAGGGTCACTTGTGAAGAGGTGGATATGGTCGAACGTATATTGGGTCATAGGGCGTCTCCTCATTGTCGACCAACATAACGGTGCCTGTCAGCCGTCGTTGTTACTCCCTATTGACGCCCTCTCCTTTGGCAAAGTCAATTGCCCCGTCAAGCATTCCCGCGGTCTTCTCGGAACAAGGCCAACTTTTCCTGCACCGGCCGGTCTGAATAAGAAAATAAAACGGCCTCTGCCGTGGCCTCGTGGATCACCGGACGCCAGCTTGGCACGACGAAGATGTCCTTGGGTTTCCACTCAAGAACCGTATCGCCGATGGTTGAGCGCCCCTCACCCTCGACGCAGGTAAACACCGTCGCGTCAGTGGCACGGTAGCGTGAGGTCGTGAAGCCCTTGGGCAGCAATTGCAGGAACGTGCCGATCGTCGGCATCGCCCAATCCCCGGTGCGTGGGTTGGTGTAGCGCATCTTGAGGCCATGGCAGGCGTCAAGCTCGCTTTCGGATTTAAGCTTTTCGAGGACACCGCGCGCATGCTCAAAAGGATAATTAAAGACCGGTGACACCATGCTCTTGGACCGGTCATCCACGGGCATCAGATTGTGACCGTAAGCAGCGTAGGAATAGCCCGTTGCGTGTGTCACGGGCTGCTCGTCCTCACCGAACCCTTCAGCGAAAGACGCATCGAGGAACTGGACCAGGGGGATATCCAGACCATCCAGCCAGAACATCGGCTCATCAGTTTCGTTGCCGTGATCATGCCAGGCCATCGGTGGGGTAATGACAAAATCGCCGTACTCCATGATCGTCTTTTCACCGTCGACCGTGGTGTGAGCGCCCGCGCCGTCGAGGACAAAACGCAGCGCAGACTGGCTATGACGATGGGCCGGCGCGACTTCACCCGGCAGGACTAGCTGAATGCCGGCATAAAGCGACGTCGTGATCTTGGATTGCCCGCGCATGCCAGGGTTTTCCAGAATGAGCACGCGGCGCTCGGCTTCCTTGGCCGTGATCAATCCGCCAGCTTCGAGCAAGGCTTCCTTGACGTCGGCAAAGTTCCAGAGCGCAGGTTCGCACGCACTGGTTGGTTCGGGCGTGATCATCGACGACATGACGGCCCACAGCGGCGTCAGGTTCTTGGGATCAATTTTGTCGTAAAAGGCGCGGCGCTCTGGCGTTTCGGCGGGAGGTTGGTCCATGACGTGATCCTCTTGGTTCAGGCATCGCCGCCGGCGGCAGCTACGGGGCGCTCTTTGAGTGCGTGACGATCGAGCTTACCGGTGCCGGTCTTTGGCAAATCATCCAGATACTCAATTATGCGCGGATATTTGTAGGGCAGCAACGTGCGCTTGACGAAGTCCTGTAGTGACGCCGAAGTGGCCTGTGGATTTGATGGCAGACCCGCCTTCAAGGATACGAAAGCCCGCAAGGTCATACGCTCATCATCCAGCTTATGCGCAAAGACGGCGCACTCAGCTACACTCTCGTGGGTTTGCAGACAACGCTCGACTTCGAGTGGGTGCACCCACTGGCCGCTGACCTTGATGAGGTCGTCCGCCCGCCCCTTGAAAAAATAAAAACCGTCGGTGTCGCGCGTGAAGCGATCACCGGTATTGATCCAGTCGCCCTGCATGGTCTCGGAGGTTTTATCCGGTCTGTTCCAATACAGCGGTGCGCTTGAATGACCGCGGGCCCACAAGACGCCTTCCTCGTTATTATCCAATACGTTACCGTCGCTGTCGCGTAGTTCGACTTCGTAACCGGGCACGCGCATGCCCGCAGCACCGAGCTTCTTACGATCCGGACGGTTCGACAGATAAATATGAAGCAACTCTGTGGAGCCCAATCCTTCAACCACTTCCTGTCCCGTGAGATCACGCCATTGCTCAAATACGGCTTTGCTCAACGTCTCGGCCGCCGATATCGACAACCGGATGCTCGCGAAATCCGAGGCCGCAGCATCCGGTGCACGGGCTAGGGCTGTGTAGAGCGTCGGCAACCCAAAGAAGACTGTCGGTTTATGTTTCTGGATGGCAGCCAGCACAGTATCCGGGCGCGGCTGACCAGGTATCAACACGCAGGATGCGCCAGCGGAAAACGGAAAAGTGAGCGTATTGCCGAGGCCGTATGCAAAGAAGATTTTCGGCACCGAATAGCAGATGTCATGGACGGTGAGTTTTAAGATATGATTGGCGTAGCTCGCCGCCGTATAAGCCAGATCGTGATGCAAATGCACGATGCCCTTGGGCCGCCCCGTGGTACCGGATGAATAGAGCCAGAATGCCATGTCATCAGGTCGCGTTGGTGCAGCGGCCAGAGTTGTCGAGGCACCATCCAGGAAGTCCTGCTCTGACTTTGTCTCAACCGCAGTGCTCGCGGCCTCACCGATGACGATGACGCTTTCCAGTGAGGTCTCGGCGACAGCTGTTGCATTAAATGTCGATGCAAAGGCGGCGTCAGCGAGGGCGATGCGCGCGCTACTATCCTGCAAATAGAATTG
>JBCDBQ010000078.1:0-17561 GCA_039183375.1 Pseudomonadota bacterium
CTTTTCGAGTGAGCGGGCAAAATCATCAAACCCGGTAGGTTCGACGCTGTGTACGCTGGTTGATGGATCTGCCGCTTTGACAGCCAGACTGATGCCTGACAACAGGCCGCCGCCTGCACAGCAAACCAGGACTGCATCCAGCTTGGCCCCGATCTCTTTCGCCTGCTGCATCAGTTCAAGGCCGGCAGTACCCTGGCCGGCCATTACATTCGGATCGTCGAATGGGTGGATAAAGGCTGCCTTGCGCTTATCGGCGATTTCCATTGCAATGGCGGTACGGTCTTCGGTCGCCCTGTCGTATGTGACGACTTCTGCGCCGAAGTCTTTGGTTCGCTTCAGTTTCAACGGCGGTGCATCGAGGGGCATCACGATAACAGCGGGCAGGCCGCACAACGCTGCTGCATGCGCAACGCCCTGAGCGTGGTTGCCTGACGAGCAAGCCACGACACCACCTGGGTACTTCGCAGCATCGATCTGGCTAATCGCATTGTAGGCACCGCGAAACTTGAATGCTCCGACGCGTTGGAAATTTTCAGCCTTGAGGAGAACGCGGCCGGAGACACGTTCGTTCAGGACGGGATGTTCGATCAGCGGTGTCCGAACACTGAGGCCCGCAAGCCTGGCAGCTGCCGCTTCCACATCTGCAAACGTCGGCAAGTTACTGACTGGCATTCTCGGGTCCCCGCATTCGCTTTGTTGGCTCGGGCGTGCAAGAGGCGTCTTTTCGCGCTGCACAGTCCAGACGCTGCCTATAACAGATCTGGGCTAGCAGCGCTTGAGGTCGACGGTGAGCGAGCGCACTTCGATCCCTCGCGGCGTGATCACGGTGGTTTGACGACACCTACCGGAGTGAGAAATCTTGATGCGGCCAGCGAACGTTGTCGAGCGGATGGTCCCTTGCAGGCCGGAGCCGGTCATTTTCGCTGCAATGCTGCCTTCCATGGCATAGATTGCTTCATTCCAGCTCGCGGTGACTTTGCCGCCGGCGACCTTGTAGTTTGCCTTGGCATCGAAGCGGTAGCTTTCACTTGAGCAGCGGAAACTCTGCTGGGCGCTATTTCCGCCCTTGCCGATCCGGAAAACGGTGACGCACTTCATGTTCTCTGTTCGGCCGCTGTCCAGCGTGATCCGCCCCCATCCGGCCCAGCGACCATTGAAGCGGTCGAGTGGGCCCGCCATGACAGTTCCAGCCGCGGTGAATATCGCAGCCATAAGAAGTACAGCACCTAAGATTTTCTTACGCATCGAGCCAACTGCTCCTGTTAGACCCCAAACAAGTTCTCTTCGCTTCACTCCAAGACATAACCGGTCAATTCAAGCTTGGATAGTATCTGGGAAATTGCGCCGCCCGAATGGCAGTGCTCATGAAACAGTTATCGATCATGCTGTATCCGAAAGTGTGGTGTGCTGACATCTGGATCACATGTTGAAACCTTTAGGCGAGGTGATCTACCGGGCCATGACCCATCCCGACCTTTTGGCTGGCTCCTGCTTCTAGCGCTCGTGTGAGATAAGTTTTTGCTTCTCCTATCGCCGCAGCAAGATCAAGTCCTTGTGCGATGTGGGCCGCGATGGCTGCCGAAAGTGTGCAGCCTGTTCCATGGGTATTCTCGGTTGCAACGCGCCTGGCGGAAAACCACTGCTCCTGGCCGTCGGAACGAACCATGGCATCGGCCGCTTCTTCACCCTCGAAATGCCCGCCTTTGAGCAATACGGCATCGCAACCGAGCGTCAGGATCTGCCGTGCTTGTACGACCATCTCCTCGCTCGTCGTCGCTTTGCCGGTCTGTAAGAGCTGGGCGGCCTCATCGAGATTGGGCGTCAGTAGCGTGGCGCGTGGCACAAGTCGCGTCCTGACTGCGTCCATGGCGTCGGGTGCTAGGAGAGGATCACCGCTGGTTGCAACCATCACAGGATCGGCGATCAGAGGTATCGAAGGCTGGGCGTTGAGCTTTTCAACGACGATTTCAATGATGTCGCGATTGGCCAGCATCCCGGTCTTGATGGCTGCCACCTTGAGATCTGCGAAAACGCTGTCGATTTGCGCGCCAACAAACTCTGCCGGTGGAGTGTGGACGGCTTGCACACCTACTGTGTTTTGCGCCGTCAATGCCGTGATCGCAGAGGCGCCGTAGACCCTGTTGGCCGAGAAGGTTTTGAGGTCGGCCTGGATGCCAGCACCGCCCGAAGAATCTGATCCAGCTATCGTGAGTGCGATCGGGCGGGTAGGCGTTGGATCAGGCATCTGCACTGTTATGTCTACTTTTGAGCCTCTATGGGCGCTTCATGATATCAGCTGAAAGGTCTTTGGGCGCTGCCATTTCCTCTATTCTTGCCAATTCAGGAAATGTTTCAATCATGAATTGGCCGATCCAGGTCATCGACCCGCCAATCAAAGTCATCGCCAGAACGATGACAACTACACCAGCCGCTTTCGTGTTGGCCACTTGATTGCTCAGCACCAGCCAAAGCCCGCCTATAAGAAGAGCCAGGCCCAACCAGCTACGAACATCGTCGAGGAAAGGAACGACACCGACGAGCGCATCGCGTGCCCAACCCAGGGCTGCACCAGCAAACAGGAGACCGGTGACGAGCAGCATCACGCCCATGACGGTTTCCATGGTTCCGAGATGGCGCTTGAAGCGCTGCATGAACCGCATGAACGGCCGGATTGCTACGGCTGCAAGGATAAATGGAATTCCGAGGCCGAGTGAATAGACAAAGAGCAGTTGAACACCGCGGCCAAGGCTTGCTTCACTCGCAGCCAGGGTGAGTACAGCTGCCAGGATTGGTCCGATGCAGGGTGTCCAGCCAAAGGCAAAGGCGAGACCAATGAGATACGATCCGGCGAAGCTCGCACCCTGGACATTGGTCTGATAGCGCGCCTCATTATAGAGCAGAGAAATACGGAACACGCCGATGAAGTGCAGGCCGAAGAGCACAATGACCAGGCCGGCCGCGATCGACAACTCTTGCTGATAACTGTGCAACAACTGACCGAACATGGACGCACCCGCACCCAGTCCGACAAAAACGGTCGTGAAGCCCAAAACGAAAAAGACGGACCCGAGGATGACGCGGCGCCAGACGGCGTCGTCGATACCATCATCCACACTGGTTTGGCTTATTGTGGTGCCGCCAAGGTAGCCGAGGTATGGCGGCACGAGTGGGAGGACGCACGGGCTGAGGAAACTGACGAGGCCAGCGAATGCGACACCGAAATAAATATAAGCTTCTGCAAGCATTTAGCCGTTTTCCATGGAATCTGCGCCAAACCTTAAAGTAGGCGCAGTTCCGGCTGCCGGCAAATCAAGCCGGCTCACGGTGATGTGTTGTCAGACGGTCAGGGCGACGACACCTGGCAACTCACGTCCCTCAAGCCACTCGAGGAATGCGCCACCAGCTGTTGAAACATAAGAAAATGTCTCTGTTACGCCAGCGGCGTTAAGGGCAGCGACGGTATCACCCCCTCCGGCGATTGACTTGAGTTTGCCGGCTTCGGTCTGCTCAGCTGCAGCCTTGGCCAAGGCAAAAGTCCCCGCGCCAAATGGATCGATTTCGAATGCTCCAAGTGGTCCGTTCCAAAGCAATGTCCGGCTCTCACCCAGCAGATTTGTCATTTCGGCAACTGAGTCTGGTCCCACGTCCAGGATCATGCCGCCATCCGGGACGCTGTTGACATCAACAACATCAGCCGCTGCACCGGCTTCAAACTTAGCTGCAACAACGGCATCCGTCGGCAAGACGATTCGGCAGCCAGCAGCGTCGGCCTTGGCCATGATCTCGAGGGCGGTTTCTTTGAAATCCGGTTCGGCGAGTGAAGCACCGACAGATATGCCCTTTGCCAGCAGAAACGTATTGGCCATGCCGCCACCGATTATGAGGCTATCGACCTTGCTGACCATATTGGTCAGAACGGGGATTTTGCTGGAGACCTTTGCGCCACCAACAAGCGCCGCGGTCGGCCTGGTTGGATTGTCCAACGCCGAACGCAAAGCATTGATCTCTTCCATCATGAGGGGACCAGCGTATCGCGGCAGGCGTTTCGCGACGCCATCCGTCGATGCATGTGCCCGGTGCGCGGCAGAAAAGGCGTCGTTCACGTAGATGTCGCCAAGGGTTGCCAATTGAGCCGCAAAATCCTGATCGTTGGCCTCTTCACCCGGATGAAAACGCAGGTTCTCGAGGACACAGATGGAGCCATTGGACAAGTTGTCGACAACCTGCTGGGCGGCGCTGCCAACACAGTCCTCTGCGAAAGCAGCCGGTTGCCCCATAAGCTGACCGAGCGAATTTGCCACCGCTTGCAAAGACATCTCAGGATTGCGTTGGCCTTTGGGTCGGCCGAAGTGTGACATGACCACGACTTTGGCACCGCGCTTTATCAGATCTTGAAGTCCCGGCACCAATCGTTCGAGTCGCGTGGCATCGGAGACCTCTCCGTTATGGACAGGTACGTTCAGGTCCGCCCGCACGAGGACGCGCTGTCCTGCAACATCGATGTTGTTGGTGGTCTGCAATCGATCGAAGTTCATTGATCAACTCTCGTCTTCGTTGTCCGACAGCCGGCTATTAACGGCCTAATTGAGCCAGAGCCGTTGTCACGACGTTGGCGGCGGTCAGGCCGAAGTGTTCGAACAGTTGTGCGGCAGGTGCAGACGCCCCAAAGTCGCTCAGGCCTACGAACTTATCCTCGGGTCGCATCCACTCGTGCCATGAATGCTGAACGCCGGCCTCAATATAGATTGTCGGGGCCGTACCAAGGACCTTGGAACGGTAGTCAGCTTTGGCTGTGCGGAACAACTCCATGCAAGGCATCGAGACAACAACGGCCTTGACACCCTTCCCTGCCAATTCCTTTGCTGCATCAACAGCCAGGCTGACCTCTGAACCAGTCGCAACGAGGGTGACGTCCCTATTACCATCCACGTCCTGGATGACGTAGGCACCTTGCGCGCAGCGGTTCTCACCTTCGTCAGCCGACCTCAGGTTAGCCACGCCCTGACGTGTTAGCGCGAGAACAGATGGCGTCTCGCCTGCAAGGAGCGCGAGCTCCCAACACTCGGCCGTTTCAACACCGTCTGCGGGACGGAAAACATTGAGGTTCGGTATCGTCCGAAGAGCCGCCACGTGTTCAACCGGTTGGTGGGTTGGACCATCTTCACCAAGACCGATCGAGTCATGTGTCATGACGTAGATGGCGCGCTGCTTCATCAAGGCAGAGAGGCGGATCGATGGCCGGCAGTAGTCGGTGAAGACCAGGAACGTGCCGCCATATGGTATCAAGCCGCCGTACAACGCCAAACCATTCATGGCGGCTGCCATGCCGTGTTCGCGAACACCGTAGTGGATGTAGTTGCCAGCAAACTCGCCGGCTTTGATCACGCTATGCGAACCGACACGGGTGTTGTTGGAACCCGTGAGGTCGGCCGAGCCGCCAATCAGACCCGGAACAGCCGGTTGAAGTTTTTCAAGGGTCAGCTGCGACCAGACCCGCGTTGCCTTCTTATCGGTTGTTGCCGCGGCTGCTGTTTTGGCGTCCTTGACTGCCTGGGCGATATCCAACTTTACGTCGGCATTCACTGGATCCGCGCAAGCCGCACGCACATTGGCATCAATGTTTTCCCAGGATGATGACCAGCTAGCGTGGTCATTCGCCTGACGTTCTCCGGCAGCTCTCCACTCCGACAGGATGCTGTTGGGGACAACGAATGGTTCGTGCTGCCAGTCCAGTTCCTGGCGTGTGTTCGCAATCTCATCACCGCCAAGTGGTGCACCATGCACACCAGCGGTTCCGGCTTTGTTGGGCGAACCTTTGCCGATGGTCGTCTTGGTTGCGATCATCCATGGCTTGGAGGGGTCCGCTTTGGCTGCCTCGATGGCGTTGTAGACGGCTTCGGGATCATGTCCGTCAACTTCTGCCGTGTTCCAGCCCGAGGCTGCAAAACGCCTGCGCTGGTCATCAGAGACGGCCAGCGAGGTCGGGCCATCAATCGATATGCCGTTGTCGTCAAACAATACGATTAGCTTGCCGAGGCCGAGATGACCGGCCATGGAAATGGCTTCGTGGGAGATCCCCTCCATCAGGCATCCGTCGCCGGCTATGACATAGGTGTGGTGGTTGATCACGTCACCGACACGCGCGTTCCAAATTCGCTCGGCAAGCGCCATGCCGACGGCGTTGGCCAGGCCCTGACCGAGCGGGCCGGTCGTGGTCTCGATCCCGGCGGCATGCCCGTACTCCGGATGGCCGGCAGTCTTAGAGCCCAGTTGCCGAAAATTGCGCAGCTGGTCCAGATCCATTCCGGGATAACCCGTCAAGTAGAGCAGCGAATAGAGCAGCATCGAGCCATGGCCCGCCGAGAGAATAAAACGGTCACGATTGGGCCAGTCTGGATTGGCTGCGTGGTATCGCATCGAACGTGTAAAGAGCACGGTTGCAACGTCGGCCATACCCATCGGCATGCCGGGGTGTCCGCTCTTGGCTGCTTCAACCGCGTCCATTGATAAGGCGCGGATGGCATTGGCCATATCGTTGCTCGATACGGTCTGGCCTGAATTGCTCTCGGCCATGTTTTGTTCCTCTCGTACGAATTTGGCGCCGACTCGTCATCAGGCGCGACCCGCACCGTTTAACGATAGTCCGGGGCTCCGTCCACCGTAACGCTGCAACCGTGCGAATACGGCGCGGAGGTCGATAAATCAGGGGTTGGACGCCAGGAAGGCCTCAACGTCCTTGCGCTTCGGCAGTCCGGCGCGTGAACCCAGCCTGGTGCACTTCATGGCGGCGACCGCACTGGCAAACCGCGCGCAATCAGCTATCGGTTGCTGCTCGGCCAAAGCAAGGGCAAATGCGCCATGAAATGCGTCTCCGGCGCCTGTTGTGTCGACGACATCGACGTCAAACGCCCGGACCTGACCACCGCCGAAGGTATCGCGCCAGACATAGCCACCAGAACCCAAGGTTACGCCGGCATGGCGGGGGCCGAGAAGCATGATGCGATCCAGCCGTGCCTGTTGGTCAAGATCAGGAAGGTAGTCTGCCAGCGCCTCTTCTGAGAAGACGGCATAATCAGTCAGCGCCAGAATGTCGGTGAGCGCATCCCGATTGCCGACGTCTGCATCGAGCACTGTCGGGACGTTTGAAGCCCGCGCACGTGCAAAAACGGCCCTGACAGCCTCAAGCCAGCGCAGATCGGCAAGAACAATGGCAGCATTGCCGATCCGCTCCACCGGCAACCAACTGGTGCCGGACGGCATATTGGGATCTCGTGTGCCGACAATCAGCCGCTCGCCCTGATCATCGACAATGATCGCCGATGTCGATGTGCGCCCTTCGTCGAATGTCTCCACGTATCGAATGTCGACTTTGGCCTGCTTGAGCGCGCTCCGGATGCGGTTGGCAGCATCATCGGCACCAACTCTGCTCCAGAGTTCGACCTGGCCATCCAGAGTTCCGATGGTTGCGGCCGCGTTGGCGGCCATACCGCCACCGCTTTCGACATGCTCTAGGCCGCGGACTTTGGTTGGGCGCGCGGGAAAGGCCTCGATGCGGTAAATCCGGTCGAGGGCTGCATGACCGACACAGATGATCGATCCCGTCACGCTTTGATCTCACTCCCCTTATCGCTCTCGGCGATTCTCGCCTGCTCTAATGCGTCCTCGTCGAAGAGTTTGGCCAAACTTTGCGCATCACTCAAGGCTTGGGTGCGCATCTTCTCCTGATCAGTGAAGTGCGAGTAGTCATTCACGAGGCGGCGTTCATCGTGTTCGGCGAACATTTCGACGGTGTATTTGACATCACGTGACGAGAGGCCGAGACCATCAAGGAGGTCTGTGGTGATGTCCAGCGCGGCTCCATTGGTCTCCCGGTGGATACTCTCGATACCAAGATCCATGAGACGATGGACGTGGTTGCGATGGCGCGCACGGGCAATGATTGGCAGGTCGGGATAGTTTGCCCGCACAATCTCCGCTGTGCGCATAGACGCTTCCACATCATCGATTGCGAGAACCATTGCCTTGGCCTTTCCGGCATCCGCCACTGTTAGAATGTCTAACCGACTGGCGTCGCCATAATAGGCTTCCGAGCCAAATTGCTTAACGAGAGTGATTTGCTCAGGGTCAAGATCAAGCGCTGTAAAGGGAATACGGCGCGCCCGCAGCACGCGCGCAACGATCTGGCCGACCCGGCCAAAGCCCGCAATAATTACGTGGCCCTCATTCTCCGGGGGCTCAACCTGTTCCGGCGGTGCGGTACGATTTGGGCTCAAGCCCTTTTCCAGCGCCAGCAACAGGGGCGTAGCGGCCATCGAGAGAGTTACGATCACCGCGAAGACTTCGGCGAGTGAGTCTTCAAGCACGGCGTATGTGACTCCGGCAGTAAGCAGAACGAAGGCAAATTCGCCGCCCTGTGACAGTGAGAGACCGAGCCGGCGCGATGGCCCGGGTTCCAAATCTGACCAGCGGCCGAGCCCATAAAGAATGCCTGTTTTAATTGCGATCAGCGCGGCGGCAATGGCGAGGATGGTTAATGGTTGCTCGAGGAAAAGCCCGAGATTCAGAGACATGCCAATGGCCGTAAAAAACAGGCCGAGAAGCAATCCTTCAAATGGCTGGATATCTGTCTCCAGCTGATGTCGGTAGGAAGACTCTGCAAGCATCGCACCGGCGATAAAGGCGCCCAATGCTGGCGAGAGCCCTGCGCTCTGCATGACAACTGCGGCGGTGATCACTGTCAGCAGTGCGGCGGCCGTCATGGCCTCACTGACCTTGGTACGTGCCACCAGCTTGAGGAATGGATCGACGATCAATTTCCCCGCCAGGATAACCATGCCGATGGTCGCCAGAATTTGCAGAGAGGATGACAGCGTCATTGGTTCAGCTTTGCTGAGACCAGCAATCGCAAAGATGGGGACCAGCGCAATGAGCGGAATCGCCGCCAAGTCTTGGAAGAGCAGAACAGAGAAGGCGGTGCGACCATGCCTGGTGGTCAATTCATCATTCTCTTCCAGGACCTGCAAAGCAAAGGCTGTCGACGACAAGGCCAGAACCAGTCCAAGGAAGATGGCCGTTTCAAGCTGCAGGCCGAGGATGTAGCCAGGAATGGCCAGCGCAAGGGCCGTCAAGCCCGTCTGCAATCCACCGATACCGAAAATGGTCTTGCGCATGGACCAGAGGCGCTTTGGCCTGAGCTCCAGACCGATCAGAAACAGCAGGAGAACGACGCCGAACTCGGCGAAGTGGAGGATCTCCTTGGCCTGATAGAGGGAGAACACCTGGCCGGCGCCGAAAGGTCCGAGAAGAACGCCGGCAAGCAAATATCCAAGCACTGTGCCAATGCGGAGCCACCGCGCCAGGGGGGCCGCAATGGCCGCAGCAGCCAGCAACATGGCAACTTCAGCAAGCGAGATATGTTCCATGCGCGCTCAGCCCCGGTCTTCTTGTGACGTCGACAGATAATCGTCTGAACAACGCATAACACGGAACAATTGGCGCGTGCATGAAGCTTTGTGGCGTCACGTACGTGCTTACGCCGCCGCAGATGCCTTGCGAACGCGATCGATCGCAATCAGTTCGGTCAGTAGCGCCTCGAAGTCTTTCAGCGGCACCATGTTCGGGCCGTCTGAGGGCGCACTGTCGGGATCTTGATGCGTTTCGATGAACAGACCCGCAACGCCTACGGCAACAGCTGCGCGTGCGAGCACCGGCACAAATCGACGATCGCCGCCGCTCGTTCCGCCCTGGCCTCCCGGTTGTTGTACGGAGTGTGTTGCATCGAAAATCACAGGACAACCCGTCTCCGCCATGATCGGCAGAGCACGCATGTCGGAAACCAGGGTGTTGTAACCAAACGAGGCGCCGCGTTCGGTGAGAAGAATATTTGAGTTGCCGGATTCTGCGACTTTCGTCACTGCATTCTTCATGTCCCAGGGTGCAAGGAACTGTCCCTTTTTGATTTTGACAGCCCTTCCCGTCTTCGCGGCGGCGACCAATAGATCTGTCTGGCGGCACAGGAATGCTGGGATCTGCAGAACATCAACGGCTTCCGCAACGGCAGCACACTGCGATGGCTCGTGAACATCGGTGACAACCGGCAGTCCCAGTTTCTCGCGAACTTCAGCAAATATGGCCAATGAGTTCGCCAGACCCACTCCACGCTTGCTGCCCAAGCTCGTCCGGTTGGCCTTGTCAAAGGAAGACTTATAGACCAACCCAACGCCGAGCTTGCCGCAGATCTCCTTGAGTGCACTCGCCATTTCGAGAGCGTGGTCACGGCTCTCAAGCGCGCAGGGACCCGCGAAGATGTTGATCGGCAGGTGGTTTCCAAATTGGACATTACCAATGCTTACAGTGCCGTTTGGTTCGGTGCTCATGGCCACCCTCAACGATGCTGAATGTCAGGTCAGCGCGGTCTATGCTGACCAATTGAGTTGTAGAGGCTTGCAAATTCATCGCAAGAGAAACGCTGGCCCCTGCGTGTCGTCACTATGACCACAACACAAGGGACGCTTGGAGTTAGACCAGTCGGCTTTGCTCTACTGCTGCTTCCACGAAGCTTTTGAACAGCGGATGTGGATCAAACGGTCGGCTTTTGAGTTCTGGATGGAACTGCACACCGATGAACCAAGGATGATCCGGGTATTCGACGGTTTCAGGCAGCAGCCCATCCGGTGACAGACCAGAAAAGACCAAGCCGGTTTTTTCCAACTTCTCGCGGTAGGTCATGTTGACTTCGTACCGGTGACGGTGCCGGTCAGAGATTTTCTCGTTGCCATAGATCTCAGCGATCCGGCTACCGGGCATTAGTTGGGCATCGTATGCGCCCAGTCGCATAGTGCCACCGAGGTCGCCGTTCGCCTTACGTTGTTCCAGTTCATTGCCACGCAACCATTCCGTCATGAGGCCGACGACGGGTTGCTCCGTCGGGCCAAATTCGGTGGAGCTGGCGCATTGGACGCCCGCTAAATTGCGTGCAGCTTCGATGCAGGCCATCTGCATACCAAAACAGATTCCGAAATATGGAACATTGCGTTCGCGCGCGAACTGGGCGGCGCGGATCTTGCCTTCTGCACCACGCTCGCCAAAGCCACCAGGAACCAGGATGCCATCAACGCCTTCGAGATATGGGGAGGGATCTTCGCTCTCAAAGACTTCCGACTCGATCCATTCGATGTTGACGTTGACGTTGTTGGCGATGCCACCATGGACCAATGCTTCGTTGAGAGACTTATAGGCGTCCTGCAGGCCGGTGTATTTGCCGACAATGGCAATCGTGACCTCGCCTTCCGGTGAGGCAACAGCCTTTGAGATGGTCTCCCAGCGCGTCAGATCGGGCGACGGCGCACCCGTCATGCCGAAAGCTTCCAGCACCTCACGGTCGAGTCCTTCGCGATGATAGGCAAGTGGGACATCGTAGATCGAGCTGACATCAAGTGCCTGGATGACGGCGCTATCGCGAACATTGCAGAACAACGCGATCTTGCGGCGCTCGGGTTCCGGGATCTCGCGATCGCACCGGCACATCAAGATGTCCGGCTGGATACCGATCGATCGCAACTCTTTGACGGAGTGCTGTGTCGGCTTGGTTTTAAGCTCGCCGGCCGACGGGATATAAGGCACCAGCGTCAGATGCACGAAAATTGAGTGGCCTCTGGGCAACTCATTATTGAGCTGGCGGATGGCTTCGAAGAAGGGCAGGCCTTCGATGTCACCGACGGTGCCGCCGATTTCGACAAGAACGAAATCAACACCATCGTTGTCACTGACGACGAACTCTTTGATGGCGTCCGTAACATGCGGAATGACCTGGACCGTGCCGCCGAGATAGTCACCGCGACGTTCCTTGGCGAGAATGTCCTGGTAAATCCTGCCGGCTGTCACGTTATCGGATTTCCGGGCTGGCACACCGGTAAACCGCTCATAGTGACCAAGATCAAGATCTGTTTCCGCACCGTCATCGGTGACGAAAACTTCGCCGTGTTGATACGGGCTCATGGTGCCCGGATCGACATTGAGATAGGGGTCCAGTTTGCGCAAACGCACACTGTACCCACGCGCTTGAAGAAGCGCGCCTAACGCGGCCGATGCGAGGCCCTTGCCAAGTGAGGAAACCACGCCGCCGGTAATGAAAATGTACCGTTGCATGGGCTTGTACGAATACACGAGTGAGCGGTTGATTCGAAGCGGCAATTCAGCACTATCCACTGGGTGGTTTGCTGAATTGATCTATTCAGTGAACGACTTAGCTGGTTCCAAGTCTACTGACTCTGAGGAATTGACGGCAGCCTTTGACCGGCTTGGCCGCCCTTGAGCTTATCAAGCAAGCTACCGCCTGCTGGCGCCGGTCCACCGTCGCTGCCACCTGTCGGGGCCTGTTGCTGCGTTGACGCAGGCGTGGTGAAACGGGATTGCGGCGTATCGGGGCGGCCTACCCACGAGAGCGCAATGCTGGTTATGAAGAATGCAGCTGCCAGGCCTGCGGTCGTTCTTGTCAGAAGATTGGCAGTACCGCGACCCGTCAGAAAGCCACCACCGCCACCACCGCCGCCGCCGATACCTAAGGCACCGCCTTCGGATTTTTGCAGCAGAACTACGCCAACCATAGAGGCGCAAATAATAAGATGGATGATGAGGAGGACCTCAATCATGGCAGCGACCTTCGTGCTAGGTGTATTGATCAGTTAACCCCGAAAGCGGCACTCCAACTGTCGTCGTACCAATTTCAGGACATCTTCGATCATTTGGCATCAGAACGACGCGTTGGCAAGGGGACAATGTCTCTCTGCGCTCGGATCTGCCGCGCGATCTTTGGCTTCCGGATCGGTAAATCTGGTAGCACTGCAATTTGTTGGGAAGCAGGGAGCTTTCCACCTTTTGCCGCCGTTTGCAAAGGTTTCAGTCCGATCCGGCAGCGAAACATCAGGAGTTCATCAAGCTCAATGAGACGTTTGATCTTAGTGATTTCCTCTTCATCAAGCTCGGCAGCGATCTTGATTGGATCCTCTTTGAGGCGGTCACGAAGCGCTGGCGTGTCGAGCGCGGCCAACTCTTTCTGATAGGCCGTGCACTGTTCGCGAGCCTCATCCTTTTCCTGCGTCTTGGCAGCCGCAGTGGCGGCCACAGCTAGAAGTGGAAGGATCAAAATACTCACGATCAAGCTGCGATAGAGCATACAATACCGTCTCTTACTGATCCTGCTGCCGTCCAAGGGCGGTTTGACCGAATCCCTTTGCCGCAGCGCTACGCGTAAACCTGGGCGATTCCGAGAAAGTCGGATGCTTTCAGGCTCGCACCGCCGACCAAAGCCCCGTTGACGTTGGCAACGCCCATCAGTTCGGCGGCATTGGAGGGCTTGACCGAGCCACCATATAGAATGCGAAACGCATCACCATCTTTGAACCGATTGGCCAGATGCTTTCTAATTTCAGCATGCACCTCTGCCACATCATCCGCTGTCGGCGTCAATCCCGTGCCAATCGCCCAAACCGGCTCATAGGCAATGACCGTGTTTTCTGCTGTCGCGCCATCCGGCACCGAGTCTGCGAGCTGCCGAGCGTTCACGTTGAGTGTTAAGCCTGATTGCCGTTCACCGGCCGTTTCACCAATGCAGACAATTGCTTGCAATCCTGCACGATGGGCGGCCTCGGCCTTTGTACGGACGTGGCGGCTCAATTCGCCATGATCTGCGCGGCGTTCAGAATGTCCGACGATGACCGCGCTTGCGCCGAGATCTTTAATCATCTCAGCCGAAATATCGCCTGTGTGAGCACCGCTGACATTGGCGTGGCAGTCCTGACCGCCGACCGAAACAGCACCGTCTTCTAGGGCAGCGATAAGGGGCGCCAAAAGGGTCGCTGGAGGGCAAATCATAAGTTCTGCCGCGCACTGCATGGACTTTAGGCCACCATTAACTTGGACAGCCTCCTCCAAAGCAGCACTCAGACCGTTCATTTTCCAGTTACCGGCGACAAGAGGCTTAATCACGCGCATTCCCCGCTCATTGGCCCAATATTCGCTGCTGAAATACACCTGGGAGGGGTGGATTGACCAGGGGGAATGTCAGGTTTGAGCCTAGGATGCGATCGCAATCCGCACGGGCGGGGTTGATTTCATCCAGTAAAACAGCAAATTGCTCTCCAACAGTTGGAATTTGGTAGGCAGCTACGATGTGAACATCGACCGGGCAGCCCGCCAAGTGATTGGATGGACGGACCATGCTTGAGACTATCCGCAAGAACGTCGCTGGTATCTTCGCTAAGATATTGATTGCGCTACTAGTATTAAGCTTTGCGGTCTGGGGTGTGGCCGACGTTATTACCGGTGTTGGACGCAATGTTGTGGCGTCAGTTGGTGGTAACGATATCGGCGCGGAAGAATTTCGGCTGGAGTACCAGCAGCAGCTCAGCGCGATGTCGCGCCAGTTCCGTCGCCATCTCACGCCGACACAGGCGCGTGCGTTTGGAATTGAAAATCGCGTGCTTGAGACGATGATTGGTGCACGGGCCGTCGACAATCATGCCAAAGAGCTCGATCTGTCGATTACGCCTAAAGCGCTTGAGGAAACGGTTCGTAAGGACCCGCTGTTCCAGGGAAATGATGGTCAGTTTGATCCGCAACGGCTGCAGACCATCCTTTATAGAATCGGTTCAACCGAGGAGCACTTCCTGAACTCACGGCGTCAGGACACCATTCGCGAACAACTGACCAGCTCGATGCTGGAGAATGTGGCCGTCCCCAAGGTGCTGTCCGACCTCATTCGCACATATCGCGGCGAAGAGCGCGTCATCCAGTATTTCTCAATCGATCCGGCTAAGTCCGTGAAGATCGGAGAGCCGGCTGAGACGGACCTGCGCAAGACCTATGATGATAACAAAGCGCGCTTCATGACGCCGGAGACACGTGAGATCGAAGCGCTGATGATCACGGCCAAGGAAGCGACTAAGAATCTGAAGTTCACCGACGACGTCCTGAAAGAAGAGTATGAAAAGCGTAAGGACACTCATTCCGTTCCTGAGCGCCGCAAAGTTTTGCAACTCGCCTTTAAAGACAAGGCTGCAGCGGAGAAAGCACTGGCGGAGATCAAGGGCGGCAAGAGCTTTGAAGATATCGCGAAGGCGAATGACGCCTCGGAAACGGACATCGATCTCGGATTGGTGACCAAAGCGCAGCTGATTGATCCGAAAATCCGGGACGCGGCGTTTGCGCTTGAGAAAGACAAGATTTCAGATGTTGTCGAGGGGCGCTTCTCACCTGTTCTACTGAAAGTGATAAATATCGAAGCAGGCAAAGTCCCGACATTCGATGAGATCAAAGACAAGTTACGTGAGCGCCTGGCGGAACTGCAAGCTGCAGGTGAAATCCGCAAGCTTCAGGACAAAGTGGATGACAATCGCCTGGCCGGGAAGTCGCTGAAGGAAATTTCCGATCTCCTTGGCATCACTTACAAGAAAGTTGATAACGTCGAGCGCAGCGGCAATGGCATCGACGGAAAGCCAGCCTATACGGTCGGCGGCGGCGCCAACATCGTCTCGACCGCGTTCGGCAGCTCGGTTGGCGTTGAGAACGAAGTGGTTGAGTTGGCCGATGGGGGATACGCGTGGGTGCGCGTGCTCAAGGTGAACAAATCGACCCAGAAGCCATATGATAGCGTTCAGGACGGCGTAAAGAAGCTTTGGTCTGAGAACCAGACCGCGGCGGAGGTTAGCAAACTCGCAAAATCTTTGTCTGAAAAGGTCAAAGCGGGAACCTCGATCGAAGATGTTGCAAAGACAGCTGGAGCTGAGTTGAAGACTTCGCCCGCCTTTAAGCGTAACGATAGCCTGCCCGATTTGCCGGCAGCCGGCGTCCAGCGTGCCTTTGCTTTGAAGAGCGGCGAGACGGCCTCAACTGCGTCGCCCGACGGCAAGACGCGTGTTGTATTTTCCGTGAAAGAGATCAAAGCCGCCCAAAAGGGCAAGAAGGAAGACGAGGAGCGGTTGGACCAGGAAATCCTCGGCCAGTTGCGAACCGATACGATCGCCCAGTACGTCGGTGCCCTTCGCAAGCGGATGGGCGTGGATCTCAATCAACAGCTGATTGACCAAACCGTCGGAATTGTGCCGCGCCACTACTGATCAGCACAACTGAGTTGTACTTGCGCCTGTCCGTCTAAATCGCTGCCTCAAGCCGCAACCTTTTTGGGTGCGCGGCTTCCCGGACTTGTTGAAAAGTTGCCGGCTTTGAGCTTATAGGTGGGTCTCTTCGAGCTGTCTCAGACCGGCGTGCATCGGCACTCTGGCTGAAATGAGCCGATGGACAGCACTGCTGCTCGTTCATCAGTGGCTTTCGTTGCCGCCCTGATCAGACAAGGATTTGACTGTGAGTGACCGCCGCCGAAGCAATGCGATCGAACTTGAGCCGCGGCAGGCGGAGTTTGATGATCTGTATCAGGCCGGCAAGGCTCAGTTGGTCAGCACCAAGCTTGTTGCCGATCTTGAAACGCCTGTTTCTGCCTACATGAAGCTCGCCAAGGACCAGGCGATGTCGTTCTTGCTCGAGTCTGTGGAAGGCGGCGCCGTGCGAGGTCGTTACTCGATCATCGGCATGGCTCCCGATGTCGTATGGCGCGCGCAGGGCAATGAGGCCGAGATCAATCGCAATCCCATTCGCAAACCAAATGCGTTCAAGCCGTTACAAGCACCGACCCTTGATGCCTTGCGTGAATTGCTCGATGAGTCGGCTATCGATGTACCTGAAGGCTTGCCGCCGATGGCTGCCGGTGTCTTCGGCTACATGGGCTACGACACCGTGCGACTGGTGGAACATCTGCCGGACCAAAACCCGGATCAGCTGCACGTGCCTGATAGTCTTTTGATCCGACCGACTTTGATGGTGATCTTCGATGCGGTCAAAGATGAGTTGACGGTCGTCACGCCGGTTCGACCTGACGGCAAGACAAATTCAGAGAAGGCGTATGGAGCTGCCAAACGGCGCCTGCGCAGTGTCATCAAAGCGCTTGAGGCACCGATCGAACATGGCATGGCAGCACCCCGCAATGGCCGCCTTGCTGCAGGCGAGCCCGTTTCGAACACGACGCCACATGAATTCATGACGATGGTTGATAAGGCCAAGGAGTACATCAAGGCTGGAGACGTCTTTCAGGTGGTGCTGTCACAGCGGTTCTCGGCCCCGTTTCCACTGCCGCCATTCTCGCTCTACCGTGCGCTGAGACGGACCAATCCATCACCATTTCTCTTCTATCTCGATTTCAATGAATTCTCGCTGGTGGGTTCGAGCCCTGAGATCCTGGTTCGAGTGCGTGATGGGGAAGTCACGATCAGACCAATTGCCGGCACCGCGCGGCGCGGAGAGACGGTCAAGGAAGATGACCATCTGGCTGAGTTATTGCTCGCAGACCCCAAGGAACGGGCTGAACATCTCATGTTGCTTGACCTTGGTCGGAATGATGTTGGTCGGGTGGCAGAGATCGGCAGCGTCGAAGTGACCGAGCGCTTCATCATCGAGCGTTACAGTCACGTGATGCATATCGTGTCGAACGTCATTGGTCAGCTTGACGGCAA
>JBCDBQ010000079.1:0-17532 GCA_039183375.1 Pseudomonadota bacterium
ACAGGGCTTCCGGGATGATCTGCTGATCATGCAATCGAACGGTGGCTTAGTGTCTCCCGCGATTGCCCGTGACTTTCCCGTCAGAATTATCGAATCCGGTCCCGCTGCAGGCATTCTAATGTGTTCGGAGGTCGGGCGTGCCGCCGGCTTCAACGAGGTTCTAACTTTCGATATGGGAGGAACAACGGCCAAGCTTGGTGCCATCGATGATGGCACACCAGCCATCATGCCGACCTTGGAAGTTGATCTGGTTCGCCACAGACGCGGTAGCGGCCTACCTATCAACGTACCGGCAATCGAGATGCTTGAGATCGGGGCTGGGGGTGGTTCGATTGCCCGCGTCGATCGCGGCATGATTGCCGTTGGCCCTGAGAGCGCCGGCGCCGACCCTGGTCCTATGTGCTACGCTCGCGGTGGAACGCAGCCAACAATCACCGACGCAAATGTTGTGCTCGGTTATATCTCGCCGGAGGGGTTCAATGCCGGCGCGATGCAACTGGACAAAAGTGCCGCCATCGATGGAGTGGCGCGCAATGTCGCCGAACCACTCGGTCTGGAGGTAGAAGCTGCCGCGTGGGGCGTTCACTTGATCGCAACGTCGAACATGCAGAACGCACTCCGCCTCGTCTCGATTGAGCGTGGGCGTGACCCTCGCAAGTACGCCATGGTGGCATTCGGCGGAGCTGGTCCACTTCACGCTGCTCGGCTTGCGCGTGCCGTTGGTATTCCGACAGTACTGGTACCACACGGTGCCGGCGTTGGATCAGCCATCGGCCTACTGCAAGCGGAGCCGCGCCTTGATGTTACCGCAACACGGGTCTTGCGTCTTGATGAACCCACCGCCTTGGAAACGATTGCCACGGTCTACCGTGGACTCGAAGAGCAAGCCAGGAAAGAGGTCGAGCGTGTCTCACCTGGCGCCGAAGTCACTTGGAGCAGGTATGCTGAAATGCGGTACGCTGGCCAAGGCTTTGAGATCCGTGTCGCTTTGCCCGACGGACCGATCGGAGAGGGCTACACAGCAGAAGTCGCCACCGCTTTCGATGCAGCCTATCGTCAGCGCAATAAGTTCCTCGACACCGAAGGTATCGTTCAGGGTGTAGATTGGAGCCTCGTGGCGCAGTTACCCACGGAGTCCATTGGCGCTGTACAGCCGAAAGCTGTTCGCCAGACGGCTGTGCGACGCGAGTCGGTCCGCCAATGCTGGTTCCCTGAAACGAACGGCTTTGCTGAAACACGCATTTTACAGCGATCCGATCTGACTGAGGGTGTGGTAGTGCCCGGCCCGGCAATCGTCGAAGATCAGGATTGCACGACCGTTGTGCCGCCCGGTGATGGTGTTCGTCTTAATCCGGGAGGCCATCTCATGATCGAAATCGGCAAAGAGGCAGACCTATGACCAAAGAAGCCAGCGTCAGGGAAGACGTCGATGCGATCACGCTAACGGTCATCTGGAATACATTGATCTCAATCGCAGAAGAGCTGGGTGTCACACTCCGGCATACGGCTTTTTCAGAGGGTGTGAGAGAAGGCGATGATTTCGCCACGGCGTTGTTCGACCGCCACGGCCAGCTGATTGCTCAGGGCAACTTCAGCCCCGGACATCTCGGTTCGATGCCTTATATGGCAAAGCATGTGCTGGACTACTTTCCTGATGGCAGCCTGAAACCCGGGGACTCTGTCCTCGTCAACGACTCCTACATCGGTGCGGGCCACTTTCCTGACACCTATCAACTCATGCCCGTGTTTCTCAATGGCGAACAACTCGTCGGCTACGTCTGCTGCTCTGCGCATCAGGTCGATATGGGAGGTGCCGCACCTGGATCGCAGAAAGTGCACGGGGTGACCGAGTCTTTCCAGGAAGGCTTGCGCATCCTTCCTGTGAGGTTCGCGCGCCAGGGTCAGATCGACGAAGACATCATGCGGATTGTACTTGGCAACGTGCGCATGCCCGACAAAGTCAGAGGCGACCTTCTTGCCCAACACACCGCAAACTTGACCGCTGCCGACCGCCTGCACAATCTCTTTGCTGACTATGGTGTTGCAACGGTCGATGCAGCATTCGCGCAGATACTCGATCGCTCCGAAGCGACGATGCGGGAATTGCTCGCCAAGGTGCCTGTTGGCACTTACAGCTTTGAAGACAAGATGGATGACTATGGTCCAGGCACCGAACCCATCATTATGGCTGTCGATATTACCTTTGACGGCAATGGCAACGTCGAATTTGACTTTTCGCGATCGTCAGACTCGGTGCCGGCTGCCATCAACTCCTACATCAACTATACGCGTGCCTATGCGGTTTTCGCGATCAAGACATTCTGCAATGCGCTTGACCCGCAGACCGAGGGCAGCATGCGCCCAATCAAACTGACAGTGCGCGAGGGATCGTTCTTCAATCCGAAGTTTCCGGCACCCTCGGGCGGTCGACCAATCCTGCAGATCCGAATTTTCGATACGATCAATGGCGCGCTCGCCAAGGCCTTGCCGGAGCGTGCGATGGGTGCCTTCTCTCATTGGTCGAACCCCAACATCGGCGGGATCGATGATCGAACCGGTCGTCCATTTGTCATGTACGATGTTTCACTCGCAGGCTACGGCGGCAAATATGGTAGCGACGGCGAAGAGGCTATGACCCCTGTCATGAATTGTTCGAACATTCCCATCGAAGTTCATGAGACCCACAATCCCGTGCGCATCCACTGTCTTGAACTCATTCCAGACACAGGTGGAGCCGGCAAGTGGCGCGGCGGTTGCGGGTTGCGCAAGGACATAGAACTTCTCAACTCAACCGCTGTGCTTTCCCATCTCGGTGATCGCCACAAGTTTGCACCATATGGGGTCTTTGGAGGTCATGATGGTGCATTGGCCGCGTCTCTATTGAACCCGGATGGCAATGCCGAGCCCATACACTCAAAAGAAACACGCGAGATTACAAAAGGCGACGTCTTAAGCTTCAGACTGTCGGGTGCCGGTGGTTACGGTAAGCCAGAAGAGCGCGATCCAGAGGCGATACAGGAAGATATTGCTGATGGTTACGTTACCGAAGAGACAGCCCGGAAAGTTTACAGACTGCCTGAGTGAGCAAGTGCTGCCGACGCGTAATGCTCCGTGTGTTACGCGCTGCTGTCGGGCACAGAGATGTTTTCTGCTATGCGAGATCAGTATTGGTTGATGACCGTGTTGGGGCATGACCAGATAGACCAACGTTGAGCAAATCAGGTCCGCATTGCCGCTCTAACTCTGACGGTATTGGATCTAGAGGCAGGCCCTCCGCCTTTGGACCAGATTCAGCCACGCTATTGCGCTAGAAATCACCATTGATCTGATTGAGATCTCATTGGCGGAGGTGGAAACCTGACGGGTGGAGATCGGCTCTGGCTTTATCTCACCGCTGCGTTCCCACTCCCGAACTGGTTGCTACAACTATTTTACGAGGTGCCCGCATGACTGGGCAATTCTTCACGTTTAGTAGATCGTCGTTTCACCGCCAGGAAACTTGGACATTGGAGGCCGAGCAATTGCACGGTCCAAACGATGTTGTGGTCGATCTCTCGAGCGTAACGGGCGGCGATTTCATGGATATTGCCGGTCAGCACGGCATAAAGAACAATGCTCTGCGTCTCGACCGAGGGAGCGAGAGAATTGAGATTGCCTGTTCCGATACCGAAGCCGGATCGCAGCGCAAGGCTCACTTAGACTTATGCGCGGCGGTAATTGAAAAGCTCTCGCTGCTGGCACCGCAAGCCCGCTTTACGATCAACGGTGACCGGCAGCTCATTTGGATCTTCTTTATAGTTGGGCTGGGCATGCTTATGGGTGCGCCCATGGCGGCTTTCGGTGCCTGGAGCTACAGGGAGGGCGCACCGGGAGATGAGTTCGAAGTGCTGCTGTTAGCGGCTGCCCTGCTCCTCATGATTGGCGGAGCCATCTCATACAAATACTTTCCTTGGCGGTCACCGGAATGGAAAAAACCAACCGAGGTCTTGGAATTCATCCGTGGTCTTGAAACCTAGCTGTGGGACGCGGTCGTGAGGCGGCATTCACGCAACCTGCGTCGATGACAAAGTGCGTCAAGCCGCTCGTCATTGATCAAGAAGCTAGCTGTCGCATCTGGCTCAAAGGCGGGAACTAATCAAGGGACCCAATCGACAAGGTCTGGTACGCAAAAACAGTCATCGTCAGGCGCCGGTGCAGATCCCGTCTCTCTATAGCTTGATGCCCTCCCGCATCAGTTGCTGGCCACGCTACGGCGGACATAGCTGCCAAACGCTTTGGCCACTTCGCTTGGCTCGCGAGTTTGATAGAGGTTGATGCGGAACAACGGCAGCTTGGGCAATCGGCGCCCGGCTTCAACGATCTCAAGGCGCTCGGGCACGGAGTGGCTGAGAAGGGGAGCGACAGCCAAATCCGATTCCAATGTCGCGCGCACCGGCTCCATATTGCTGACCTCGCAAACCGGCTGCCATGCGCGCCGTGCCTTCTTCAATGCCGCGATGACCACAGGCCGGAAAACACAGGTGCCGGCACCCAGCGAAACGGGAACTGGGTCGCGGGTATAGGCGCTGCCATTCCGCGCCCCTGTCCAGACGAGCCGATCGCTGCGCAGCGTTTCGCCACCCTTACCGCAACCCAATTCCGTCGTCAGCGCGACATCAAGCGTGCCGGATTTCAGTTGCTCGAGAAGAACGATGGTGTCCTCGCAAACAAGCGTTACCTGTATGTTGGGAAACGCGGCGCTGAAGCGCCTTAGAATGCCGGGCGTATAGCTTCCCATGATGTCATAGGGGGCACCGAAACGAACTTCGCCAGTGAAGATGGGTTCGCGCAACGCCATCAACAGGCTGTCATTGGCCGCAACCAGATTGCGTGCAGAAGGAATGATCCGCTCCCCCTCGGCAGTGAGCACCATGCGGCGGCCGGCACGTTGAAAGAGGGCGTGCTCCGACAACTCTTCCAGGCGGCGAATTTGCTGGCTGATCGCGCCCTGCGTGAGATTGAGCTGACGCGCGGCCAGTGTCACGCTGCCGGTTTCAACCACGGCCAGGAAAGCGCGCGCAACAGCGACATCGACGTTTCGGATCATGAGTGCATCTCATTACAATTCGTAATTCGAACCATTAGAGCGTTTAGTTATACTAATGCATGGGAAATTGGTAGCACGAAGCCGCAGGAAATCGAGCGATGGAGCGCAAGATGATGAGCGGAGTCTGGATACCTTTGGTGACGCCATTTCAAGATGGCGAAGTCGACCTGGCGAGCTATCGCAAACTCGTTGACTATTACATCAAGACAGGAGCATCGGGCCTCTTTCCACTGGGAACGACGGGGGAAGCTCCAACCCTGGATGATAGCGAAACCGACAAGATCATTGCGGCCACCCTTGAAGTCGCCAACGGGGCCGTTCCGGTGTTTGTGGGCGCTGGGGGCAACGCAACAACCAAAGTTGTCCGCCAGATAGAACGTCTGAGCCAATTTGAATTTCAAGGCTTTGTTTCCGTGTGCCCGTACTACAATCGGCCAACCCAGGACGGCATGCGCGAGCACTTCACGGCCATTGCAGGCGCCACGGATCGCGATGTGCTCATCTACAACATTCCCTACCGCACATCGGTCAACCTGGCGAACAAGACGCTGCTGGAGTTGGCGGAGATCCCGAACATCGTCGGCGTCAAGGACAGCTCAGGTCTTATCCTTCAGTCACTGGAGTTGCTCGCGCTCAGCCCGCCGGGCTTCTCCGTTCTGACCGGCGAAGATCCGATGTTCTTCACGTCACTCTGCAACGGTGCCGACGGTGGCATTCTGGCTGCGGCGCACATCGCCCCGGAACGCTACATTCGCATCGCAGAGCTTATCGTTGCCAATGACGTGGCCGGCGCGCGTGCGATCTGGCGACCTTTGCAGCAGTTTATTCCAAAGCTGTTTCAGGAAGCCAATCCAATCCCTGTGAAATACTGCCTGTGGCGGCAGGGCCTGATTGCATCGCCCGAATGCCGCTTGCCGTTATCGAAGATCTCAGACGGATTGGCCCAGGAACTCGACGAATGGCTCGCAGATGTGGGTTAGGACGGCGTGGCCCGCTTGAAAGCAGCATCAGAGGAAAGGATGCGATAACCAACCTGACGCCGTTCTGTGGGTTGTGAAACGGAAATCTCATCATTTCCCGTGACGAATGCGGTCGGATATGGTGGTGTTCAGGCAATTCGAAGATAGATGAACACCAAGGCGTCCATGTCAGCTGAAAAGATAGACACTCTTGTTGTCGGCGCCGGCCAGGCCGGCATTGCCATGAGCGAGCACCTGACTAACAACGGCGTGCCGCACCTGGTTCTGGAGCGCAACCGCATCGCGGAACGTTGGCGCTCGGAGCGCTGGGATTCACTCGTCGCCAACGGTCCGGCCTGGCATGACCGGTTTCCCAACATGGAATTCAAGAGTGATCCAGATGGGTTCCCCGGCAAGGAAAGCGTTGCCGACTACTTCGTTGCCTATGCCGAGATGATCAAAGCACCCGTGCGCACCGGGATCGAGGTCAAGCAGGCGCGCCGCATCAAAGGTGGTGCTGGTTTTGAGGTCGAGACATCCGATGGTCTGATTGAAGCTAGTCGTATCGTTGCTGCAACCGGGCCTTTCCAGAAACCGATCTTCCCGAAGATCATTCCGGCCGACGCGGGCGTCTCGCAGATCCATTCGAATGATTACCACAATCCCGATCAGTTGCCCGATGGTGCCGTACTCGTCATTGGTTCGGGTGCTTCGGGTGTTCAAATTGCAGATGAACTACAGCGGTCGGGACGAACGGTTTACTTGTCTGTCGGTCCCCACCATCGTCCCCCGAGAAGTTATCGTGGTCGTGACTATTGCTGGTGGCTGGGTGTGCTCGGGAAATGGGACATTCAGGCCGTGGAACCCGGGCTAGAGCACATCGCGATCTCGGTGAGCGGCGCTTACGGTGGCTATTCCGTCGACTTCCGCCGGCTTGCTGCTCAAGGAATCACGCTCGTTGGAATGACGCAGGCCTATCAAGCTGGCGTTCTGCAGTTTGCTCCCGACCTCGCCGAGAACATCGCCCAAGGCGATGCAAATTACTTATCCGTCCTGCAGGAAGCGGACGCGTTTGCCGAACGTCACGGTTTGGATCTGCCGGATGAGAGCGAAGCGCATGTATTGGACCCGGACCCAGAGTGCCTGACCAATCCGATCGCCCAGCTCAACCTTGCTGAAGCGGGGATCTCCGCCATTATTTGGGCCACGGGTTACACGGTGGATTACAGCTGGCTCCAGGTCGATACTTTTGATGACAATGGTCGCCCACGCCATACCCGCGGTGTTTCCGAAGAGCCGGGCATTTATTTCCTCGGCTTGCCCTGGTTGTCACGGCGTGGTTCTTCGTTCATCTGGGGCGTCTGGCATGACGCTCGATTCATCGCGGACCAAATTGCAATCCAACGCAGCTACCTCGACTATCACAACCAGGTCCAGGCCCGGTCCCAAGCGCCGGCATCGGGCTAAGCCAACCCCCGTGACCACAGACATTCAGGCAAGCTCATGACTCACAAGCGCATTCGTCCGTTCAATACTCGCGACACCTATCCGGAGCAAAAACTAGACAACGATCTTTGCCATGCCGTTGTTGCGCGTGGAGCAATGGTCTTTCTACGAGGCCAATGCCCGCAGAACATTGAGGACGCAAAGAACATCGACAGCCATGATCCGGTTGAGCAGACCCATAAGGTGATGCAGAACATCAAACAGCTCATCGAAGAGGCTGGCGGTGAGATGGGCCATCTGGTCAAGTTGGTCGTCTACATTACGGATGTCCGCCACCGCGAAGCGGTTTACCGCACCATGGGCGAGTATATCAAAGGTGTGCATCCGGTTTCGACAGGTTTGGTCGTGCAGGCCTTGGCGCGACCGGAATGGCTGGTCGAGATCGATGCCACGGCTGTCATCCCGGACTGAGGATTAACACTCATGACTTTCTCACTCGTTGCACGCTGCGCTGATACGGGCATGTTCGGTGTTGCCGTCTCGTCTTCATCACCCGCGGTTGCAGCGCGGTGTGCCTATGCAGAAGCCGGTACCGGTGCCGTTGCCAGCCAAAACGTAACGGACCCTACTTTGGGCATACGCGGGCTTGACCTTATGCGCAGCGGGGCGACAGCAGAGGAAGCCATTGCGATCATCCGGCGTACGGCACCGCACATTGACTATCGCCAGGTTCTCGTTGTCGACAGTAACGGTGGCACTGCCATCCACTCCGGCGGCAATGCATTAGGCACGTGGTCGGAAGCCAAGGCCATGGATGTTGCCAGTGGCGGCAACCTGCTTGCCGATGCGCAGGTGCCACAAGCCATTGTCGATGGGTTCCTTGCGAGTCAGGGCCATCTCGGTGATAGGCTGCTGGCCGCGATGCGGGCCGGACTGGCAGCCGGTGGTGAAGCCGGTCCCGTCCATTCAGCGGGCCTGAAGATTGTCGATGAGGTGGCTTGGCCAATAGTTGATCTCAGATGTGACTGGACCGAGGACTGTCCCATCGCAACGGTTGAAGCTGCCTGGCAGATCTATAAACCGCAGATCAAGGATTACGTGCAGCGTGCCATCAATCCAACCGAAGCACCAAGTTATGGTGTTGCGGGTGATGAGTAGAGACTGATTGCACCCATCAATGACCTATTGAATGAAAGGTGGCGCGCCCATGTCAGAGCAAGATAACGCCAACCCCAAGCCTGCAAGCAATCCGTTCGCCGGTCCGCAACTCCAGAACAGTGAATTCAAAGCGGCTGATATGACGGCTACAAATTTTGACGGCGTGAATCTGACGAGGGCAAAATTCTACGCCGTTCTTGAGGACGCACAGTTTAACGACTGCAACCTGTCCTCTGTCGTCTTCAAGAATGTCAATCTTTCTGGTGCGCAGTTTGACGATGTGAATCTGGCGAATTCAATCTTCCACAACATCAACCTGTCAGGCACAAAGTTCGACAGCCTGAGCATGCGCGACGTCGAGGTCACCCGCGTCGACATAACCGGCATGAAGATCGACGGCATCCCAGTGGCGGACTTTATTGCCGCCTACGACGAGAAGCATGGATTAAAGCCGGAAACTGATGGTGCGAGCGCGTAAGATATAGAACTGGGTCAGCCGAATGATAGCCGACCTCATACGACATGCAACACCCTGCTTTGAGCTCGCTCGTTAGTGCTAGAACCGAGCACCGAAGGACACTGTTCCGCCCAGGATCCCAAAATGCTGATTGTCTTCTTGTTGATCGCCCGTACCGTCAAGAATGTTGGCTGCACGCGGCATGTACATGGCTTCAACGGCCCCTCTGAAGAAGAGCGTCGTCGATCCCCAGGCCCGTTGATACTCGAAACCCGCGCTGGCCTCATAAAAGTCGAAGATGTCATTAACGACGTATATGAAGTCACTGCTGACATCGGTGTCGGTGCGCACTTCCCCCGCGACGAAACCACCTCGAAACAGCGCAAATGGAGTGAAGCCGCTGCCAGTGCGGCGGCGTAGCTCAAGGCTGGCCATTGGTCCGACGCCTTTGAACGTCCCCACCTTGAATTCAGTATCACCACCGGTCCTGTTGGACTCAAATCGCGACGTCATATCAACGTATCGTGCACCCAGGCTCCAGATGACGTCCCAGTTCACCCAGGAGTCGTGATAGGCCACTTCGAAGTCCGCGGTCGCGTACTTGAGGCGCTCCTCAAGTGAGCCATTCGAGTTTTGGTAAGTATCACTAGAAGACAGGTTAAAATAACGCGCGCGCAGGCCATAGCCTTCTTTGCTAATCCAACTGAGCCAAACACGGGGCGAGACGTTGGCTCCATGGTTCGGAGTCCGCGATACGGTGCCACAACAGCTCCCGCCATGCTCCTGCCCGAGAATTGGCTTGGCAATGACAGCCTCGATGCCCGCTTCCAGACCGGAGATCTTGCGCTGACGAGTGGGTGACACGGCAGGTCGTGCTTGATCATTCTTCAATGAGGGATAAACCGGGGTGGCGGAGTGACCACTCGTGGTCTTCATTGATGTGGATGTTTGCCAAGACCGATTGCCCGGAGAAGCGACGCCCGGAGAAGCACGCCTCTGCGATGAGACGGCACTCGGCTTGCCGACCGAGCCTGGATCCTTGAGAGCGCCGGCTTCACGCAATGATCGAATGGTCTCCTGCGCGACCTTGCGTGCAAAGGCATCAAGGTCAATCTCCTGTGCGTTGACTTTCTCCTGTGCGTTGACTTTCTGAGCGCAAGCCGCAGCGGACCACGCGACCAGGATGAGCACTGAAGCGAAGGTTTTCATCAGCATATTCGTATCCCCTATCCGCGATGTGACGGTTCGCGGGTGATCGCGGCGCAGGTCATGTGGCCGTCCCTTCGGCGTATGTCGTAGCGCGGTCTTTGGCAGCTTGTTGATGGGGAAAATGACACGCCCATCGGCAGCCCAAGACCGTTTGGAGACGTTTGCGAAACGTTGGCTCATGCGGCAGCGCTTCGAAACGAACCGTGTCCGGACGCTTGGCAATATCTGGACCGGTTCGCCTTCTCCACGCATTAAGGAGTAGGCCGAAAATGATCCGCATCGTTATGCCGAGAGCGATGATTGCACTACAATGTTGGGAAGAAGGGTTGGCGCAAAAAATCAGAGGGTTAGGTCTTCTAATATGCCTATAGCGCAGCCATGTTGCTGTGCGGCTCCAGTCAAGTAGCATCTGGAAATCACTTGCAACGGAATTGCCGACGTCAGCACTGGCCCACCAGCATCTGATGGCGTTCGGATGTCGAGAGCTTCCAGCTTGCAACACGCACAAGACCAAGCTCCTGCACAAAGCAAGGCTGCTGAGGCGGCCTATTCGGAAATGCGCAGGTCGGCAATCTTCAAGGCAATGTCTCGAAAGGCAGACTTCAGAGCCTCACCGTTCGAGGCATTGTAATAGTGTTGGGCCGAAGTCGCGCATTGCTGCATGGTGATGTCAGGCGAGCTGTTCTGCGAGATCTGGAAGCCCACGGTATAAACAGTAATGCCGGTAGCCTTCATTTCGGTGCAGATCTCGCGCGCCTGAGTGGTCGAGCTGTACCCGGAGAAGTAGGTGTTATAGGACCCGTCCGTCATTAGGATTGCAATCTTATAGAGCTTCGGTGAACCGTCGCTATTTTGTTGTGACAGCATCGTGTATGGGTAAGCTTCGCTGGCTGTTGGCCAAACCGAGTTCCAGTTCGGCGACAACAGATACCAGGCCCATTGCGTACCCAGATGACCGGCCGTCCCGCCGCTGGTTGGAAACGCATCGATACCGTTCTTTAGCGCTGTCTTATCGCTCGTCATCGGGGTGATAACGGCGTTGGGCCGACATGCGTAACCGTAATTCACGATATAGAGGCGATCATTTGAGGTGTCTCCGTAAAACTTGAAGAAGTTGCCGGAGCCCGGAGCATCGTCTGTGTAGCGGCTGCTGGTGTTACGTTCCTTGATGCAAGTGTACCTGTCGCCGTCGTCCAGAATGTCCTTCGTTGTCGTTGTTGTTGAACAACGTCTTCGCCAACCCCAGCCGCTGCACGTTCTCGCCGTGCTGGTCATGATATTCGCATTCGGTCCGGCGACCTGTTGGAAGTACTCTGCACCGACATTCACATACTCAGCGAATGGCGCTAATCCGACACGCGATGTGTAGTTGCTTTGATCTTCCCATACGACGATGTCGATCAGGTCTTTGGCGGCTGCCTTGAGGTCCGTCATCTTGGAGCCGTACATCGAACCGGTCGTGTCGAGCATCATGGCAATCTCGACGTGCGCCCCGGAGTTGCCGCCAGCAGCGAGGACGGCCTTCGACGTCAGGTTCACGGCAAGGGAATCGATCCCGATGACCTTGAGAAAGACCGTCTCGACGGAAGAGGCCGAGGTGCTGATGATTTCGTTGTTAGAAATCGAGAAACTGGTCGAGTCGTTGGAGAGCACACCTGCTTTGTTGAGATTGTAGTAGTCCTGTGCTGCAGCGACCGCATCTGCGTTGGTCTTGCCAGCGAGCTGCAACACCCGTCCGCCGGCGAGGACGGCGGCATCCATAGCGTTGTGCGTTTTGCTTTTTGCCGATAACCATCGTCCAAAGTCGATCGCGCCGCCGGCCAGCGCCACAGAAGCGGTCAGCATCAACGCGAACATGATCGCTATTGATCCGCGCTTATCGTGAGTGAACGATCGCGCTGCGTTTTTCAGCAGCTCGAACGTCGCAAAGCCAGCAGACATGCTACGCCCCGTTAAGGAAAACAAACTTGTCCGATTATGCTCCAACTAAATTAAAAGTTGTTTTACCTTAATAAGTACACGCATAAGTTGTGATTAACGGGCGTTAACAGCAAGGCCATTGTTTGTGTCGACTGCACATCATGCCTGGCACACGCCCAAAGGTGACCACGAACTGAGAGTCGACTAAGGATTGGGCCGAGCCGGCAAAGATCGTCTGACCGGCGCTGCTCTCCACGAGCAGTCTGAACCGGCTGCAACTAGTTGTGGCGGTACGGCGCTATTGGCCAGGGCAGCTAAGAAAGCACGCCCTGTCATTGACCGGTCGTCGATACCGGCCTATTCCGCTCAAAGTACCCGACCAAAAGTCCCACCGGTTATCCAAAAGCACGCATAATCCGCGCCCAGTCTTCGATTGCATCTTCCTGGCCCGGCGTAATCTGGATGGTGAACTCGCTGTATCCGGCGTCGCGCAAGGCACCGATCCGGTCTTTCAGGACCGCTTCGGTGGCCGTGAAGCTGGTGTCGCGAATGAGCTCGGCAGTTACGAACTCCCGTTCTTCCGGTTTCACGAACATCAGATGCCCGCGGTGATTCATGAGATACTTTGCATCCACCGGCTCAAACGTATTGACCGCGAGGTCGACATATTTCTGGATCGCATCGGCAGCAGCTGGCGGGATACCTGATGAGTTCGGCAGGCCGGCGATGGCTTCATCGGCAGCGCGGTGCAGGATCACTGCCGCACGTGGACCGGCCTGTGCCATGGCACGTTCGGAATTAAATGGTTCTCCGTCAGCCAAGACGCAGCCGAGCGCGAAGGCTGTTGCGGTCAGGTCGCCTGCTCCATGACCGGCATCGGTCCAAGATTGCTGCATGGCTTGCAGCGTCGTGACGCCGTAGTCGACATCGCCGATAAAGTTGAGCCATCCCGCTTTCAACTTGGCGGTGAGGGCGCGCGATCGCGGACCATAGGCAGAGACGTAGAGGCCAACCGGATCCGCTACGTTGATCAGACCCGCATCGGCGTTCAGGAATTTGATCTTGCGATCTTTCCCCTCAAAGGATGTCTCGACGATCTCGTCTGCCAGCAAACCGTAGACGACGCGGATATAGTCTTCCATGTCGGCAAGCTTCATCGCACCAAGTCCCATGGCGCGGCGGCCGGTGAAGCCGGTACCAACACCAAAATCAATCCGACCTGGAGCCAGGTGATTGAGCGACGCAAACGCGTTGGCAGCGACCGGTGCAATGCGATTGGTGGGGATCAGCACGCCAGTGCCTAATCGAATGCGATCGGTTTTAACAGCAGCAGCACCCATGGCGACGAAGCAGTCGGCACTCAACATCTGCGTATCGTAGAACCAGGCACGTTTGAAGCCGAGTTCCTCGGCACGTTGGACAAGTTTCCAGCTATCAGATGCCGTCGCCATGGCAATCGCGAAATCCATTGTGCATTCCCCTCCCAAACTGCTTTCGTCAAGATAACACAAGGCGGCCGGACTTGGCCCCAGTCTGTTTCAGAACGAATAGGGTTCTGCTGCACGAATTTGCCTTCCTACTGGCACCATTCGAGTTGTGGACATGCCTAAAAAGAAAAAATAGTGATTATTATCAGCGCATTAGAAACATGAACAGAACATAACAAGCCCTTGCAAATTCGTTCAGACAAGCCCCGCTAGTGTCTGGGTCATCGGCTGTCGGGAGGCAGTCATCACACCGGGACGTCAGTCCAACTGCTAACTGGAAGGGGAAGTCATGTTTGCAAGTTTGAATAGCCGTATGAGCCGTAGTATCGCGATCGCAGCTGCTATGCTCGCCGTTGGCTCAATGGTCGGCGTCAGCTCAGCCTCCGCCATGAAGGGCGAACGCGGCAAGGGCAAGAAGCACATCGCGAAGTCAGAACGCAAAGCAAAGAAAAACCGCAACGTCGCGCGCAATCATGTAGCCCCGCGCGTGCACATCCGAAAAGAGCGACGCAATGATCGCATCAAGCGAAACGTAAGGCGCGCAATCGGCCTGATCGCCAGTGGTGTATTGAATGAGCCGAGAGTTATCTGGCGCGATCACGGTCCGCGCCGCGGCTTCAGAGGCCGTCGCTTCAATGACTTCTGTGTTGCCGTTGCCCGCACGCGGGGTGGTTATGGCCGTCGTCTGGGTATCCGTGCGGAAGGACATGGTCGCCGTGCTTGCCGGAAAGCGATGCGTCGCTGCAACCGTCGACTGGACTTCCGTCAGTCAACCGGCCGCAACCCTTATGCAGCTTGTGTGATTGCACGACGCGGATAATCCGGTCGCATTGAGTAACCGAGTTGAGTATCAGAGTTTGTGGAACAGGCCCTTCGGGGCCTGTTTTGCTATTGGAAGATTCCGCAACTAACAGAAAACCGCTCGCCGGTTATCGTGCAAATCTTAAACTACCCGCTCACCCGCAATTTGGACCCGGCGCATGATACGGTCGTGCTCGTGGACGTCATGCAAGGCGAGATGTTTGACGCAGCGGTTGTCCCAAAAGGCCACCGAGCCTTTCTCCCAACGAAAGCGGCAGGTGAACTCCGGCTGGTGACCCCAGTCCATCAGGTAATTGAGCAGCGGTTTGCTTTCCTCTTCGCTCATGCCGTCAAAGCCAACCGAGTAGGAATGATTGACGAAGAGACACTTGCGACCTGTCTCGGGGTGCGTACGGATCACCGGATGCAGATTGCGGGTCTCGCGCCACGCATCGTCATCGCGTATGGCCGTCGATCGTTTTGCCATGGCTGCCGGCGAACCAGGCCCGGCCACTTTGCGATCGGTGTGTGTGCACTTGAGATCGGCAAGCATCGCCTTCATACCATCGGACAGGCGGTCATAGGCGAGATACTGATTGGCAAACAGTGTGTCACCGCCGAACGGTGGTACCTCCAGCGCGTAAAGAATGGCACCCATCGGGGGCTCGGCCATCATCGTGGTATCGGTGTGCCATTCCTCACCAACGATGCGTGCGTCGCCCGGCTTGCGGACAATCGTCACCACTTCCGGGTCATGGTCTCCGGTATTGAAGTTCGGATGCACGAAGATATTGCCAAACCGACGGGCAAGGATCTTGTGTTGATCGACATCGAAGTCCTGATCACGAAAGAAGATCACACAATGATCTAGCAAGGCCTGCCGAACTTCCGCAATCGTTCCATCAATGAGATCTTGAGAAAGATCGACGCCCTCAATCTCAGCGCCCAAAGCCGTTGCGATTGGTTTCACAGTGATGCTTGCCATGGCTGATCCCATCTGCCGTCGCGCAAAGTTCGTCGACGCGACGGTGCCACGCTCCGGGCGTGCCGGGCAATGCAAGCAGGGCAACGATCATCCACGCGAACAAACCTATTCGCCTTGAGGCGTCGCCTGAGCTGCTACCCGCTTGGCCAGTTGTTGTTCGCGCCAGGCGACATAGATACCGGCGCCTGCGATCAGCCCCATTCCGGCAAATGAGAGGATGTCCGGCACGTGCCCCCACATCGCATAGCCCCAGAATGTTGCAAAGATCAGATAGGAGTAGTCGAACGGCGCAAGCCAGCTTGACTCCGCTGTTTGATAGGCACGTGACAATGAAACGTTGGCGGTGAGATTGATGAAGGATGTCGCGACAACGACACCGAGAACCCACCACTCCAAGGGTCGCCATCCCGTCAAAAGATATGGCCAGGCTGCAGCCAGATCAGGCGAGGGTGGAGCAGCCGTGATAACAGCCAGTCCAATGATACCAACCGAAATAAATGCGATACCGACGCCGAATGCCAAGGTCACCGGATGCTCGTTGCGACAGAGCTTGCGGGTGGTCATCACCATCAAGGCGTAACAGAACCCGGCGCATACAGGTAGCAGTGAGACCCACTTAAATCCGTCGGTGCCGGGCTTCAATATCAGGACCGTGCCGCAAAACCCCGCTGCAATGGCGAGCCCCCTTCGCGGTCCGATGCGCTCACCTAGAATGATCACGGAAAGTACCGCGACAAACAACGGGAACACGTAGAGGCCCGCTGCGATCTCCGACAGGCTCAGCACCGGCACACCGCCGAAGAACAGCACCATCGTGCCGACCAGCAAAAGCGATCGCAAAATCACTGCCCAAAGCCGTTGCGGTTTCGGGACGGCCGTACGGAAAAGAACGAACGAGATCAGAATGAGCAGCGTCAGGTTTCCGGTTGCCCGGATCGTCTGCATCTGCCACAGCGAAATTTCCGAGCTGGTGAGTTTGACGAGGCTGTCCTGAAAGCCAAGGAGGAACAGGGCAAAGACCATGAGTGCCGCCGCACGACCAGGATTGTCGGGCGGCCCTGTATCAGCGGCCGGCGAGACAGAGACAGGCGTTCTCATGAGAAGGTAATGTCCACCGCTCCGAGACTGCCGTAGTCTGCAACCACATGATCGCCGGACTTCACGCCATCAAGACCGGTGCAGGTGCCCGTGGAAATGATATCACCCGCCTTGAGACCACGCCCGAACCGGGATTGCTGGTTTGCCAGCCAGACCATGACGTTCAGAGGATCGCCTAGCGCCAATGAGCCAACGCCGGATCCCTTCTGTTGTCCATTGATGGACACAGAAACAGCATGGTCCTTGAGATCAAACGGGCTGACCGTTGTCGACCACGCGCCAGTCACCAATGCGATGTTGGCACCGCCGTCAGCCGTCACGAGAAAGCGGCCTTTGCCGGCAAGACCGCCGGCGAGGCGCGTGCCAACAACCTCGATCGAACCGGCGACGGCATCGATCGCTGCTGCAACATCTTCAACGTCATAAGGATCGGCCTGCGCCGGCAGATCCTTGCCCATACGGAAACCAAACTCACCTTCCACCGCCGGCATTTGTTCGGCAACAATCGGCACCGTAGCCGGGCTTGTGAAGTAATAGGGTTCGAGAACAGGCCCCGAGCCGGGCTCACTTGTGCCGAGAATGCGCTGGGCTTCCGCACTGGTCGAACCGACCTTGAAGCCGACAATAGGATATCCCGAAAGTGCTGCGATCTTGCCCTGGATGGCGTAGGCCTCGTCATTGTTGACTGGTTCTGGAATGGCGGAAGCCTCCACGACAGTTCCGTTCTTGCGTGCATTCCAAAGTAGTTCGGCCTGGCCTGTCATTTCGTCCCCCAGAGTTTATGTTTTTTTGGGCTGCGATGTTCGCATGCGTGATGAAACCGTAGAGCATCTGGACCGCGGCCGCCATCATCTGGTTCAACGATCGTTCCAGCATGCATGAAGGCAGCCAACGGTGAAGCTGACGGACTATACAACCTATGCCGA
>JBCDBQ010000080.1:0-17423 GCA_039183375.1 Pseudomonadota bacterium
CGGCGGAAGCGAACGATTTTGACAACACGGTTGCCGATCCGAACGCGGCGAACGGAGACCATACGACGACCGCGGTAGCGCCGTTTCGTCTTTCGCCTCGCTTTGCGCTTGGAGCTGCGTCCGGCAGGTCGCTTCGCCGACTGCTTTTTCTTCAGTTGTGGGGGGGTATTGAGAGTACGCGCGTAGGAGCCGGGTAAAGATCTTGCGGCAAGGCCGGAACCGGCTGATGTGACAATGGCCGCGCCTCTGACGGTTTCACCAGTTTCCGTTTTGGTGGTTGGTTCGTCGACCTGATCGCTGGCTGCGTCTGGTTTGTCATATTGCTGCAACCGGTCACGCGACCTTGAGTATTGATGATAGTCAATTCTGACGTCACGGTTGTGACTGGCGGCGCTCTGACCGACAGCATCCAGAGTCTTGCCGGCTGGTGCAGTCGAAACCGCTGTCGGTTGATAACTGGAGACAGCGACAGACTTCACCCTGCTCGATACTGACCCTGTTTTGAGGGATGCCGTATCAAGCTTGTTTCGTTTTGGGAGAGGCGGAGACGTGATAACGGGGGCCTGTGACCCTGCCGCGTCTGTCTCGGCAACGGCAAAGCTACTCATTAGATCAGTTGCTACATCGCGGTTCACGAAAGCCATCGCTGCTATGGCACCGCCCGCAATGATGGCTGTGAACCAGATCAGGGCCCGCCGGCTACCAACTGGGGTAATGGTCTCTTTCTGGCTTGTTTTTGCGGCGGAAGCGATGACCGGCTCGGGCGGTCCATCCTTGTAGCGCTCAACGAGGTGGGCTTTGGCAAACTCAACCGCGGCCTCCTTCGAGGTGCAATCCTCGCTGATACGGGTTGTATCAACGTAGCTCCACCAGTTGTCACCGCAGCGCATCACAGTGATTGAGTGATCTTCGCCAGACTTCGGGTCGATCCACACCGATGTTTCGATGTCGTCTTCGAGCGAACCATTTTCCGCCATATCATTCTCCCCGCGAGCCTTGCTCTAATATGAAGAAGAACAACGTTTGCATTAGTAGCCGCAAGGGAAGAACTCATGTGCTCCACAGCTGGTTGACGTTGCAACCGTAAGAACCAGCAGATCTTGCTGCAACTTGCGAGGCGCGAATCACTTTGTGCAAAGCTTGGTCGATTGCGGTGGAATGAAACATCGACGCCTTACCATTGCAGCTCAGATCGTTCGGTTCTGGTTCAGGCGTTTAGGAAGCGTTCGCCATCCTTCGTAACAGAGAGTTAGGGCCTGCGCTGATATTCTGATCGTACTGATTGAAGAGAATGCCGTTGCGCGACCAAGAATCCATTTTCGTTATTGACGATAGTTCGGTTGATGCCTCAATCGCCGAACGAGCCATACGCCGTGCCTACCCCGATGTTGATGTCCTGCAGTTCAGCCGCATCGAGGATTGCTATTCATCGGTGTTCGATCTCAATCCACTTTGCGTTGTGCTCGACGACTATCTTGGGGACATGAGCGCAAAGCAAACACTCAAGCTCTTGCGACGGCTCAACATGTCCGGACGTTTGATCGTTGTCAGCGGGTTGTTCGTCAGGTCTCGCGGACGCGAACTGGAAGAGGCCGGTGCCACGTCTTACTTGAGCAAGGATGATATCCTTGATGATCCTGGCATTCTGAAGAGCGCGCTCGATCCGGTCGTTGCAAAAGAGCGAAGTTATCGTGAGAAGCTTCGCTCGCTGTGGCTTAGAAACTCAGCCTGAGATCCGCCTCCAAAAGTGAGGCCCCCCAACAGCTGGAAACGGCTGACATGTCAGTTGACGAGACGTCGGGCCTGCCAAACGAGAAAGCGCTGAAACAAGTCCTCTTTCTGTTGTTCGAGAACGTGATCGCGACCGTGCTTGATCACTTCCTGATCGAGAAACTCTATGAAGAGATTGCGCAGGCGTTGCTTGCCGTCCACGGCTTTCGGAGAGGGATTGCCAGTGGCTGCTGCGCTCACTGATATCGGTGGCATGATGAGGCAAACAATGGCCATCACCCTGATATATCTACCGAAAAGCATGTAGTAGTCCTCCCCACCGAATGCCGATTAGTTTAGTTCGCTGGGGGCTTTAGACTACGGACCAGAGATGCAATTCAGTTTGTCTCAAAACTGTTAAAACGAAAACTGATGACCGCTACGTCCTCGGTAATCGGCTCGTCCGACAGTTGGACTGGAGGCGATACCAGAAAGACTACGCTATAGAAGCTGATCTAGGCGCCCACGATGGTATCAAGAGGCGGATACAAACAGGAGGAGTGCGCAATGAGCGTTCTGGTTCTCTACATGGTCAAATATGAAAACGATCAAAAGGCAGCCATGGTTTCAGACAACACTGTGCGCGACCGCGCTGCCATTCATCGCAAGGCGATTGCTGACTTTGGCGGAGAGCCAATTGCCCAATTCGGATCCTACGGTGAGTACGACATGGTCTATATCTATCGGATGCCGGACGACAAAGCACTGGCCGCCAATCTGCATCTGACAGATTCCTTCGGGCTGGCGAAATATAGCAAAACGATTCCGCTCATGCCGGGCGATGACTTTGTCGAGTCGCTCAGGTTAGCCAACGAGACACCGACGAACTACAGCCCTGCGACGCCGGATAAGAGCTGATGTTGCGACCTGCGTACGTATAAAGGGTGGTGAAAAGAGCTGCCTCTTAACTGGCCAGCGCCCAATTCATGCGTGCTTGCTGAGACTTTGAAAGCAACACTTCGAAGTCGTCGGAAGGAATGGGTTTGCTATATAAGAAACCTTGAAACTCATCGCATCTCGCCTCTTTCAACAAAGACGCTTGCTGCTCGGTTTCTACTCCTTCAGCGACGACCTTCATGCCGAGGTTGTGACCGAGATCAACAATCGATCGAACGACATGTTCGGCCCGGGCTGTTTCCCCCAAGGCAGAAATGAATGATCTGTCGATTTTGACCGTGCTGACCGGCAGCTTGTGAAGGTAGGAAATCGACGAGTAGCCCGTGCCAAAATCGTCGATCGAGATGCGGTAGTTCATGGAGTCGACAAACTTCAGAATATCGATGGCCTCGTCCATGTTTCCGATCATGACTTCTTCCGTGATTTCCAACTCAATGTAGCGCGTCAATTCGGGCTGACGATCGGCCAATTCCTTCAAGAGCTCACGGAAGCCGACATCAAAAAACTGACGCGGCGAGACGTTGACGCCTAATGAGAATTCACCGTTAGACGTCTCAACCCATTTCGATGCCTTGTCCCAGGCCTCGCGCATCACCCAGTTTCCAATTGGGAAAACCAAATCGGTCCGCTCGACGACCGCGATGAATTCACCCGGCGGCATCAATCCTTTCACAGGATGTTGCCAACGAATGAGCGCCTCGCCACCAACAATTGACGTATCCCGCGCGCATACTTTGGGCTGAAAGTGCAGTCGGAATTCTTCACGCTTTATCGCCCGGTCAAGCTCGTCCTCGATCCATCTCAACCGTCTTACTTTTCGATCGACAGCCTGATCGTAGATTCGGAAACCACCCCTGCCTTTTTCTTTGGCTTCGTAAAGTGCAGTGTCTGCTTTTCGAATAAGCTCAACCGGGTTGGCTTCATGATCGGGATAAACGGCAATACCAACTGTCGCGCTGACATTCAGTTCGCGACCTTCATATTCAATCGGTTGGCGAATACGTTCTGCTAATCCGTCAATCAGATAATGGATTTGGTCGGCATCATTAAAGAATACCGTCAAAGCGAATTCATCGCCGCCCAAGCGAAATGCCTTATTCTCACTACCAATGGTCTCGCGCAGGCGCTCTGCAACAATCTGCAGGACAAAATCACCGGCGGCATGGCCATAGGTGTCATTGATTGGCTTAAAGCGGTCTAAGTCGACAATGATAAAGGCCAGCTTCATGGAAGTCCGTTCCGCGTCTGCAATGGACCGGGACAGCTGAGCATTGAGCGCATTCCGGTTGAGTAGTCCCGTCAGAGTATCGGTCCAAGCCAGCCTTTCGATTTTTTGTTTGGCTTCTTCCTGCTGCGTTATGTCGGTGAATGTCGTGACCATGCCACCACCGGGCATCGGATTGCCGATGATCTCGATGTAGCGCTCCTTGGCGGTCTTGCGAACATAGCGATGCGGTTTGATCGACTTGCGGTCAACTTGCAGGCGATCCATGCGCCGCTTGACTAACTCTTCGAGGTCACCGTCCGCAATTTCTCCGTAGTCCCCGCGCTCGGCATTGAGCATAAAGTATTCTTCAATGCTTCGCCCTTTTCGAGCCCAACCCGGAGGCAGTTCGAGAATCTTTTCGAACGACCGGCTCCAGCTCACCAATCGCAGGTCAGCGTCATAAACTACCAGGCCCTGGTCGATCTGTTCGAAGGTGGCCTCAAGCATTGCCCGGTTGGATTCTGACTCCGCCAAACTGGCCTTCAACGTGGTCAAAGTCTGCTGGATGGCCTGCCGCGTCGGCAATATGACGAGGATGCCGATCGCTGCGAGAACAAGTAGCGTCAGAGCGAACACACTGTTGGCGACATTGGCAATGAAAGCGGCGTGATCTTTCGCTCTGCGTTCATGTGCTTGTGCGACAGCGTCGAGCCGATCCAGCAGCTGAAATGGAGCGACAGCGTTGATATTATGGACGCTGTTTTGTGCTTCCGCCTCTGAGCCGTTGAGGATGATGTTGACCTCGCGGATGAACCGTTGCGATAGCTCATCCAATCCGCCCGACCCGGAGAAGTAGATGTTGCGAACCGCTCGTGACATGTCCCGCGCCAAGGAGCCAGGAGCAGTCTCATCGGTTAGTCTTTTATGCGAGTCTGCAAAGTGCTCAAGTGCTTCGCCTAACTGAATCCGTGAGATTATTTTCTCTTTGTCGAGGTTGCTGAACACCATCTCGTTGGCGAACAAAGTAATTCTCTGGCTCAGCATGCGTTGTTGGCCGCTGACGTTCAAACGCTCTGCCGCAACTTTGGAACTGGTGAAACTATTGGTGGCCGTTAACAAATGGACAAATGCCAAGATGATGATTGCGCCGAACGCAATCAGATATCTCAACCACAAACCTGGCAACTCTAACTTTACTTGCATTATCACAGCCATAAATTGTTATGAAAACGCCAGTTGATGGGCCACGTCTGCCCAATCCAAACTGGCCTTCCCATAAAGGCTTCGCTCAACCGCCCGCTGTGGTTTGCCGTTAATGCAGTTCTGAATATGTGAGTTGTAAAACCAAGTGCGACCTAACGAATAACGAGACACTGTAACGGTAGCGGAACATGATTAATCTTTGATTGCCTACTGTTTATTCGCTCTATGGTTGCATTCTTGGGAACTGGCTCGATTCAGGAAGCGATAACCATTGCGACCCCGGTATTCCTTCGGTTCGGGCGTTGCTAGCTCATTCTGGCCGCTACTTCTTGGTTCACCCGAAACGCGACGTTCTCACGCCGACGCGAATACAAGGCGCGCCAAAGCAATGCCGTGCTCCCCGGCGACACTATAGAGAAGATATGCTGCGTCACTGTCCTCGTAGACAGCCGGGTCACGCAATTCGCGAACAGGCGCGCGGGCAATACCACTGACGGACGGACGAAGCCGGAGGTTGCCACCCTCGTAGTCGCGCTCAGGAGCCAGGATAGTGACCGCCGGACTGGGCTTCCAATTAGGCCAGTCTTCTCGCAGGTCAATCTCCGCCAGAACGATCCGCTCTGGGCAATCACCAATGCGCGTATAGAAGACGAGCAACCGGTGCCCGCGCACGAGGACCGCACAGTGGCGCATACCTTGTTCAAACGGACTGGGGCCTTTCTCGAAGTCACTCAGCCCGTTCGATGAGCGGTAAATGATGCCCGGCATCGCTATCGCATAGTGCCATCCGCCATAGCTAAACGACCGCATGTACGGCCGGCCCAAAAGGTCTGCACGGGCTGTGAAAGTCAGGCCGTCATCCGAGAGCGCGACCCGGGTAAACTGCGGCGCGTTGTTGGCGGTGGGTTGATCGGCGCCGTGATAATAGAGGCGCAGTTGCCGAGCGTCGTGGTCAACAATTACATCAGGCGATGCGATGTGGCCCTGGAACAGGCTGTCCGCGAGGGGCAGAACACCTTGTTCGTGCATGCTCCAGGGGCCGGCGAGTTCATCGGCAAAGGCGAGTCGAATGTAACGACCGTCATGATGACCGAAGTAGAGATAGTATTTGCCCAAGGGAGACGGCAACCAATCCGGCACCTTGATCAACGACGGACCGTTGATGTTGTCACCCATAAGGCGATCCATGTGGGGCTGGATAAGAGGACCATCGCCGATGCGGTGTGCGGAAACCTGCATTGAATTGTCCTCTGTCGGGGAAGTTTGCGATCGACCTCATGTTAGTTGGCAGATCAAGCAAGCGAAAGCCGGACAATTCCATGTTCGTGCTGCACTACGCAATGATCAGTATGGCGGACACAGCGCAAGTGGTACATTTCTGATCGATCCTATCAAGCGAGGAGAGACGCCTCATGTCTTGCACCCAGTTAAAACCAGTCAGCTCTCAGGCGGCATGGCATGGCTCAGACATGGCGGACCGCAAGAGCGAGTGGGCGCAAAAGCTGTCCGGTGCGGAATTCGGCGAGCTTTACGACCTCGTGCGATCATTGCGTTCCAGGTCGGATGACCTGTTGAAGCTCTCACGCGCAGATGTTCCGTTGCCAATTCTACGAGACCGACTTGTCGCTCTGCGCAAAGAACTTTTGCACGGGCGAGGCTTTGCAACGCTGAGCGGAATGCCGGTTGACGATCATACGCTGGAGGACAATGCCTGGGCCTACTGGGCCATCGGTTTACATCTTGGCGATGCCGTTCCGCAAAATGGCAAGAACCATATGCTCGGCCACGTCACCGATCTTGGTCTCGACTACAGCAAGCCGGATACACGCGGCTATCAGACGAGCGCGCGCCTCCCCTATCACACCGACTATTCGGATATTGTCGGGCTCTTATGCATTCGCGCGGCAAAGCAAGGTGGGCGCTCGAGCATCGTGAGTTCCGTCGCCATCTATAACGAGATGCTGAGACGCCATCCTGATCTGGTTGAAGCGCTAACCCAACCGATCCCACGGACCCGCTGGGGGGAGGTGCCGGCAGACCAGAAACCCTGGGCAATGATTCCGATCTTCATGCCGACGGCCGAGGGAATCGTTACCACTTACGTGCGCAGCGCTATTCGCAAAGGCCAATCGCTTGATGGCGTGCCGCACATCACGGCTGAGCAGGAAGCCGCCTTTGACGCAATCGATGAGCTGGCAGCTGATCCCGTTTTCCATCTCGATATGGACTTTGAGCCAGGTGATATGCAGTTCCTCAACAACCACGTCATTATGCATTCCCGTACCACTTACGAAGACCACGCAGATCCTGCGATGCGTCGCCATCTGCTGCGATTGTGGCTTGCTTGCGAGGATGGCCCGACGTTGCCGAGGGTCATGATCGATGATGCCTTCCAAGGCGGCACCAAAGATGGTCGACCGAATGGAATTTCCGTACCCGGGGTTGCACCGATTGCCTCGCTCGATCCACGCGCGGAAATTCGGACTGGTTGATCTAAGGCGGAGTGGATCTTTAAGTTTTGGGATGGAGACACGGTCTCTCAGATCCCGGCCATCTCGGGCGCAATCGCCGGCAAACCTATCTGCGTTTCGAAGCCTTCATGCGCTTTGCTTCCGTGGCAATTGTATTGCGGAACTCTCGGGAGGCGACAGACGCAGTAGCCTTGGCCAAATACAACATCGCTATTGCGCGGGACGGTGGCCGATCCAGCTTGTGAAAATGCAATTTGTCATGCTGCATGACCGAATAGGATTCAGGAACCAGACCAACCATATCGGTTGCGGAGATCACTTGAAGCAAAGCGCTGATCGATGGCGCTTTCATGCAGTAGCGAGGCGTCACAGAGTTTCTTTCAAAGAACTTGTTGATCGAATTGTGGGTTAGCCGCTCATATCCAAACTCTACAAAGGGAAGCCCCGCAAGATCCTTTGCTGAGACCATAGTTTGCTTAGCCAAGGAGTTCGCCGCTCCGAGCGCTAGAACCAGATTTTCCTTGAACAATTCTTGCGCGGTTATGCCATTTGGAATTGCGGAATTAACACCAAATCCGAGCTCGGCTTCACCGGACTGGATAGCCTTGTACAGATCGAAGGTGGTGAGTTCCTGATGCGTGATGTGAACCTTGGGGAAACGGTTGAAGAACTTGACCATAGCCGGCAAGATGAATGGGCCAAGGCTCGGAAACGACGCAATACTCATCCTCCCGCTCAGCAGATCAGTACTTTCATTGAGACTTTGAACGGCCGCGTCGGCAGCTCTTAGAGTATCTTGTGCATGTGGTACAAGCGCCTCGCCGGTACTCGTAAGCGCCACGCTTCTTCCGAGGCGATCAAACAACGGCGCGCCCGCAATTCCTTCGAGTTGGCGAATTTGCTGAGACAGTGTTGGTTGAGCAATGCCGAGTTGATCAGCGGCCCTGGTGAAGCTCTTCGTGCTGACAATTGCCAAGAAGTATCGGAGATGTCGAAGCTCCATCCCATCCATAGATGTCACCTATTCATTTCATAGCAAATATAGATGACAACACATTTATCGATCTGTTTCTAGAGGTTAGTATTTGGGAGAGTAGAACTGAGCCAGCCCCATACTGCGGGGTAGGCGCTGACTCGGTCTGCACTTAGGCGGCAAGACGCAACCTCCCCCCGAGACCGTCAAGCCACCCAGCACATAACCGGAACACGGATGGGTATACTGAAGTTCGTGGCCGGCTATCAGCCGGTAGTGATTGCGCATATTGGCGATGACTACCGGCACATCATGCTACAAATTGTACATCGCGCGGTTAAGCAGAGCGACTTAGTCTGCTGACCAATGCCAGATTCTGCGTCGCTTGCGATGCTCACCTGAGATGGCTTTGGATCGTTAGCGCCTTCGGCACTACGGCGACCGTGATGCCTGTCTGACATCTGCATTTCGGGCGCCGAACAAACTCCCACACATTAATGATCTGGTAGGGCTGATTTCGAAAACGGCTTTTTGCTTACAATTTTACGTTCTGATGAAAGGAGTTCGCATAAAAATTGATATTTGATCCGCTGCAAACATGAGAACTGAGCGCTTCGAGCATCGGGCGTTAAAGCTGAACTCACGGCAAGGTTCAGATTTCACGCTCAAAGATGCTCGCCTCACAAGTACAGATCAGCGGAGTTTGTTGTGGCAGAATTCATCGGCACCGATAACGACGATAAAATTGTTGGCTCGGCAGAAGGCGACGTTGTCAAGACCGGCAAGGGAAACGACGTCGTACAGGGAGATGTCGACGCCGCACCACGTCTCAATGTCGAACTGCTGGTCGACGGAGGCTTCGAGGCGCGCAACCTACGCGATGGAACCTGGACGCACTATGAAAGTGTTGGCGGGTGGAAGACCGATACGCGTGTCGAGATATGGGGCGATCGCTTCCTAGGCCACAACGCGTCTGAGGGGAGCAACTTTGCCGAACTCGACTACGACCGGAAGGCCAGCAATCTATATCAGGATGTCCTGACCGCTGAGGGTGAAGAGTATGTCTTCTCGTTCGATGCCGCGATGCGGGCGGGAACAACCGCGGCGACGAATACGATAGAAGTTTACTGGAACGGCGAGTTCGTTGGTTCGGTCACGCCCGACAGCACAGATTGGGCCCAGTATGAATTCACGGTTTTCGGGACAGGCGGCGAAGACCGAATTGAGTTCCGCGAAGAAGCAAGCGATAATGATAGCTACGGCGGGATGCTCGATAACGTCTCTCTGATGGGACCCTCTCCAGAGCCGCAGCCTCACAGCAACGACATGATCGACACTGGCGCAGGCAATGACTTCGCGGTCGGCAACCGAGGTGACGATTTCATTGTTGGTGGCAGTGGCAATGACACGCTTCAGGGCAATGATGGCAATGACATGCTGTTCGGAGGCTCAAGCGATAGAAGCGGCGTCGCTTCGGAAAAGCCGGCGACCAAGGCAGACAACGACGTTATTGATGGCGGTGCCGGTGACGATATCATCTACGGGCAGAACGGTCATGACGAATTGATCGGCGGCGCTGGCAACGATCAGATCTGGGGCAACTCGGGCAACGATCGGATCGATGGTGGCGAAGATGACGACGTGATCTATGGCGGCAAGGATGATGACATCATCCGCGATGGCACAGGCAATGATACGGTGTTCGGCGACAGCGGAGACGACACTGTCATCGCCGGTGAGGGTGGCGATGATTCCTACACAGGTGGTTCCGGCAACGATACGCTGGACTACAGCCAGGCTGGCGCCATGGACTTGACGGTTGATCTGTCGAAGGGAACGGTCCAGGGCAACGGTCAGAACGATAAAGTCAATGGTTTCGAGACCTTCGTATCCGGGCAAGGCAACGACACGATCAAAGGCTCGAAGCACGCCGAAATCATTGATGCTGGCGCTGGTGACGATGTCGTCCGCGGCTATAAGGGCGCGGACGAATTGACCGGAGGAGAAGGCGCGGACCGCTACTATTGGGAACGCAAAGATCTCGACGGTGTCGACACGATCACGGACTTCGACAGTCAGGAAGATGTACTCGACTTTTCCGGTCTCGTTAAATCGACCAAATATGATGACGTCTCGGAAGTGGTCAGGGTCGAGCAGTCGGCGCGGGGCGCAGAAGTCTCGGTCTACAGCGGTAGTGCGCTCGGCTGGCAAGCGGTCGTCGTCTTACAGGACGTCAAAACCGACGTCGCGCAACTTGCCGACGACGGTGCGTTCATTCTCTAAGCACTGATTGATCGTTAGCGCAGGGCCCGGCGGGTCTTGAGGGGTTCCTTCGAGACGGCCTCACGTTGGATTCGGGTCAGATGGCCAATAGCCTCGCGGAAGGATTGATGGACGGGGTTGGCCTCAAGGTAATCAAACACACGCAAGAGATTGACGGGATGTTTGATGACAAGCGCCTCCAGAAGACTAACGGCATTTGCAAGCGGATGAGAATTGATGATCTGACAAGCCGCTTGTGTTGGTGTGAGGATGAAATAATCCTGCCGGCGGCGGTCAGTGTCTCTTGTTGCGTCAAACGGAGATGCGCCGAGTGCTTTGAACTTTGGCAAGATGCAGCGAATGTCCTCGGATTTGTTCTCGAAAATCGAACCAGTAACTTGATCGAAGCCCAACGGCTTGAGCTTCTGTAGTGCTCGCAGCCGCATCGGATCTGATACAATATCAAGATCAGCTCGATCGTACTTGAGGTCATCGAAAACCGAAATCAGCTTGAGTTCTTCGTCGGCGATGCAAAGATAGGGATCGGAATTGATCACGCGAATACGGTCGGCGAAGCTGTCCAGCTGCTGCGGCGCTGCTTCCGATGTTGCAGATTGAGATTGCCGCTTGAAATTCCATTGTTCCAACAGCTTTGCAGCTCTTCCAAGCATTCTCTCGCCCCTGCTGACTTCTGATCAATCCGGTGAAGCGGCGCCTACGTTACTCTCTGATCCCAAACACTCAGCCTGGACCAAAGATGATGCTCCATGACGAACGAAAAGACCTGGATTCGGAACGGCAAAAGAAACTGCTGCGACGCCTCGTGGATGATCTCACCAACTCCAGACCTGATTTGTACTATCAATCAACGAGCGAGATCGCGCGACAGATTGCTGAGCTCATCAAGTCTGGTGGTCACCTGTCCGCAGATGATCGTGCGCTTCTACAAAAGCTCTCTCAGCGAGACATCGCGGTTCTGCTCAGCTTGAACTAGGCGCCGGACCTTCGGCAGGTGCAGCGCGGCTAAGCCGAGCGATCAGCTTCCGGAAATCCGTAATGCTGTTATTGCCGTCGACCATCGAGCCAAGGTGGCGCTTTGCCGATTTTCTCCAAGAGGAAGTCAATGAACACTCGAACCTTTGCAGTGATGACGTTCGATTTGGGGTAGACGAGCCATAAGGCTACGGGATCGTCGACTTCGTAATCCGGCAGGATGTGGACGAGTGAGCCGTCGACGATCTCTCGATGAACGCTCCAGAGTGAATTCATCGAGATGCCTGCTCCGGCGATTGTTGCGATTTTCAAACTCAAACCATCATCAAGAACGATGCGACATCGTCCATCGCGCGGATCAAATTGGCCTGAGCTACCGTGTGGGCCAGTGAGCTTCTTCGGTACCTGCTCCTTGAACGCGACCAGGTGATGATGGTCCAGATCATCCAGGAGTTGTGGTGTGCCATGCTCGGCCAGGTAGTCCGGTGAGGCACACAGGATCCGCTTGTCTTCGGCTAACTTTCGAACTTTGAGACTGCTGTCTGCGAGTGACAAACTCCTTAGGGCGAGGTCGAAGCTGCCTTCGATGAGATCGAACTGCGTATCGCTAAAGCGGAGATCGAGATCAATACCCGGATGACGCCTCAAGAACTCCGGCATCAGCGGGGCAATATAGAGCTGCGCAAACGTACTAGGCGCCGTAAACCGCAATGTACCGGTTGCTGTCGCGCTACCCTGTCCCAATGCAGCGCGCGCGGCATCCTCCTGCTCGAGGATCTCCCGAGCGTACGGCAGGAACTCGGCACCCTCCAATGACAAAGCGACCTTGCGCGTTGAGCGATGCAGTAAATCTGCGCCGAGGGCGTGCTCAAGCTTCGCGAGGCGGGCGCTTGCAACGGCGGGTGCCATGCCCAGCTCCCTCCCGGCTGCACTGATGTTGAGCTTGTCGGCTGCAAGCACGAAGAGACGAAGGCTGTCTGTGTCCATTATATTATATTCAAAATCCGAATTATGAACTCAAATATGAGGCATTTATCTCGATTAAGAAAGTAATAAATCTGCGTCACAACAACAAGGAGATGACGCATGCAGTACGAAAACTTCACGACATTCAACGTCAAGATCGATAACGCCATCGCCTGGGTCACATTCGACTATGGTCCGGTCAATATCCAAGGCCTACCGATGTTGGCTGATCTCGATATGCTGGCGCAGAAGCTGGAAGCAGATCGAAACGTCAAGGTCGTCGTGTTCCAATCGGCCAACCCGGATATCTTTGTCGCGCACGCCGACACAAATTTCCTGAAGGATATGTCGGCAACTGCCGTGTCGCGCGATGAAGTCAAGCTGCTCGACCTCCAGCGGGTACTTGAGCGGATCAGCCGTCTTCCTCAAGCAACCATCGCCAAGATTGAGGGCTTTGCGCGCGGTGGTGGGCACGAATTTGCGCTGGCTTGCGATATGCGCTTCGCCGCGCGCGGCAAGGCCAAGTTCATGCAGATGGAAGTCGCCATGGGCATTCTGCCTTGCGGTGGCGGCGCGTCACGGATGGCACGTCAAGTGGGGCTCGGTCGCGCATTGGAAGTCACGCTGAGTGCCCGAGATTGGGATGCTGACGAAGCTGAACGTGTCGGCACCGTGAACCGCGCTTTGGATCCGTCAGAGATCGGCCCTTACGTGGAGGAATTGGCTACGCGTATCGCCAAGTGGCCCGCCGCCTCGATCAACGCGACCAAGCAGGCAGTCTACGAGTCCATCGACAAGCCGATTGAAGACGCGCTCAAGGCGGAGGCCTATTGGCTCTATCAGGCGACCAGCCAGACACCTGCACTGAAGCGTTTCGCATGGGCCGACGACAATGGCGCTCAATTCGACATGGACAATCAATGGGCCTGGAATGACCTCGTCGTCCAGGTTCAGGACGTCAACTAGAGACCAGCGTCACAAGACGTGCGGCGCTAGCTGCGCACGTGTTTGAACTAGAATGACCGACACGCTCGGGCGACCTGATGAGACTGAGTGCTGCTCTATAGAGAGGGCCAGTAGCTCGGTGTATCGCCCGAGTCGTTCTCGCATCGGGCTGGTTGTGACGCGCGATGCGTACACCACCAGTCCGGTGCCGATCTTGGCCCGACTTGTCGATCGTGTTCAATTGGCCAAAGGGCTCGGGTGTTTGCAGTCGAAAGAGCAGATTTTTGGCGTAACAAGCCCTGTCACAATTGGCGAAACGCGATCTACGAGTGCGAAGTGAGTTTAAACCGCCTTCCTAGCTTTGACTTTCTCAATGGACTTGATTGGGCCTCGTTGCTTTCCTGATCGTTCCGCGATTTCTGCGTCCTGTGCTTCGATCACGGCCTGGATGCACTCGTCGGCATTCAAACCATTAATCTCATGTACGGGCACCTTGCGGTTCGACGTCTGCGTACCGTCCTCGTACATGACATTGAACAGCGCGAATTCCGTCTGCGCCTTTAGTTTCATGCGTCCCATGATGTCCCTCGATTTCCGGACCAATTCAAATCTAGTGTTGTTGCACCAGCTGGCTCTCTTTCACGATGCGCTCACTGTTCTCGAACGTGCACTTGATGCGGTATTGGTACTCGCCATCCTCAACAGGCATTAACTGCACGACCTTGCAAGCATGGTTTCCATCTCGATTGCCGATTCGACGAGGCGAGAACACCAGCGATTGTCCCACCTTGAATCTGTGTAAGGCCATGTCCTCTTCCTCTCTCGTGATTTGGTGCAGCAACGAAGTTGGCTCAACTCACACCGCGGCTGCCCGTTGCCTTCTCGCTCCGCCATTCCGCTTTCTGCTGTTCGCCTTCGGTTTGGCAGTCTGTCGGCCGCTTGCAGTCTTAGTTGCTGGGTTGCCGTTTCTGCCACGATTGTTTGCGCGCTGATTGCTTGGTCGTCTTTGTGAGTTAGCGCCACGCTTGCCTTTATGACTCTGTCGATTGTTATCTGCCTCATCGGCACTAAGAGCATTTTCTCCTGAACCTGGATCGTATGTGTCACTTGGGACTTTCTGGCGGATTAGCCGCTCAATACCACGCAGATATTTGAGTTCAGAGTGATCGCACAGAGATATGGCACTGCCTGACGCGCCAGCGCGGGCGGTCCGGCCAATCCGGTGGACGTAAGCTTCAGGGACTTCGGGAAGCTCATAGTTTATGACGTGCGAAACGCCTTCTATATCAATGCCACGCGCTGCGATATCGGTTGCCACCAACACCTGTATCTTGGCGCTTCGGAACGCTTCCAGCGCACGCTCTCTCTGGTTCTGGCTTTTGTTGCCATGGATGGCAGCAGTTTCGATCCCCGCACCAGCGAGGTGCCTGGCAACCCGGTCAGCACCGCGCTTGGTTCTTGTGAAGACAAGAGTGCGCTCCATCTGTTGCTCCACAATCAGCTTGACCATGGCTGCGCGTTTTCTGTCCGCGCTGAGATGAATGACCCGTTGACTGACGCGTTCTGCAGTGGAGGATACCGGAGCAACTGATACGCGCTCCGGATTGCGCAGGAATGCGCGTGCCAGCTCAGAAATCGAGGCGGGCATCGTCGCTGAAAAGAACAAAGTCTGGCGGTTGCGTGGCAATCGCGAAACTATGCTTCGAATGGGCTTGACGAATCCCAGGTCCAACATCTGATCTGCTTCGTCGAGCACCAATACTTCTGTCTGATCGAGCTTGATGGCGCCGGTTGTCAAATGATCAAGCAAACGACCGGGTGTTGCAACTAGGACATCGACACCGCGCGAAAGCTTCTTGATTTGCGGGCCGTGCCCGACGCCACCGAAAACAGTCGCAATCTTAACCGGCATGTTGACAGCATAAGCAGTAAAGCTCGCCGCAATCTGTGATGCGAGTTCTCTTGTCGGTGACAGAACGAGAACCCGTGCACCCTTTCGAGGGAGAGGCTTACGGTCGTTCATCAAGCGGTGTAGGATCGGCAGAGCAAAGGCCGCTGTCTTGCCCGTACCGGTTTGCGCGATCCCAAGGATGTCACGGCCGGCAATAGCTGGCGGAATAGCCTGGGTTTGTATTGGCGTTGGTTTGGTATAGCCCTCGCGCTCGAGAGCTTTTAGGATAGGACCGGCAAGGTCCATCTCAGAGAATGTGGTCACACGTATCTTTCTTTAGGCCAGCACGATTAGTCCGGCATGTGCGTATTGCAACCACATACCAGTCGTCGATCGGCAGCATGACACCCCGCGTGTCCTGGGTTGTCGTCTTGTTAAGAAATCTAAATGCTCAACAGCGGGACAATCATTTCGACAAACCAGACGGCTTGTCTAAGTCGCGGTCCCTTCACGCGGCTGGAGCAAAAAAACAGATCGCATTCTAGCGAATGCACTGCAAATGGCATGTTGCAGCGCAAAAGTCAAAGAATAGTTTGGCCTATGGCAGAGAGATTTGCCTGATTAATCATAATGTTCGGCGAATTTGACCGATGATTCACGTGCAAGTTTGAAGCAGCCTATGGCCTTCGTTTTTATTCGCAAGAGCGCGCAAGGCTCCGACCTCTCTAGCTCACTCGTCAAACGGCTCTGCCGGCTTAACACCCATTCGTGCCCCCCGGGGCTACATGATTCTTCACATGAGCCATGCCGGCTATTGATCTTGGCTGACCTCAGATTTCGCGCAGATGCACCTACACATGTCCGTTCGGGGTCATTCTGTCGTCGCGAACAGGTCGACTAAAAAGTTTGTCCTATACCGGCATCGCAAACCAGGCAGCAATTGGCGGACCGCTTCAGTGTGGTCGATGCCCTAGCCTGCGAAATATCCAGCGCCCGGGCGCCATGGGATATCTGTGGAACCATAGTCGATGCCCATCGTGTGCAGCGCACCGGTGACCTGGCTGCGGTGGTGGGTCTGGTGGTTGAAGATCTGCACCACCATCACCCAGCGGGGAAAGGTGGGCGGGTCGTCGACACGCGGACTTTGCATGACGATCTGTTCGGCCAACCATGCTTCGGTCCAGTCGCGTCCTCCTGCCGACAAAATATCGTCCTGCGCCAACCGCGTGGCCTTCAACTCCTCCCAGTCAGACCATACCACCTGATCGAGCGGATTGCGTTCAGGCATGGTGCCATTGAGGAAGGTCAAGATCGATTGATTGATCAAGCACATGTGGTCCAACGTGTGATGGATCGATCCGAAAAACAGCCCTCGATCGCGTTGCCGCTCCTCCTGGCCGATCTCTTCACAGATCCGATAAACGTTGTCGTTCTGCCAGCGCGAGTAGGCTGCCATCTCGGCGACGTAACCGGGCGTGATCATGATTGGTATCCCATTTACTACTGGTGGCTATCGCTGCGCATGACGAGCGCGAGCAAGGTCGAAGTCCGACGGTCATGGTGGAAGTTTACCCAGCCACTTTAGGCATCGCAATGATTGCGAAAGGTCACAAGTGAGCGCGTGATGTTCGTTTGGGATCTCCGCACCTAGCGATCGGAGACTTAGCGACTACGGGTTCGATGTTTGCTCAAGCGACACGTCTTGCCGCCGCCCCTTCAATTGGCCTCAGCTTGGTAGCGTTGGAAAGTATCGCTCGCTTCCGGAATCGGGCAGCTGAACTCGCAGGCTTCCTCCACGCAGGACCCATACCCAACCAGCTTCTTTGTATCACATCCAACGCCCAA
>JBCDBQ010000081.1:0-17329 GCA_039183375.1 Pseudomonadota bacterium
AAGACGGTTCTCGCGACAGGCGGATATGGACGTGCCTATTTCTCGGCAACGTCAGCGCACACCTGCACAGGCGATGGCAATGCCATGGTGCTGCGGGCCGGCCTGCCGCTGCAGGACATGGAGTTCGTCCAGTTCCACCCGACCGGTATCTACGGCGCTGGTGTGTTGATCACAGAAGGTTCGCGCGGTGAAGGTGGCTATCTCACAAACAGTGAGGGTGAGCGCTTTATGGAGCGGTATGCTCCAAGCGTGAAAGACCTTGCCTCGCGTGATGTTGTCTCGCGTTCCATGACGATGGAAATTCGCGAAGGTCGTGGGGTCGGCAAGGAAAACGATCACATTTACCTGCACCTCGACCATCTTGATCCCAAGATCCTGGCCGAGCGACTGCCAGGTATCACGGAGAGCGCCAAGATTTTCGCCGGCGTTGACCTCCGACGCCAGCCGATCCCGGTTATTCCGACGGTTCATTACAACATGGGCGGAATCCCGACGAACTTCCATGGCGAAGTGGTTACACTGAAGAATGGTGACCCGGATCATGTTGTGCCTGGGCTTATGGCGATTGGCGAGGCCGCCTGCGTGTCCGTACATGGCGCTAACCGTTTGGGCTCCAATTCACTGATCGACCTGGTGGTATTCGGTCGTGCAGCTGGCTTGCGGTGTGCTGACACAGTCGAGGCTGGAGCGGCACAACCCGATCTTCCAGAGGACGCTGACGAGCTGGCTCTGTCTCGCCTTGATAGAGTTCGTCATGCGGCCGGTGGCAGTCCGACGTCAAAGCTTCGGCTTGATATGCAGCGCGTTATGCAAAGCAACTGCGCTGTGTTCCGTGATGGCCCGGTTCTTGAGGAAGGGGTCGAGAAGATCAAGGAGATCTGGACGCAATCGAGCGATATTGGCATTGCCGATCGTTCGCTGATCTGGAACTCGGATCTTATTGAGGCGCTGGAATACGAGAACTTGATATCGCAGGCCGCTGTAACTGTGAACAGCGCTGACAATCGCAAGGAAAGTCGGGGTGCGCACGCACGTGAAGATTTCGAAGACCGTGATGACGCCAATTGGATGAAGCACACGTTGGCCTGGGCGGATGATGCGTCACAGACGGTGAATATCGATTACCGGCCAGTCCACGAATTCACGATGACTAACGAAATCGGGTACATCGAGCCAAAGGCGCGGGTCTACTAGTGCGAATAGTGCGTGCTTGGTAGTCACCAACATACAGTGGCTCTAGCGGGCCGCGGACAGCAGGGGGGTTTGGCTCCCTGCTTGAATGTTGAGCTACTCAATTCTGAGCGTCTAACTGCGCAATTCGGAGATCGCAACGTGCCCGACAATAAGGCTCAGGTCGAAGAGACGGACGATGCCGATACTCGCATTGCGCCAGATCCATTTTCGGCTGTGCTGCCTGCCCTTGCCGCGCTCGGGGCCATTGCATCGATTGCAACGGTTAACTGGGTTGCCCAGGAGCGGACGCCCGACCGGTCTCGATCGAAGCGCAAAGTGATCGTAGCGCTCCGCGACCTGGAAAAGTGTTGTCTTGGGCTGCAGGAGATCTTCAAGCGGTTCCATAAGGCGCAAAAGCTCTTTGCAGGTGACGGGCCGGCTGGAAGTTCGCCACTGAAATTTGGCGTTCACGGTACACGCGTTGGGCCCACTGCAATCCGTATCTACCATCAGTCCATGAATGATATTGCCTCGATGTTGGTTCTGGCTTCGCAGAACGCCTATGAGGTGATGGCAGCTGTTGAAGACGGTGAGATAGATCCACCGGATGAGATTTTCTACGGTTTCAGTGAGGCACAGGACGAACTCAACAAATTGGTGCAGGAGCGAGCGACTTTGCGCCATTCGGTTGAGTCTGGATTGCGAATTGCGGTGAAGCTGACAGGTCTTGTTGGTCAGCTGAAGGAGTTTCGAGACGTCTAGCGGATGACAGGCGCATTGGAAAGAACAGCTGGCGAGTGAGTCAGCAGCTACTGAGTATTGGACTTTGAGACGCGAAGGAAATCGAGACGATGGTACAGCTAACCCTGCCGAAGAACTCGCAGATCAAGCGAGGAAAGGCCTGGAATAAGAAAGGTACAGGCGGGAAGTGGAAGGAATTCCGTATCTATCGCTGGAACCCGGACGATAGTGCCAACCCGCGCGTCGACAGCTATTGGCTGGATCTTGATGACTGCGGCCCGATGATTCTTGATGCCCTTATCAAGATAAAGGGTGAGATCGATTCAACTCTGACCTTTCGTCGATCGTGCCGCGAAGGCATATGTGGCTCGTGTGCCATGAACATTAATGGAACGAATGGATTGGCCTGCCTACAGGCAATTGATGATGTTCAGGGTGCCGTGAAGATTTATCCGTTGCCTCACATGGAAGTCGTCAAGGACCTCGTGCCGGATATGACCAACTTCTATGCGCAACACAGGTCCATCGAGCCATGGTTGAAAACGACAAGCCCTAGACCTCCGACCGAGTGGAAGCAGAGTCGGGACGATAGAGAAGGCCTGGATGGCCTATATGAGTGCATTATGTGTGCCTGTTGCTCGACTTCGTGTCCCAGTTACTGGTGGAATTCGGACCGATATCTTGGCCCTGCAATCCTTCTACAGGCTTATCGCTGGGTTAATGACTCTCGAGATGAGGCGACGGGCGAAAGGCTTGATGACCTTGAAGACCCGTTCCGCTTGTATCGCTGCCACACCATTATGAATTGTGCTAAGGCCTGCCCTAAGGGTCTCAATCCGGCCAAGGCCATTGCAGAACTCAAAAAACTGATGGTTGAGCGCCGCGTTTAATAGGTTCTAGGCAAAAAAATAACCGGCATTACAGAAGTAACTGCCAGTTATTAGATATATACAGAACAGAAATACGAAATTCGCCCCTGCCCCGGTCGCCCATTACCAGGGCGGGGCGATCTCGTATGTTTTTAGTTAGGCTGCCCGCTTGCGAGAAGAAGGCTTAGAGGATGCCTTTTTCTTTGTGGCAACTTTCTTGGCTGTCGACTTGACAGTTGCCTTACGAGTAGTCGTCTTGCGAGCAGTCGCCTTACGAGCAGTGCTCTTACGAGGTGCTGCCTTCTTGACAGATGCCTTACGAGCAACAGCCTTCTTAGGAGCTGCCTTCTTAGCAACCTTCTTGACGACCTTCTTGACGGCCTTCTTAGCGGCTGGCTTCTTTGCAGCTACCTTCTTAACGGCCTTCTTAGGAGCTGCCTTCTTGACGGCCTTCTTAGGCGCAGCCTTCTTTGCAGCAGACTTGATGGTTGCTTTACGCGCAGGTGCTTTCTTTACAGACTTTTTAGCTGCAGCCTTTTTAGGTGCAGCTTTCTTCACAGCAGTTCTAGCCATAGTTCTTCTCCCAAAATCGTTCGATTGATTCGAACAAAAAAATCATGGGCAAATTCTTTTGATTTGTTGACATGTAAAATGAAATCTGCATGCAAAAAATTCTGATTTCGACCAAATGTGTTGCGCAAAGTCCTCAAAATTGAATGTTTTCATTGAGTTCCGACTTTGTCTGAATTTCAAACTCGCACGTCTATGAGTAAGCCACTGATTGTTTTGTACTCAAAATCGGATGCACGTGAAGAGCAATTGGTGCGCGAAAATTTTGTCACTTGTTTTTAAAACTCGCACTCTCTGCTGCTCCAAGATTACCAATTACGGAACTGAAAACTTGGATAGTACGAATAGTTGTTCTGAACTCTCATTTCGGAATTGTTTTCTGAGACGACATTGCGATGCGTCTCGATGTTTTTATTCATTGCGGAACCTGAAATGCAAATATTGCAGTTCAAGGTTGCTCAACAATCAATTCTGGACGTCTCAGTTGACACCAAAGTTCACGCGCGGTTTTCCAATCATGCGTTTGTTGTGCTCTGTGCGATGGATTTTTAGCCGAGCACGTTCAGTTACGCGCGGGAAAGCTGAAGCCGAAATGGAACGTTGTGTGCTCAGCAAGATGACTGTGTATGTTGGCTGCATGGACGCATTGGTTAGTTTGAGGTCTATGATGGTTCCGATTGCAGCTATGAGATCATTAAGGAGCGCTCAGGCCATTATTGTGCGTGTTTGCGCGTCTCAGCGGTCCTGTGGCGCGTTATCAGCAAGTCTATATGTATAATTTTGGCTGCGAACTCTGTCGCACCGGATGGAGTTGACCTCCAGGCAGGCGGCAGTTAGCCGTTTCTCATGTCACGGGATTTATTAGACGTCTACGAACAGCGTGTGGTGTCAGGGGAGTTGGAAGCCAACGACCGGCAGAGAGCTGCTGCACGTCGTTTTCGCGAATTGCAGAATGATCTTGCCGGCTGGCAGAAGTCGCGCGGTGGATTAGGTTGGCTTCTGGGTCGGTCGCGAGAAGTGCCGCGCGGTATTTATCTGCACGGCAGTGTTGGCCGAGGCAAGACCATGTTGATGGACATGTTCTTTGAGGCGACCCACCATAAACAAAAACGCCGCGTGCATTTTCATGAGTTTATGGCCGAGGTGCATGACAAGATTGGTGCCGCACGTAAGCATGTAGATGGCGATCCCATTCCGTATGTTGCCAAACAGCTCGCAAATGAGGCCAAGCTTCTTTGTTTCGATGAGCTGCATATTACAGACATTGCTGATGCAATGATTGTTGGTCGCCTCTTTACCGGTTTGTTTGAGGACGACGTGGTTATCGTTGCAACATCTAATGCAAGGCCAGACGAACTTTATAAAAACGGATTAAACCGCCAACTGTTTCTCCCTTTTATCAGTTTGCTCGGCGAGCATATGGATGTGGTGGAACTGGACGCTGACAAGGATTTTCGCCTCGAGAAGCTGAGCGGGAAGCAACTTTACTTTTCGCCGTTGGATGATGCAGCGCGCAGTGGCCTGGATCAGTTGTGGCAAGAGCTGACCGGGGGTGCGGTGAGCGAAGAGAGCGCGCTGGAGGTCAAGGGGCGGATCGTGCGCGTACCGCAATCTGCCATGGGCGTTGCTCGGTTCACGTTCGCTGACTTATGTGAGAAACCGCTCGGCGCTTCTGACTATCTCGCGATTGCGCGGGCTTATCATACGGTCGTGATCGAGGGTATTCCCGTGCTCACACCAGCACGTCGGAACGAGGCCCGCCGGTTCATCAATCTGATCGACACTCTATATGACTCGAAAATATGCTTGATAGCGTCTGCTGAAGCGGAGCCGCGGCAGATCTATCCGGAGGGCGATGGTGCCGACCTCTTTCAGCGAACAGAGTCACGTCTGATCGAGATGCGAAGCGAGGAGTATCTCGCTGCACGCTCCGAACGCCTATTGAACACTGAAGCTGAGAGTCAAGTTGAGGCTGATGCAGTCCAGCCCGGTTAATCGATGCGGGATCTACTGCGGCGCCCATTAAACTAGTCGCGATGAATGCGAATACTAGAATGCCTCATCGTCTCCGAGCTCCCGCGCGGCATCAGGTGCCATGAGCGGTATGCCATCGACAACAGGATAGGCGAGCCGTGCGCCGCGGCTAATGAGTTCGTTGCGGTCACGCACGTATGTCAGGGACTCCTTGGTGATCGGACAAACCAGGAGTTCCAGCAGAGTTGGGTCGGTCATCCGTTTTGTCTCTGGCTTGTCGGCGCCGGTCAACGGGGCGGGGCCTTGATCATCCTTCGGTGTCATCTACTGTACACTGCCACCGCTGCGGTCGTCCGACGCTAGTTCCATGACAACAAGTTTGGCGAGAACATCGGCGCGGCTGTTGAGGTCTGGCGCTTCCAGGAGTGCCTGCTTCTCTTCCGGGCCAAATGGACAGATTGTCGAAAGCGAATTGATCAGTAACTCAGCTGGGGCATTGTTAAATGCCTGCCAATCAGCTTTCAGGCGCCGTGCTTCAAAATATGGCTGCAGGATTTTGAGGAGTTCGGCGCGGTCTGTCAGTTCCTCATCGTTATCGGCTTGCAGGTCCGCTTCGAATTCGGTGTGATCAACTTCAAATGTCCGGAACGGCTGATCCAAATTGACTTCATTGCCAATGCGGAATCGCGCAACGCCGGTCAGGTTGATGGCAAGACGGCCGTCTTCTAACTCCTGGAACCCAGTGACCCTGCCTGTGCACCCGACGGGTTTCATGGGTGCGGCCGGATCCTGCGGGCTTTCTTCTGCCCCCTCGCCATCGAAGGACTTTGGCTGAATGATACCAAGGAGGCGATTGCTCTCGATCACGGCATCCAACATCGTGAGATACCGCGGCTCGAAAACGTTTAAGGGCAGGCCGGTTCTCGGCAGAAGGATTGCGCCCCGCAAGGGGAACAATGGGAGTTCAACCGGTAGGTCGCTTAGATTGCGGTAACGTGAGGTCGGTGACATATCCAATCCCTGTCGACATTGGACTTTAATTGTTCCTCTAGGCGAACATCAGCGATGACAAACGCCGCCTGCCTTCAAGTGTGAGCGGGTCTTTTGGTCCCCACGCCTCAAAGAACTTAACAAGCTGCTTGCGCGCTGCTTCGTCATTCCAGTTGCGATCGCGCCTGAAAATCTCGATTAGCTCGTCGACAGCGCGTTGCTTGTCGCCGGCCGCGGCAGCTGCAATGGATAATTCAAGACGGGCATCAAGATCGGCGGGGTTAGCCGTCACACGACCTTCGAGCGCCGACAATTCTCCAGATGCCGGGGCACTTTCCGCTAATTCCAGATTAGCGAGGACGCTGGCAACCGAAGCTGCGCCGCGCTTATCCGGTGGTACCAGTTCGATGGTTTGCTTGGCTCGTTCCGTATCACCGCTTTCAAGATAGCATTTGGCAAGTCCTGCGAGCGCTTCGGGATGTTGGCCATCTGCCTGGAGGATGGATGCGAAGACCTGAGCCGCTGACTGCAAGTCTCCGGCTTCGAGTGCCTCGTTGGCGGCAGCCAGGGTTTCTTCGACGGCTGCCTCTTCGTCTGGACCCAGCATACGGTCAATGAACTCACGAATGCCGCTTTCTGGCTGGGCACCCATAAAGCCGTCGAGTGGCTGGCCGTTGCGGAACGCGTAGACCGTTGGCAGAGATTGAATGCGTAGCTGGCCTGCAATGGCCGGGTGGGCGTCAACATCCAGCTTCACAAGACGAACTTTGCCGTTGTAGCTGGTAACGACGCTCTCCAAAACGGGCGTGAGCTGCTTGCAGGGTCCACACCAGGCCGCCCAGAAGTCGACCAGAACCAGACAGTCACGAGACGCTTCAATAACATCGGCGCCGAAATCCGCTGTGCTGGTGTCTTTAATAATGTCGCCGCCCGCACCGGCCAACCCACCTGGACTTGAGCCATCAAACTCGAGTGTCATCTCATTATCTCCGCATAGCGCGACCAGACGCGCGACTGCCTACTCGGCAATTTGGGTATCCTGATCGTCAATTGACATAATACGCGGTTCATGGCCGCAGTCTCGCACAAAACGCAGTAAGTCGTCGCGCTCAATCGTGGTCGTCGCCGCATTCGTCAAGGGATGGCAGTTGAGTTGATCAAAGCTCATCAGCGTATCGTCGATGATAACCTGCTCGATTTTCTTCTGATCGTCACAGATGATACAAAATGCGGAAACAGATCCTGGTTCGACGCCGAGCACGTCCATGAGCAAATCAGGTTTGCCGAAGCTCAGTCTCGCGCAGCCAATCGATTTATGCAGGGTTTTCAGGTTTATTTTGGTATGGCTCTGGGCGACGACCAGGAAGAGCTTCCCCTTGGCATCCTTGAGAAACAGGTTCTTGGTATGCCCGCCGGCCAGCTTTTGGTGAATGACCGTACTCTCCTCAACCGTGAAGACTGGGTCGTGCTCTAAGGTGGTCGTCTTAATTCCAAGCGTGGCGAGCCGCCCGAACAAAGTTTCTCTATTTGACATCAGGAATAGGCCCTTACTGCACCAGGACGATTGCTTTGTCGGTGAGCAGAATTCGGTGTTGCTGGTCCGATTACCATCCGGCAATTGAACGCTTGCATTCATCTTCGGATTGGTACATAAACCGGAGCCTTGCCGGTAGCAAGCTTCATGCTGGCTCATCTGGCAGTTGGACGCGGGCGTAGCTCAGGGGTAGAGCATCACGTTGCCAACGTGAGGGTCGTGAGTTCGAATCTCATCGCCCGCTCCAAATCTTCTCAAATTATGATGATTGGCCTGCAGGTCTTAGCGGCGGTTTGCGTCGCTTAGCTTGTCTGCGCGCCCGTTCGTCTTTAAAGGACGACCCCCGATCGACTGGTTCGGAATAGAGTTTAAGTACCCATCCGCTGGAGGATCTCTTTGGCGAGTCCGCGGAAGGCCTGGCTCGCCGCGCCTGGATACTTGGCGGGGAAGGACCGGACCTGATTTTGGAAGCGGGCGGCGTCCTGGAGTGCTGTCATGCGCGGGATGACGCTTGCAAAGCAGCGGTTGTCTGCGTCACCGAGCAGCCATTGATGATATTCTTCATCAACCGCTGACATCATATCCTTCATATTGATGATGACGCCGAGGTTTTGGGCGAAGCCCATCTCGGGATGCAGCGCCTTGAACCGCCGGAAGACCTCAAGGCCGCAAGTTGAAATGTAGTCGGCCTTCGTAGGACTGATGTGATAGTCCGCCTCGCGCAACCAGCTTTCCGTTAACACCGAGAGACCTGGCGGGCAGTCCACGAGAATGATGTCGAATGAGGAGCGGAGTTGATCAAGCAATCTGCCGATCGCCGTGCGCAGGCGGGTGTGTTGGCTTTCGCGTGACACTTCCCGCTCGAAAAGAGTCAGTTGTACGTCGCTTGGGAAGGCAAAGATGGAGTTCGCATCGTCGACATCAGACAAGTCCGACACGATGTACTTTTGCCAATCCTCGGTTCCATTATTGAGGACGGTCGCAACAAGATACTCCACAATCGTATTGCCGGATGACTGCAACTGGTAAAGATTGGATGTGCTCATAAGCATCGAGCTGATGCTCGCCTGGGAATCCGAGTCGATCACCAATACGGACTTGCCTTCAAAGACTGAGAAGGTCTCAGCCAGGCCGAGGACTACCGTCGACTTGCCGACGCCGCCCTTGGTGTTCATGACTGCGATTGTGTTCTTCACGTTGTCGATTCCAGGCTCGAAATCATCCTAGTTGGGCGTCCTGCAAAGGCTTCAGATGGCTGCGATACAAGCAGCGAGCAAGCCGCCAATCCCATGTGTCGACCGACACAAACGAATCGATGTGATTCATACCGCAAATTTCCGGCGAGCGTTACCGTCGCCAGAAATCCAGCATGTGTAGGTGATTCGTCAGATCTGACGGTCAAATATGGTGAGACCAAGTTCTTAGAAGTTGAGGAACATGATGCAGTCGTGGAAAATTTCGCAGCGTTGCATGCAGGCTACTTGTCGGCACTGGATGTGAAGCGACGACCCATATGTGACGCGGCCTGCAGCATCGTGCCGGTACAACATTTAATCGACCGTCGTCCAATCATCGCACTGCCCAGGCGGCAGTGCGATGATTGGACTTAGGATCAAGCAGAGAGTTTGCCCTGCGAAGCAGTCTTGCTGCCTCGGGAGGCCTGCTTGAAATGTGCTTCTCTGAGTGTCTCGCGCAGCTTGGTAAGATAATGGTTCTCAATGCGCGATTTGACGGGAATGTCGGTTGTCCCGTGATAGTCAGGCGTCTCTTCAACCGGACTGGGCTCGCTTGTAGCCATATCATTGCTCGCGACTTGGTGACCGGCGTGCATCGAGTCGAGAGAGGCCTTGATGCCTTGCAGCCCCGGGTAATGGGGATCCAGATACGTCAGAGAGTCCGCGGTCAGGTAGGCCTCAATGGCTTCTCGACTTTCGCCGCTGTCTCCTGATCGATCGGCCTGAGCAGCCAGGGCATTACCCAGTGTGGCGTAAGCGCGAGGTTGGTAATGGCTTGGCTCTGCATCATCTGATGCGGACAAGGCCTTCTTCAGTGTCTCGACGGCGAGGACTTGAAACTCGGCGTTGCCGGTGAGGTGTCCCAGGCGTGCGAGGCCGACGCCAAGCCCCTGGCTCAGATGTGTGTGCAGACCACTCTGTAGACGCGTGTTGGCACCAAGGAGTGATTGGTACTTTCGGACTGCGTCTTCCAAGTGCTTCGGCTCGCCTAGAGTGAAGCCCATTTCATTCTGGACGTCGGCGAGAAGGGCAATGGCCTTTGCTTTTTCCATTCCACGCTTCGACTGCTCAAAGATGGCAATGGCTTCGTTCAGGTGGCGGGCAGCGAGCTCCAGCTGAGCAGCCTGGCCATGGCGTTCGCCTGCAGTTAGCAACACGTTGGCCAGAGCTACTTTCGCGCCGGCCTGGCATTCCGGCTGGTTGCTGTCGTGAAGGACGACGATGAAGCCTGTGCAAAGCTTGATGGCTTCATCGAGGGCAGTCGGGTCGTTGTGGAACTTGTCCTGAGCAGCCAGGGCTTGCGCCTGGCGCTCAATATATGTCCATCGATCGGCGTAGCTCTTGTTTGGCAGATACTTTGTTGCAACTTCATAGTGTCTGGCAGCACGCCGGAAATCGAATTGGAGCTCGCTAAGTTTGCCGCGCCAAGAACGAGAGCGGGCGAGCCACTTGTCGACATTGTCTACTGCGTCACCGTCTTCGACTAAAGCATCGTCAAGGCTTTGCTCAAGAGAAGCAAGTGCGAGATCAGCTTGCGCCAATTCTCCTTCGGCCACGAGTTGCTTCGCATTTCTCGCGAACGCGTCCCACTCGTCCTTGGGCAGTGCGTTGTCGCTGAGGATCCGGATCAAGTCCTTGTATGTGGCGGTGAAGAAATTGATCTGAAATGGGTTGAGCTCGAAGGATGAGCCGCGCTTTGCCAATGCCGCTTGAACAGTTGCTTTTGCGCGTTCAATGGATGGTTCATCAGGGTACTGGTTCGTAGAGCTGGCCTCGGCCATGTCCGTCGCGGTGTCCTCGTGACGGTCGACAAAGCCTTCGCCTCTGGTCCCAATAAGCAAATTTGCGGCGGGTGGTGCCGCTTCCGTATCAACCGGGGCCGGCTTGGCTTGGATAGCCGGAATTGCGCTCGGTGCGAACTCCCACGGAGCTGTCTCGCAGTAGTTGCGCAAATGCAGATTGGCAGATTCGACGATTGGCCAGGCCCGGAGCAGTCGACCATACATCGATTCAAGGAAGTAAAACATGACACCGTCGCTGGTGCCTGAGTGTTGAAAGAAACCGGTCTCTCTAGCGCGCTCGATAATATCGGAGCTGAGACGACGTGCCTGACCGTTCACAGCAGCGGGGCCCAGCTTATTCGTTGCCGTGGTTATTGCGACGGCTGCAATGACCGTGTCGTTGGTTGGCTGATTATCTTCGATAAGCCGCGGAATGATCTCCAAGTGGGAGAGGCCCACGGAAGCCGGCATTCTTGAATCAAGCCAGTCGGCCCAGATTGTCTGAACAGCGTCTTCAAGAAAGTCTTGAGTTGCCGTCGGCTCGTGTCGATACATGAGCTGGAGCAATGTCTTGCCGTTTGTTGACGCTCCTGGTGGAACATCCAGCCCATATGCGGGTGCAAGCGAGCACCAACCGGCCCCAATGTAGTTGACGAGCGCGACGTCCAGCACGGTTGTGCTCCTCCCAGACGTTGGTCTCATACAAGGCAGCTAATTATACTAATGGCCCTGACGAGTTTGGCTGTTTCAGATTGATTCGCGTATTAATCAGTTGGAAATTTAGCCTGTGAAGGTTCCAAAATGGTTACCTGGAGATCTTGAGCACGCGAAATGATAATCAATAATTGGAGCTAATTCACCGATTTAGGATGCTTGGCTTTGCTGCATAGGCAAGTCTTGCAGCGCTTTTGCCCCGGTTCCGATAATGGGCTTTGGGGTCAGGTATTGGTTTTCGGCATTTTGTGCCTTGGTTCCAGTCATGCTGCCAAACTGGAACTGGTTGCTGTTATTCCGGCAGGAAACGCAGGGAAAATTGCCATGACAAGATCTACGGAGAGTGCGCCAGGAACGCTGGAATCCAGCAACGCGGGAGAGGGCTCGAGCCCAGATGTGGCTTCCTCGGCCGTCGGTCATCGCGCTCGTGCAGTCTCCGAGCGCCTATCAGGCCAATTGGACTCTGCGGTTCAAGCATTCGCTAACGTGCTCTTTGCGAACAGTGATCTTCATGCAGTGTCTCAGCTGTCCGACGTGGAGTTGGTCGATCTGGTGACCTCAGCGCACGAATTTGTCGTCTCACGTCCTGCCGATACTCACAAGATCAGATCGCGAGCACTGCCGACATCCGATGCGCAGTCCAGCGGATTGGTGATCGAGATTCTGAACGACGACATGCCGTTTCTAGTCGATAGCATTGTTGGGGAGCTTCGCGCGCACCAAGTCGATGTTGATCTTCTCCTGCATCCAGTTGTTGCAGTGCGTCATGGCTCAGATGGAAACCGAGTGGTGTCGCATCCGAATGGTCCAGCTGCTGAAGGCGGGACTACCAATGAAAGCCTTATGATTGTTGTTGCGCGGCATGTGTCGACCGCGCAGGCCAATGAGATTGAGGCGGCGCTCGATGATGTTTTGAAGCTTGTTCGCCATGCTGTTGTCGATTGGCAGGCCATGCTGAAAGTCTTTGGCGCAGCCGTGGCAGAGTTTTCAGACAACAAGGCGGTCGATCACGGCCTGGCGAATTCTGAAGTCGTGGAGTTTTGCCACTGGCTTCTGGTTGGCAACTTCACATTTCTCGGTTTGCGCCAATACAATCTTGAAGGTGACACGGAAACCGGGCGCCTGGTTCCGGATATGAGTTCGGCGCTGGGTGTGTTGCGTGATCCAGGCCTTCAAGTGTTGTCGCAATCCGGTGAGGAGCTGGAACTGACGCCGGAGAGTCGGCGTTATGTATTTGCTGACGAACCGCTGATCATGACGAAGTCCGATGTGCTGTCGCGGATCCATCGGCGCTCCTACATGGACTACATCGGCCTTAAGACCTACGACGAGAGCGGTCGCCAGGTTGGCGAACTCCGTCTTGTGGGCCTGTTGACATCGAATGCCTATACCGAACGGCCAAGCGCGATCCCTCTGTTGCGACGCAAAGTAGAGGATGTTGTGAAGCAGATGGGTATCTCCTCGGGCAGTCATGACGGCAAAGCGCTGTTGAATGTGCTTGAGAATTTTCCGCGCGATGAACTGTTCCGGATCGACAATGCCATTCTCATGAAATGGGCCCGCGCGATCCTTGATCTTGACCTTCGCCCGCGCGTCCGCGTGTTCGCGCGGCGAGATCGTTTCGACCGTTTTGTTTCAGTTTTGGTTTATGTCCCGCGCGAGAGATTTTCGACAGGCGCGCGCGAAAAGATTGGTGACGTTCTTTGCGATGCATTCGCGGGTCATGTTTCCGCGTTTACACCATTCTTTCCGGAAAGCCCGCTCATTCGGGTACATTATATTATAGGCCGTGATCGCACCAAGCCGTATCCAGGTGCCGATGTCCTTGATCTTGAAGCACAGATTACCGAGCTGACGACAAACTGGAATCATCGCCTGGCTGACGTCATGGATGCCAAGCCTGATGTTTTTATCAGCCTTAAGAAGAAATACGAAGGCGCCTTCTCTGCCGGCTATACAGAACGTTTCTCTGTTGATGCTGCTTTACAGGATATCAGTCGTATTGAGCGACTGAGTGAAGATCTACCCGTGGCTATCGACTTTCGTGCCAGCCGCGGAGGGGCGTCACGTGTCAATGCGACTGTCTATCGTTTCGATGAGCCCATCCCACTTTCCGAACGCGTTCCGGTTCTGGAAAACTTTGGGTTCCGTGCAATCGACGAGCGCAGCTATCACATCACGCCGAAATATGACGACGGCGTCCGTTCAATTGTTCTTCATGACATGGAGCTGGATGTTGAAGACGGTAACGCGGTTGATTTAGCAGACGAGGGTGCGAGACTGGAAGCCGGCTTCCTGGCTGTTCGCAATGGTCTTGCAGCAGATGATTCGTTCAATCAACTGATCCACGCTGCGAAACTTGATTGGCGGGAAGCCAACTTGTTCCGAGCTTATGCGGCCTATCTTCGCCAATCAGGCGTACCGTTCGGTTTTAGATACCTATCGGAGACCATCGTCTCGTATCCGGAGATCGCGCGTGACTTGATTGGGCTTTACCGCGCACGATTTGATCCGGATACAGGATTACCACTGGAGCACCGTCTCGAACTGAGCGGCGAGATTGAGCGCCGCATCGAGGAGGCATTGGCGGCAGTTCCGAACCTGGATGAAGACCGAATTATTCGCCACTTCCTGGCGCTGATCCAAGCGACCTTGCGCAGCAATTTCTTCCATGTCGACGGGCAAGGCCGACCGTTGTCGGTGCTTTCGTTTAAGTTTGATCCGCAGAAGATCAATTGGTTGCCCGCCCCTCGGCCCTTCCGGGAAATCTGGGTCTACAGCCCGCGCGTGGAAGGGGTTCACCTTAGATTTGGCCCGATTGCACGCGGCGGTTTGCGCTGGTCGGACCGTGCGCAGGACTTCCGAACCGAGGTCCTGGGATTGTGCAAGGCGCAGCAGGTCAAGAACACCGTCATCGTCCCAGAAGGATCGAAGGGCGGATTCTATCCCAAGCAATTACCTCGCACAGGTAATCGCGGACAGGTCGTAGGGGAAGCCGTGGAAAGCTATCGGCTGTTCGTTTCAACAATGTTGCAGCTGACCGACAATGTCGTTGAAGGAGCCATCGTACCTCCAGGGCGTACCGTGCGCTACGATGGCGATGACCCCTACCTGGTGGTCGCTGCAGACAAAGGCACGGCAACGTTCTCAGACTATGCCAACGAGATCTCCGAAGGGCACGACTACTGGCTCGGAGATGCATTTGCCTCCGGTGGATCGGCTGGTTACGACCACAAGAAGATGGGTATCACGGCGCGCGGTGGCTGGGAGTCTGTTAAGCGTCTCTTCCGCGAGATGGACCATAACATTCAAACGACTCCCTTCACGGTTGCCGGTGTCGGCGACATGTCCGGCGATGTCTTCGGCAACGGCATGCTGCTCTCACCTGCCATCAAACTGATTGCAGCATTTGATCATCGTGACATCTTCATTGACCCCGATCCTGATCCAGCGAGCTCATTCGCTGAGAGGCAGCGCTTGTTCAATCAAGGGCAATCGAGCTGGCAGGATTACGATGAGAGCAAGATTTCAGCAGGTGGTGGCGTGTTTTCCCGCCAGGCAAAGGAGATCAAGCTCACACCTGAGATCCAGAACGTCCTCGGAGTTGAGATCGTCTCAGTGACGCCGCTGGAACTACTACGCATCATTCTTAAGGCGAAGGTCGACCTGTTGTGGTTCGGTGGGATCGGCACTTATATCCGTGGTGAAGGTGAAACAGACGATACGGTTGGCGATCGGGCCAATGATCCTATCCGCATCACGGGCAGTGAAGTTGGAGCCAGAGTGATTGGTGAAGGGGCCAATCTCGGTGTCACACAGAAAGGGCGGATTGAGTTTGCGCGACGTGGCGGGCGTATCAACACTGACTTTATCGACAACTCTGCCGGCGTGAACTCCTCAGATAAGGAAGTCAACATCAAGATCGCGCTGGGTGGGCCTTGGCGTGATGGCCGAATGACACTCGAGCAACGCAATGAACTTTTGGCAAGTTTTACAGAGGATGTTGCCGAGGCCTGTCTTAGAAATAACTATCAGCAGTCGTTGGCCATCAGCCTGGCAGAGCTACGCAGTGCAGAACGGCTCGGTTATGCTGGCCGACTGATGCGGGACCTTGAGCAACGGGGGCTGCTGGACCGGGATTTGGAGGAGCTGCCTAGCGATGACGGACTGGCGGTGCTTCAGTCTAACGGACAGGGTCTCACGCGGCCGGAGATTGCAGTTCTGCTGAGTTGGTCAAAGATTGCTTTGGCTCAGGATCTGCTCGCCAGCGATGTGCCTGACCAGCCGGCGAACGAGACCTTCGTTGAGCAGTACTTCCCCGAGACGCTCAGGCGCGATTTCGTCGATGACTTGAGAAATCATCGTTTGCGCCGAGATATTATCGTGACACGCATCTCGAATGACATGATCAACCGCGGCGGCCCAACGATGCTCATTCGTCTACAGGATGCGACCGGACGAAGCTCCGCCGATATCGCTGCCGGCTTTATCGCCGTCCTCGACATTTATGGACTGCCAAACCTTTGGTCTCAGATCGATGCGCTGGATAATCTTGTGGCCGGCGAAGACCAGCTGCGGCTTTACCTACGCACTCAATCCTTCCTGATTGAGCAAATCATTCGTCTGTTGCGACGCGAAGCGGGCAGGGATTTCTCGGCAGTTGTCAAGGAGGAAGCGAGCAAGGCGGGAGAGCTTTCCAGCTTGATGGGCACGTGCCTTTCAGAGGCGCAGCAGGCTCGTCTCGAAGAAGCAACCGATGCGCTGGCTGGCAACGGTGTGCCCAGGGAGTTGGCGGGTAAGGTTGCTCAGTTGGAATTCATGGGTCTGGTGCCGGCCGTAAGCAGGATTGCATCGGCGACGAAACAGGACACCGCGCGCGTTGCTGCAGCCGTCCTCAGTGCTCACGATTACGTTGGCATCGCGGAACTCAAGGCCCGTGTGCAGGCGCAGAAGATTGCGGACTACTACGATCAGCTGGCAATTTACGCCGCAATGGACCAACTGGAGGCGACAAGTTTCCAGTTGGCTCAGAAGTACGTTGGTAGGGCGCAGAATGGTGCTGACGTCAGTCTGGCGCAGTGGATAGAGCAAAACGAGGAACGTCTCAGTCAGTTCAAATCACAACTGGATGAGACAGTTCGCGGAGAGGAATTCACGGTCTCTCGCTTGACCGTCGCATCGCATTCCTTGCGCGATTCCGTGAGCAATTGAGGACTGTATCGGTGCTGTTCGCTTCGCTCGCACGTTTGAAATTTGCCGTGATGTGCTAAAGATCTCCTGGATTGCGGTTGGCAATGCCAACCGCGCGCGAATGCCCGTCAAAAAATTTTGGCTGCACACTTAGGGAGGCGATAGCTTTGGCTCAAAAGAAACCTGAAGAACTGCGCTCGCATCGTTGGCTTGGAGTGAATGATCTTCGCGCTTTTGGGCATCGCTCCAGGTTGCGCCAAATCGGATATGATCTTGCCGATTGGGACAAGCGACCCGTGATCGGCATTATCAACACATGGAGTGACATCAACCAGTGTCATGCTCATCTCCGAGATCGCGTCGAAGACGTCAAGCGCGGCGTGCTGCAGGCAGGCGGGTTTCCGCTAGAACTCCCAGCGATTTCTTTGTCCGAGCCGTTTGTAAAGCCGACGACCATGCTTTACCGCAACTTCCTGGCCATGGAGACGGAAGAGCTGCTGCGGTCACATCCAATCGATGGCGCTGTTCTGCTGGGCGGCTGTGATAAGACCACGCCGG
>JBCDBQ010000082.1:0-17153 GCA_039183375.1 Pseudomonadota bacterium
CAGGGAAGTCGGCGTTGTTGTAGATTTCAAAGCTGGTGGTCAATGAGGGTTTCCGCCGTTGTCGGATCGTACAAAGTGTCAGTCGAAGTTTACGGCATGGCTGTTGGCGCCGCAGAGCAAAACACCGACGCGCTCATCCGGTGCAGGTTGGTAGGCCCCGCTGGCAAGGGCGGCAAACGCGGCAGCACCGCCCGGTTCCAGAGCAACGCGGAGCGTGTCCCATAATTGCTTTTGGGCTGCAATGATTGCTTCGTCTGTGACCAGAACGGCTTCAGCGACGTAGGCGGCGGCGAAGGGAAACATTTTTTGCCCAACCTGCTTGGGTGCGAGGCTGTCCGCGGCTACCCCGCCGCCAGGGGCGTCGACAGGCTTGCCGGCTGCTAGAGCGGCGTGCAGCGTCGGAGCGGCCTCAGGCTCAACTGATACAAGTTTGGTGCGACCCTGAAGGTAGGCTGCCATGCCACCAATCAAACCGCCGCCACCGGTAGCAACCAGCATCGTATCAACATCGCATTGTTGGGTGAACTCCAGTGCGACGGTGCCCTGCCCGGCCAGGGTCTCGTCCTGGTCGTAGGCATGAATGGATATGGCATCTGAGTTTTGAAGGTAGCTCTCGCTGGCAGCCAACGCGTCCGCATAGAGATCGCCAGAGACATTGAGCGTGGCACCAAAGCTTTCGATCTTCCTCATCTTGGCCGGTGACGATATCGACGGCACGAAAATGTTGGCCGGAACGCCGGCCTGACGTGCAGCATAGGCTACGGCGACGCCATGATTGCCGCCGGAAGCTGCCACGACGCCGTTGCTAGCGCCTTCCCGCGTGAGCACGCTGTTCATTGCACCGCGAGCCTTGAAGGAACCGCCATGCTGCATGAATTCGAGCTTGAAGGTCATCGGCTGCCGCGTTCGCAAATCGAAGCCGAAGTCTTTCGGTAAAGCCTCAATCACGGGTGTCTTGCGAACATGGGGGCGGATGATTTCGTAGGTCTTCTCGACGATCGCAGGCGTCACATTTGAGGACATCGCAGCGGCGCTTTCTTGATTGGTTGTCATGGAGTGGCTCCTCGGCCCTCGAGTTCTGTTGTGTGGCATTCAGCAGTGCATCAGATGCAAGCCATCATGGCCCGCTTCAATGTTTTGATCTTGACTTCGTCGCGTCTATAGAAGGTCCATTGTTTGATGCGCTTTGGCTTCAGGAAGCCGGCCTGCGTTAGAACACGAAGATGCTCGCTTATGGTCGGTTGGCTGACCTGCATCTTCTGCGCAATCAACGAGCCGCATACGCCGTCCTTCGACAAGTCGCCGTCCACCTGGACCGGAAAGTGTTTGTCCGGCTCGCGCAACCACTCCAGGATTGTTAGGCGCCGGTCGCTGGCCAGAGCGCGGAATCCCGCCTCAATGTCCCGCTGTTCTATTGTCATATAGCTAATTTGCTAATTGATTGTCTGATGTCAATGGGCCCACGCGCTGAAATGAAATTCCTTGTCATTCGCCGGGCCGTCGGTCTTACTATGTAGGATATTGCAAAAGCTTTGATTTCAGACCAGCGTCTTTGGATGTTGGCGGTCTGCGATGTACGTTTGTGAGTGATTGGAGAGTGTGATGTCTGAAACAGACAAGGTAATTCCACGTACAGCAGATGGCCATCGCACGTGCGAGGTGGCGCGCCCGGATAAACATCCCGGCCAAATCGGACGTTTTGGCAATGAGACCCGGATGGTTATCCATCCGACAAAGGCCGATCCGACGGCACCTAACACCGGGACCATTCATTATCCGGCAGGGACCGGCTTTCCGCGCCATCGTCACGACTTTGCACAGATCTGGTACATTCTCGATGGCGAGTGCCAATACGGTGACCGAACCTTGCGGCAGGGCGATATCGTCTATCATGGTGATCCGCACGAAGAGCATGACATGTTTACGGAAGCAGGCTGTACCATGTTGTTTGTGCAGTATCCCGGACCGACGACGGGCGCACGGCCAATCTATCAGGGACGGTTCGATAAACGCGCCGATACGGCGGACGCCGATATGAACCTGGAGACGTGATGGTGTCCTGCAAGGTCTGTGACCGGATGGGGGCGGCTGCGTCTTATTTGTTAGAGAAAGAAAGTGAGAGAGGCAATCCATGTCCCGTGAAGTGACTATTGCGCTGCTTGATGAAATCCAGGACGGTTTCAATCAACACGATGTCGATGCCATCCTGTCTCACTTCACCGACGATTGCGTTTGGTTGATGGCGCGCGGACCAAACGCGCCGGAAGGCCGGGAGTGCGTTGGTAAGGAAGAAATCGGCGAGGTCTTGCGAACCCGCTATGGTGAAATTCCAGACATGCGCTGGGAAGAGATACGCCACTGGATCGCTGATCAGAGCAAGGCGATTTCGGAGTGGGTGGTGCGTGGTACACCTGCTGGTGGTGAGCCTTTCGCGTATGTTGGGTGCGATCTTTGGGAATTTCGTGATGGCTACGTCACAAAGAAAGACACCTACTGGAAGTATATCGGATAGGCGTTGCCGTTGTTTTGCGGGCAATCATGCTGCACTGGACTAACCGCGGCTACGTGAATTCATTGAGGGAGCTATAAGATGTCGACTGTCGATGCCAACCGCACCGTCATGACGGGTGAAAACCCATTTATTCGATTGTCTGAGAAGGATGGTGATCCGAATTCAACCGATGCCAGCTTCTGGCGTGTACTGTTCAGCCCGGGCGGACCAGGCCATGTGCTCTACGTGAAGAGCGAGCTGACGGAGAACAAGTGGCATATCTATTCTGACAACATTGCCATGACACGTTGGCTGCAGAATACGGTGCAAGGCATGTTGAACAGCGAGTTGGCCGATACGTCTATGCCGGTCATCGATGCCGAATTCTCAAAGGAAGGTGATCCGAAGTACTATTGGACCGAGCGGATCATGACGGCTGATGAGGACCTGTCATTGACCTGGTATGACATCGGTGAACCGCTTCTTATTCATACTCAGCCAAACCAGGCACCTGATCGCCCGTATGGCGTGTGTACGGTTCTGATCCCAGCCATGGGGACGCGGTTGGTTGTTGATGGTGAACAGGCGAAAGGCCAGGCGTGGCCACGTGAGCGCGAAGGCCACCCGTTCAGCACGTGTGCGTTGGCGTTCTCGGAAAGTTGGACCGAGGCGAAATAGGCAGAGTTCTTGATGGGCCGTGGTGGGGCGCGTCGTTTACGCGCCCTCGATCACGTCGAGATCGATTTCCGGATAGAGCACGAACTTTGAGAGCAGCGCACGTACGTCAGTGCTGACCTTTTCCTGCGTTTCCGGTGAGATGATGTAGGCGCCGCGTGAAGGTTTGCCGGCGTTGGGACCAGAGGCGATCTTGCCCTGGCTGGTGCTGCGGAGTGCTTCGTTGATCAGGCTTGCAATCTCTTTCATTTCGCCCTGCTTCATGCCGAGCGTCGTAAGAGATGGTGTGCCGAAGCGGAGGCCGCTGGTGAACCATGGACCGTTTTCGTCAAAAGGTACGACGTTGCGGTTCGCGGTGATGCCGCACTCGCGCAGCGCACCTTCGCACTGACGCCCGGTCAACCCCAGAGACGATATGTTGGCCACGACAAGGTGGTTATCAGTGCCATCCGTGACAACCGGAATGTCGTTAGACTTCAAGCCTTCGGCGAGAGCACTGGCATTATCGACAACCTGTTTGACATAGTCCTTGTAGCCGTCTGACAGGGCCTCGCGGAATGCAACCGCCTTGGCGGCGATCACGTGGGGCAGCGGTCCGCCCATGACCATCGGGCATCCTTTGTCGACACTTTCCGCAAAATCTTTTTTGGACAGGACGATGCCGCCGCGCGGGCCGCGCAGTGTCTTGTGCGTGGTTGACGTCAGGACGTCAGCGTATGGAACCGGGTTTGCGTCGCCTTCGAAAACACCGCCGGCAACGAGACCCGCGAAGTGAGCCATGTCGACCATCAAGACGGCGCCAACGTCGTTCGCCATCTGTCGCATTTTTGCGAAGTCGATTTTCCGCGGATAGGAGCTGTAACCCACCAGGAAAATAAGCGGGCGAATTTCTTTCAGCTGTGCCCAGAGGCTGTCGTAGTCGAGGAGGTTGGTTTCCTTGCTCACGGTGTACTGGTGCACATCGAACAACTGAGCCGACATGTTAAAACGATAACCGTGTGTCAGGTGGCCACCAGAGAACATGTCCATGGCGAACAGTTTCTGATTGTTGAGTTCAGCGCGCACCTCAGCCCATTGGGCAGCGGTGAGTTCTAGCGGGTTCTTGGACTGATATTGTGCCAATGCGGGCAGCTGGACCCGTTCGCGCAGAATGGCCCAGAATGCGACAAGGTTGGCATCAGAGCCGGAGTGGGGCTGGACGTAGGCATGATCACAGCCGAAAAGTTGACAAGCCAGATCACTGGCGGTGCTTTCAATTTCGTCGACGTTTTCGCAGCCAGCGTAGAAGCGCGCACCACTGGCACCCTCGGCATACTTGTCGGTGAGCAGATTGGCCATCGCCGACTGCACGGACAGCGATGAATAGTTCTCACTGGCAATCAGCTTGAGACTTGAGCGTTGGTCCTTCAATTCACTGATAATGCCATCGCGCACGGACGGCTCGACCTTAGCGATAAGATCCATGTTGGCCCAGAAGGCGGTTGCCTCTGGTGTGACACCGTCAACTCCGACTTTGGAGATATAGGACTGCAGAGCGCTGCTGTTTGCCATGTTCGACGACTTCCGAGGTTCGTTCAGTGATGGATCCTTAACTGACCGCTTCTGGTGTGGTCAGATATCGTAGACGCGACACTTATTGCAGACGAGAACGCACCGCGTGCCATGACTTCCTAGTCAAGCCCGAACTCGGGTGTCAATTTGCAACTTCGACCGACAGGGGCACGACGTCGCGATACGGACGGCATGCGTCGTTTCGCGCAGGCAGAACCACGGCTTGGCGCCTGGGATTTCTCCTGATTCAGTTCAGCTGAAATAATCGGTCAGGCTATTCAGCTGGGCCGACGAGCACGAGCCCTTCGGCGGGATTAACTGTCACTAACTCGCCGGTTTTGATCAACTGCGTTACGTCGCCGTCGGCAAACCTGTCGACCATAGCCATGTTGGCCAGCGCTGCGCCTTGGGCCAGGATTGTATTCGCTGCGTTGAACAGGATGGCTTTGGGCGCAAGGCCGCGTGATTTCATTTCATAAAGCATCCAGGCCGATGCGACGCCGCCTTTGGCGGTGTTCAGGACGAGAATTTTGTCGACGTAGGACTGGCCGGCAAGGGCATGTTGCGGGCGGGAGAATATGCCTTTGATACGGTCAAGGTCATACCGGGCCGAGAAGTTATCGGCAGCCACGAGTGCTTCGCCGGTGACGACGTCACCAATGCCGACGTGGCACTTGAGTTCGCGTTGTGGGTTGCTACTCATCACACCACCTTTCCTGCTTCAGCTGATGCAATGCAGTCTTCCATCGTTGCAAGCGCTGGCTGATATCCATAGCCACCGAGAATGTTCACGATCTTGGCTGAGTTGGAAAGAAGTCGTGTCCAGCCGTTGGCTTCTCCGATTTCACGTGCGTATTGCTGATAGAAGCATGTGCCTTGCAGCACCTTGCCGCCAAAATTCTCAATGTCCTGGTTGAAACCCATTCGCTTTGCGTCCTGATAAACGGTTGGCGCCGTGCAGACCAGGAAGTCAGTATCGGAGTGGAGTTTTCGGCCACGGCAGAGGTCGGCAACCATCTGCATTTCGACAATGGAAAGCTGTGGCGCGGCAAAGACAACGACGTCGACTTTTTCACCTTTGGCACCGAACGATTGACGCAAGCCTGCAATGTCATCAGCTGTGATGTCTTCAGGATCGAGTTTCTCACCTGCTACATCGCTCAGTTTCTGGCATTCCGGCGTGATGCCCACGATATGGAAGAGCGGTGTCGATCCGTAGCTCGCCATTGCTGCGCCCATATGTTTGACCTCATCAGACGTCGGCGGCCGTTCAATCCCGTCCACAACCGGTACTTCCCAGTAGGAACCAGCTTTGCGACCGATAACGGCACCAAGTACGCCCCAGTCCATAAGATCTCTCGGTTGTTCGCGGACGACGTAGCGGCGTGTTGCCCGGCGGTTTTCATCAAGATGCAGGCCATAGCGCGGTGTGCGGCCCGTCAGGCCGGCGGCCAACGCTGAGGGGCCACCTTCAAAATTCGATCGTGCACCACAGACGCTGTTGGAATAGATGACAACGCCGGTATCACCATAAGCAACGTGGTCACCCAGTAGCGGAGGCATGATCGTCTGGTAGTTTATGCAAGTGTCCGTCATGATGATGCCGAGCTTCTGACAGGCGGCGATGAAGCGGCGTTCGAGATTGGCCATCTCCTCGGTTTGGCCAAGCGGGTCGTAATAGGAAAGATCAACGCCGCGCGGATCGGTGATCATGGGAACGGCCACACGGCGTTCCGCCTCCGGCAACTCGGCGAACGATTCAACGAACTCGGCACCCGCGTCGCCGACAGATTCGGGGTCGGCCATCATGTGCACCTGGCTGACCGGGACGAGATCTGCGGCATCGAACATACGCCCGACCTGTAGCTGATGTTCGATGGCCCACTGGCGCGCCTTACCCATTTCTCCGCGATGCATTGCCTGTTCTTCTGGACTAAGCCGCATAGCCTGATTTGACCTCTCATGCTCAAAGGAGTGCTGATCTTTGACCACGATAATAGATGCTGTATGTGGAAGCTAGAAGGACAGAGCCTTATCCGATCTCTGACATCCCGGAGATGATGGACGCCGTCGGCAGTGCATGTAACACTCGACGTTACGAGGACCCGCACAAACGCAGGCTGAATCGGGATTGGAGATCACATGACAAAGGGCATGGTGTGCGCGCCGCAGCCAGAAGCGGTTGAAGCTGGGGCTTTGGCCTTGAAGCGCGGCGGCAATGCAGTTGATGCAGCCATGACATGCGCCTTGGTCCAGACGGTTGTTGATCCGATGATGTGCGGGATCGCCGGTTTTGGTTCGCTGCAGCTCTATTTGCCGAAGCAGAATTTCCACGGCTATATCGACTTTCATACCACGGCACCTGCATCAGCAACTGAAGACATGTGGGCTGATCAGATCAAGGCGCAGGCCCGCGACGGATTTGGGTTCTTGCTGCACAACCAGGCCAATGAGTGTGGATATCAGTCGATCATGACCCCGGGCAGCTTGAAAGCCTACGCGCAAGCGGTCACCGAGTACGGTACAATGGATTGGAGAGACGTTGTTCAACCAGCCATTGAGCAGGCTGCGCAAGGCTTTGTCGTCCGCCCGCACATTGATGAGTTTTGGAGCTCATCGGCGATCATGGGCCGGATGCCAATGGCGGACAAATTGCGCCACACTGAGGCTGCACGTCAGATCTATTTCGACGCTGACGGCGGTACGCATCCAATCGGCTCGCGCATTCAGAACCCGGATATGATGCGTACACTTGAGCGGCTTCGCGATGAAGGTGCGGAGACTTTCTACTCTGGTGCGCTGGGTGAAGAGATCGTCGCCGATATGCAGGGCAATGGTGGCCTCATCTCAATGGATGATCTCCGCCAATACGAGACGGTCAGAACGGAACCTGTCTGGGGCAGCTATCGCGGTCACAAAATCGCATCCAACCAACCGCCGGGCGGTGGTGTCATGATTATCGAGATGCTCAATATCCTTGAGCAGTTTGATCTGGCGGCGATGGGGCACAACAGTCCAGACTACATTGCCACTGTTGCCGAAGCGATGAAGATCGCGACCATCGACAAAGACAATAAGATGGGTGATCCGGCGTTCAATGATGTGCCCACAAAGGAGTTTCTCGATCGCGGTTATGCGGCAGATCAGGCCGGCCGGATCCGAGCCGGTGAAAAGGCCAATGTGATACGGCCGGGCCATCCGGAAGAGTCGCGCGATACCACCCATGTCGTGGTGATTGATGAGGACGGCAATGCAGCGTCAATGACGCATTCGCTGGGTATGCCATCAGGTGTGGTGACGCCAGGTCTCGGCTTTATGTACAACGGTTGCATGGGAGCGTTTGATCCGCGTCCAGGAATGCCGCATTCCATAGCTCCAGGAAAGCGCCGTTTCACGGCCATGTGCCCGACTATCGTGTTCAAAGGCGATGAGCCCTACATCGTTGTCGGCGCTCCGGGCGGAACCTTTATTACAATGGGCGTGCTGCAGTCCATTTTGAATGTCGTCGACTTCGGAATGACCATGACGGAAGCGGTTGCAGCACCGAGGATCACCGCAAACAGCAACACTATTGACGTCTCCAATCGAATCCCGCGGTTTGTGACAAGCGAACTGGAGGGCCGCGGTTATCCCATCGAGCGAAACCCTTTCAGTTATGTGTTCGCTGGCGTACACGGCATTCGGATTGATGGCGGGCGCTGGGATGGTGGCGCCGATCCGGGGCGCGATGGTATGGCATTGGCGGTCTGATAGTTCTCTGCGCGAGACGAGGGGAGTGGCGGTGACCGACCTCGGAACTGAGTTTCGTTTTGCTTTAACGGCTCGATCGTGGAGCGCTTTCCTGGTAGGTCTTTCGCAATTAGTCGCGTATCGAGAAACATCGCGGGGTACGGGGCCTTACGCGGCTCAAAAATAGAATCTATCGAGTTTGAAGCACGGTAAGGGAGAATTACGTTGGCGGATCAGAAAATTGCACTTGTCACCGGAGCGGCACAGGGAATTGGGTATGCTTGCGCGGAGGCGATCGCTGAGACCGGTGCCAAGATGGTTCTGTCCGATATCAACCAAGAAGGTGTCGAAGCCGCTGCTTTGAAGCTCGGCGGTGGTGCTATCGCGATGGCCTGCGATATGGGAGATCCGAAGCAGATCAACGCAATGTTCGATAAGATTGAAGCCGATATCGGTCCTGTCTCGATCCTCGTCAATAATGCTGGCATTGCCAATCCGGGTGATTTCCTTGAGACGACGCTGGAGCAATTCCAAAGCGTGATTGACGTCAATCTGACCGGGACGTTTGTCGCTCTACAGCGGGCCGCCAAGACGATGGTCGCTAAAGGCATCGAAGGTGCAATCGTCAATATGTCGTCGATCAATGCACAGGTTGCCATTCCCTCGATCCCCGCCTACTGCGCCTCGAAAGGCGGTGTCATGCAGTTGACGAAAGCCACGGCACTGGCACTGGCACCGCACAACATCAGGGTCAATGCTGTCGGTCCGGGTTCCGTTAACACAGAAATGATGGCAGGCGTGAACGCCAATCCGGAAGCCATGGCGATGGTGATGTCGCGCACACCGATGAAGCGTATCGCGTCGCCGCGTGAGATTGGCGATGTCGTCGCGTTTCTTGCCAGTGATAAAGCGAGTTATGTCACGGGGGAGACGATCTACGTTGATGGTGGACGACTTGGTATGAACTACACGTGCTAGGTTGATATTGTTTGCGGCCATTGGCGGCCGTTGAGTAAGGCATTCCCGATGCATAACGACGAGAGAGACATACCGTTCCTGCGCGAGGCCGACGTTGCCTCTGTCCTAACGATGCGAGAGCTCATCCCTGCCATGGGGCAGGCCTTGATCGACTATTCGGCCGGGCGCATTGCTCAGCCAGACCGGCAAATGCTGCCGGTTACGAAGGCCGGTGGTTTCTTCGGGGCTATGCCTGCGGTTGGCGAGTCCGTTGGTGTGAAGCTCGTGAACTTCTTTCCCGGTAATGCCCAACTGGCCTTGCCGACACATCTTGCACTCATCCTTCTCTTCAAGCCCGAGACGGGAGAACCACTTGCGATCATGGATGGTCGCCTGATCACCGAGATGCGGACGTCGGCGGTCTCGGCTGCTGTTCTGAACAAGATTGCCCCCTCGAAGCCGAAAGTGCTGGCAATTCTTGGCGCGGGCTTGCAGGCCAAAACGCATATCGAGGCATTGTCCGAGGTTCGCGAGTTCGAAGAGGTCCGTGTGTGGGCGCGCTCAGCTGACAAGGCCAAAGCGTTTGCGGACGAGGTTGGTGCGATGGCAATGGCCGTGGAGGACGCCGTGCGCGACGCAGATGTTGTGGTGACGGCAACTGCTTCCAAAGAGCCGGTTCTTCACGGTGCCTGGCTCAAGCCTGGCGCTGTCGTGTCGGCTGTTGGATGGAATTCACGGGACGGGCGCGAGTTGGATGATCAAGCCATGCGCAATGTAGTGATCGTCGAGTCGCGATCGGGAACGGAGAAAGAGTCCGGCAACATTCGCGGCGCGCAAGCCGAGATCTTTGCCGAAGCCGGTGAAATCCTGGCCGGTACCAAGAGCGTTGAGGCCGGAGCAACGGTGGTATTCGACTCTATTGGAATGGCAGCGGAGGATGTTGCGTCGGCGGAATTGGTTTGGAGAAGGTTTCAGGAAAGCCGATCGTAACCGCATGAAGAAGGTTGGTCGCTCAGATCAATAAGGATGCCAATGGATCCACTAAAAACTGTACGCGTCGGCCAGACGAACCTCAGTGTGTCGCAGCTTGGTTTTGGTGGTGGCACACTGGGCGATCCGACAGAGATTACAACCGACCATCAGGCCGAACTGACAGTTGAGGCGGCCTATGCATCAGGTGTCGTGCATTTCGATACCTCACCCTGGTATGGCAACGGTAAAAGCGAGCATCGCGTTGGACGCATCCTTCGCAACAAGCCACGCGATAGTTTTGTTCTGACGACCAAGGTAGGACGGGTCTACAAGCGACCAGCTGATCCCGGTACGTTTCACCAGAGCCGTTGGCGTGGCGGTTTTCAATTTGACCTCGATTTCGATTACACCCGTGAGGGATTTCAGCGGTCCTACGAGCAGAGCCTGATGCGGCTCGGGATGACGAGTGTGGACGCGCTGTTGATTCATGATCTCGACCCGCGCCATCAGAAGAGCGAGGAGGGCGTTCAACTCGCGTTGCAGCAACTGGATGCCGGTGGTGGGTACCAGGAACTCGCCGATATGAAGGCGCGTGGTGAGATCAAGGCGATTGGTGCCGGTGTCAATCACACCGGAATGATCCCGCGGTTCCTTGAACGCTTTGAGATCGACTTCTTTCTCGTCGCCATGCCACATACGCTGACAGATCAGGAAATGCTGCACGATGAACTGCCGCTTTGTGCAGAGCGCAATGCGTCTGTCGTTATAGGAGCGCCATTCGCATCCGGAATTCTTGCAACGGGTGCACGTGAAGGTGCGATGTACCGTTATCAACCTGCGACGCCTGAAATCCTGGAGCGCGTCGGACGCATGGAAGCTGTTGGTGAGCGTCACGGCGTGGAGCTGCCGGCTGCCGCCTTGCAGTTTCCGTTCGGACACGAAGCGGTCGCGTCCGTGATCCCGGGATGCAATTCACCGGAGCAGTTCCGGCAGGTTAATGCCTGGATGCGCGCTGATATTCCAGCTGATTATTGGTCTGAATTGAAAGCGGAGCGGTTGATCGATACCGCCGCGCCAACGCCACCGGGCTGAAAGGGGCAGACGGATGAAACTCGGACTAGCTATCGGATACTCGGGCGGTGCTATGGAGCTACCGGTCGAGCGGGTCAAGCGGGCAGAGGAGCTAGGCTACGACTCGGTTTGGACGGCTGAAGCTTATGGTTCCGATGCGGTGACACCGCTTGCCTATCTCGGAGCCGTCACATCCCGCATCAAGCTTGGTACGGCCATCATGCAGGTTGCAGCCCGCAGTCCGGCCAATGCTGCCATGTGTGCCGGCACAATTGATGCGATGGTCGGTGGTGGGCGGTTCATTGCCGGTCTTGGCGTCTCAGGCCCCCAGATCGTCGAAGGATGGTACGGTGCGCCGTGGGGTAGCCCTTATTATTGGCTCAAAGACTATGTCGAGATCATGCGTAAGGTCTTTCGCAGAGAGGAGGGGCTGACGCATGATGGCAAGCAGATCCAACTGCCGTATCAGGGAGAGGGTGCGCTCGGTGTCGGCAAGCCTTTGAAGTCAATCCTGCACATGAACTCTGACATTCCAATCTGGCTCGGTGCCGGCAATGAAATGACGGTGCGATTGTGTGGTGATGTCTGTGATGGGATCCTGCCGCTTGGTTTCACACCGGGCACCATGCCGGAGTACCTGCCATGGCTGGAGCAAGGGTTTGAGCGCGCGCGCAAGCGTGGAGAGGATAAAGGGCTGCATAACTTCGAGATCCAGGCTTCTGCGCATGTCGAAGTGAGTGATGATGTGTCAGCGGCGCTGGCAAAGCTCAAGCCCGAGGTGGCGCTCTATGTCGGCGGTATGGGACATCGCAACAAGAACTTCCATAAGGACATGATGACCCGCCGTGGGTTCGGAGATGCAGCCGAGCGCATTCAGGAGCTTTATCTTGCTGGCCGAAAGAAAGAGGCGACCGATGCAGTGCCCGATGAGTGGGTCGATGCCAAATCGCTTGTTGGTCCGCCGGAGCGGATCAAGCAGCGGTATCGTGCCTGGGAGGATTGCGGTGCGACCGGGCTCAACGTACGTACACAGCAAGATGAAGCAGTTGAGGTTATGGCGCAGGCTGCGCGGCTGAATCAGAGATAGATCGAGACATTTAGGTAGAGGCATAAAGCGCAATGCACCAACCGGACAATTGGGGCTGGAAAGCCCGCATTGGCATGTTCATCGTTAGTAGTGAGGCAGTTCCTGAGGCCGAATGGTGGGCCATGATGCCGCCCAGCGTTTCTGTTCACGCGGCTCGCATCAAGGCGACGACACCGTGGGCCAAGTGGGACGGCGAGGGATCGGTTGCGCAGTTGGAGGATGATCTCAGGCGTAGCGCCGAGCATTTCTCAGATATGCGCCTTTCAGCGGTTGTCGTTGGACATAGCTCCAGCAGCATCCTTGGAGGCAAAGGCTGGGACGAGGCTGTCATCGCGCGGCTTTCGGAGATTGTGGCACCGGAAACGCGCGTCACGACAAACGGTTTGGATTGCGTTGCCGCTTTACAGGCGAGCGGAGTGAAACGTCCGTTCCTGGTCTTTCCGGCTTGGTTCGGCCCGAACGTGCACGAGAAGGGCACCCAATACTTCGTCGACCAAGGTCTCTCACCATGCGGGCACATGCAATTCGATCCGGGTCGCAATTGGCGGGATCTTCCACCAAACCAGCTTTATCCGGAAGGCATGGGATTTGAGCAGGATGTGGAAGCGCTGTATCGCCAAGTGCGTGCAGCATGTCCTAGCGAGGCTGATGGTGTTTTGATTATCGGAACGGGCTTCCGTTGCGTCGGCATTCTGCAAAGCCTGGAGCAGGATTTAGGAAAACCTGTTGTCGCAGCCAACCAGGCCAGTCTTTGGCACTGCCTGCGGTTATCGGGCATTCATGTACCCGTTAGCGGTTATGGTCGGCTGTTGGAGATGTAAGCCTGCCGGCCAGGAATTGGGGCCGGCAGGACTTTATCGTTACAAGCTTTGCGCGAAAGCGAGTGTTGCTTCCGGTTCCGGGCGCTTGGTGTAATCCGGGTCGGCATCGACAGCGCGAATGACGCCGTCCTTATCGATGACAAGGCGCGCGGGCATCGGTAGCTCCCAGACATCGCGTCCTGTGTTCTTCGGGAGATTGATCCCGAAACCGCTGTAGGTCTCTTTGAGATCATCCGGCAGCATGAACGCCAACCCGAACGCACGCGAGATGTTCAAATCGACATCTTTTATGATTGGGAAGGTGAGCTTCTGCTTTCCGGCGAGGTCAGCGGAAATTTCGGCGTTCTCAGCTGAGTACACGATGATTTCGCCATTGAGTTTTTTGATATCGTCGTAGATTGCCTGCAAAGCATCCAGCTCTGCTCGACAATATGGTCACCAGTGGCCTCGGAAGAAGGAGAGCACCACAGGGCCGCGACCTAACACATCACCATATGCAATGGCCTGTCCATCATGGTTTGTGCCGGAGAAGTCAGGTGCCTTGTCACCGACCTTGGCCATGCTTTCCATGATGCCGGAATTGCGCAGGTCATTCGTTGCGCGGCTCATGATTGCCTGTTTGTCTTCAGGAATCCGTTTCAGCGATCCAGCGTGTATCGCTTCGAGTTTCTCTTTCAGGGACATTGATTGGTCCATTCTTCTGCTCTGATCACATCAGCGTAGGCGAGCCGTCATTCGTTGGCAAATCACTTTACGTGTGAGAAGCGGCGCCCGCCTGACTGCTGTGACGTTGACTCACGTTGCTAGCGATGAAACTCAACAAAGAATGAGACCTCGCCAATGGGTTCGACGCGATGAACCTCGGTCGGCATGATGATGCCTTCGACAGTCGGGGTGAGTACGGTGTCGACGTCGCGACCGGGAACAATGTAGCGGAGCTGGCCTTCCATCACATGGATCACGCCCCAGACACCGTCCTTGGTCGCGTGTTCTTTGAGCAGTCCTTGCGGGACCGTTGCCTCTGTGAACTGGGTGGTCTGCTTGTAGGGCGCGACATCGTTAGGCAATGAGATTGGGTCAGGCAAAGAGGCTGGTGACTTGTTCATTGGTTTTTCGTCTCTCAGTGTTTTCGCAGCATTATTCTCGCAACAGGCTGCGGTTTCTGTCGATTGCGTGATCATCCGCGTCTGTGTGCTGGTTTAGGATACCAATTGGAAAGCGAAAACAAACACGTCGGTGACTGCAGGCTTTGAGCCGCAGAATTGTTGCCCGGTTTTGCGCGGCGCAACGCAAATATTGTGCTCGCGCCCTTGCCAATGTGCGCAACTGCAGTGATCCTGATCGACGACGAGAAGTTGAGCGCCAAAGCGGCGTCATCGGCAATTGGTATTCGGGAGGATAATAAGATGGCTTATCGTGGTTTGACGGCGGAGCTGATTAAGATTGAGGGGCATAATGGTGATGCGATATCTGCCTACACTGTGAAGCCTTCTGGCAAAGGGCCGTTTCCAGGTATCGTTCTAATCCATCACCTACCGGGATGGGACGAGTGGTACATGGAGGCAACCCGTCGGTTCGCACATCATGGTTACATGGCGATCTGTCACAACCTCTATGAGCGCAGTGGTGATGGTGACCCGGATGATGTGGCTGCGAAAGTGCGTGCCGAAGGCGGGGTACCTGATGCTCAGATGGTTGGCGACACGCAAGGTGCCGTCAATTGGATGAGAGCGCAGCCTGAGCTCAACGGGAAGGTAGGACTCATCGGGTCCTGTTCCGGTGGGCGGCACGCATACATCTACGCCTGTGAGAAGACCGACGTCGACGCTTGCGTTGATCTCTGGGGTGGCCGGGTTGTGATGGGAGCGGATGAGCTCAATGAGAAAACGCCTGTCGCACCGATTGATATGACCAAGGACCTTAATTGCCCGCTACTTGGCATATTCGGCAACGAGGATCGGGCGCCGAGCCCCGAGCAGGTTGACCAGCACGAAGAACAGCTGAAGGCACATGGCAAAGACTACGAATTCCATCGCTACGATGGGGCAGGCCATGGCTTCTTCTACTATTACCGACCGATGTACCGGGTTGAGCAAGCCGACGACGCGTGGGGCAAAGTCTTTGGTTTCTTTTCAAAGCAACTCGCAGGGTAGGCCAGGACATGTGTACATCAATCGTTGAAATTGCTCGCGCTGAAGGCATGGCCAAACGCAATGACGAATGGTTCGAGCTGACCAACGCAGTGGTATCGTATGACCACGCCCGGCATGCGTTGCTGGATGACGCTATCACGCTCGATTTCGTAAATACGGGTTTGCCTGTTGGGGCGCGCGCAGCGGTAGAGTTGTCGCTAGAGACAGCCAAGGAACTTCGCGATGCCCTGGATCGCGCAATCGCGGCAGCGGATGAAGAAGAGGCTGAGAGGGCAGAGGCGCTGGGCTTGAACTCTGGTGCTGAGGCCGGTTCAAACGTCGTGGCTTTGCGGCGTTGACAACGAAGGTGTCATCTTCGGCACTCTCGAGAGAGTCTGATGGCAAGAAAGGTCTGATGGTTTGCTGCGCCTGCCCTGTGATCTGGGCGTCGTTGCGGGACCCAGTACGGGTTCCGTGATGAATTTCTGGAACAATAGTTGTGCAGGCGCGGCAAATTAAGATTTGGTTTACCAATATTCGCGAATTTGAGCATGACCCTGCTTTCGGGAAATTGTCATGCGTACGCCTGCCTTCATTCAAAAGAGTTTGCAACTCCGAGCCGTCGCGATCTGCGCCAGCTTCCTTCTGATGGTTTGCCCGAGCTTGGCTCAACCGCAAACGCAATTGGATGCGATCGGCCTTGTCGAGACCTTCACCGACGTCACAGTCAATTTTGAAACCCCGCTGGGCGTTACGCTACCGGTGCGATTTCACGGTGATCGTTCGCTGTCCGGCAATTCAGGCGCTATTGCGCGCCATCTGGGATCTGAGCGAGATCGCGGACGATGGTGGGTGGAGGGCCCTCGCCTCTGTCAAAAGTGGAATGTCTGGTTTGATGGCAACACCAACTGCGTCGAGATTTTTCGCAGTGGTGATCAGATCACCTGGAAGGGCCGGGATGGGAAGTCCGGGAGAGGACAAATCGTGCGCCGGGTCCTCGTGACCAAGCAGCAGAGGCTTCGTCTTCCAGCCCCTTCGGCCTTGGGGGCCAGGGTGCCAAAGATGCGCAGTCTCGGAGACGTACAAACCGACAAAACGATTGGCCGCTATTCCCAGCCATTGCGAGAAACTGGTCAGTCCTACCAGGTTGCACGCAGCCGTCGTGGACAGTCAATTCAGGTGGTGGCCTATCCGTCTCAGTCGTCACAGGTGCTTGGGCAGGTCGATGTCGCGACGCGGGAACTTCGTGGGTGGGGGCAATGCGCCAACGGTTGGTGTCCTGTGGTTTTCCGCGGTCAGCACGGATGGATCGAACAGAAGTTTTTGAAGAGATCTGCGCCTCGTGCGATGCCAAGTCATCTTGGTCCGGGACTGTTCTACCGTGTCACGAAGGTGAAGTCCTGGGATGTGCTTAATGTCCGTCGCCAACCCAATATGTCTGCAGCGTTGGTCGGTCAGCTTGCCCCGCACGCGCAGAACATTCGGCTTATCGGTGTGTGCCGTGGCCTTTGGTGCCCGATCATGGTGCGGGGACAGCGCGGCTGGGTGAACTCGCACTATCTCGCCATTCAGTAGTCTGTCATGCTCTCTTCCGCCCTCCACGAAGCAGTTGGTTGGCATGGATGGAAGATGACAACTACCAATTGTGAGCTCTGCTGCCGGATCTA
>JBCDBQ010000083.1:0-17103 GCA_039183375.1 Pseudomonadota bacterium
CCATCACCCGATGATGTTTCATTTGAAACTCCTTTGACAATGCCAGAGGGAGAGCAGTGATGCGCGAGTATGGTCCTGCAGTTCAAGCTATCCCTGGCTCGATTGCGAAAGCAATTGCTCTCGTGCAGGCCGGCGTTAAATCGGTCCAGCATGACGGACGCAATGACTATGATCGATACGACTACTCATCGACTGATGCTATATATGCTGGTGTTTCGAGATTGATGTCGGAGCATGGTCTGGTCGTTCTCTGCCTGGAGTCCGAACCAGCTGACATCAAGCGAGTGGAAGTTTGGAACGATAAAGCCAAACAGTTGGTTCCCAAGCAATGGGGCAAGTTCAACTTCCAGTTCGTGCTGGCCGTAGCTGATGACACCTGGACTGATGCGCGTTGCTCTCGGTCACTATTCATCGAGATATCACGGCCCACGGCTTTCATGGCTGCACAATCGTATGCCGAGAAGAGCTTTCTTCGCTCGCTGTTCAAGATCCCAACCGGCGACAAGGATCTGGAGGAACTCGACGCCGATCCACCAAAAAAGCGCTCCAAAGCTAGCCTGAAAGCTGAGGGCGCTGAATGGGATCAGTTCAATGGTGCGGTAGATGAGGCTGGTGATTACGGAAGCCTGGCAGAAGTTGAAATGAAGTGGCGCGGCAAGTTTCCAGTGTCTTGGGACGACGCTGTTGCAGATGTAATAGCCGCACGTCGAAATGAGCTAGATCGCCAGTTTGGAGAGGCTGCTTGATATGTCATCACATCAATGCCCAAAGACAACTCCAGGACCATGGCACATTTCACCGATGGGATCATACGGCGACTTTGATGGAAAGAGCCGCATAATCATTGGTGATGATCGCCGCATCTGCGCCGTACATGCCTATCCGGGCGACCACGAATGCAAGGCTAACGCACGCGTCATCGCAGCGGCGCCACTCATGTATGAGGCACTTGCAAACCTTGAAAACGATGACGGCAAGAACATGCCAGATACTGCATGGAAGCTTGTTCAGGACGCATTGTCTGCGGCTCGTGGAGAGACGGCATGAACAACTGGCCAGAGCAATTCCGAATAGCCGCCAAGGACTGGTGCGATAAGCATGCTGCTGCTGAGCTACTGGAAGAAACCAAGACAGCAACGTTCTCCCAGAAGGTTGCACCACTGGTCACAGACGGCACACCTGTCAATCGTGCAGAGGTTCATGTTCGCGCTTCTGATGAATGGCACCAGTACCTTGAAGAGATGGTAGCAGCTCGAAAAGCAGCAAACCTAGCCAAGGTAAAAATGGAATGGTTGCGTATGTGCTTCAAAGAAGAAGAAGCACGCAACTATGCTGTTAGAGCTGAGAAAAATATGACGCGGTAGATATATCAGAGTCTAGTTTGAGTGTGCAGAGTGAAGTTATCTAATTCCGATCGGGCTGATATTAGAAAAGCGATCTATGAAGGTCTGGGATGGCACGATGTGGCTGTGTCTTTGGGATTAACAACAGCGTATGACTACGAGAAACGAGCTGCAGTTAGAAACTACTATTTCAACATGGCAAAGGTTATCCATGAAGTCCGTGAGAAAAATAGTTCAACTAGAGCGGTTTAGAAATGAGCAATCCTTTTGTGTCCGAGAAGCGGCGGACCTTAACGGGGAGGAAAAGGGCAGAGTTCTTTTCCTCCCGGAACGGGCACTGCGAGAGCTGTGGCCGCAAGATCAGAGCGGGCGAGAATTGGGCTATCGACCACATCGAAGCGTTGGTGAACCAGGGGACAAATGACGAAAGCAATCTGCAATTGCTCTGTCAGATCTGCCATGGGGCCAAGACGTCTGAGGACGTGAAGAAAGCAGCCACCAATCGCAGGAAGTACACGAAGAACATTGTTCCAAAGAAGCATCAGAAGAAGTCAGGCTTTAGAGGTTGGCGGAAATTCAATGGAGACCCGGTATGGTCGCAGTCGCGATAACCCTAGAAGAACCTAAGTTTGGGGAATGGCAGCCGATTGAAAAGGTTCCGCGTGACGGTCGGGAAGTTCTGACCGTGTGGTCTGCACCAACAGGATACTACTATAAAATCCAGTTTTGGAACCTTAACGGTGAAGACCTGGAAACGAATGCTCCGCGTGCCGGCTTGACCGATGGCATGACTAACTTTGTCGACGAAGATAGTCAGTTCTGGATGCCCCTTCCCCCTCCACCAGAAGAGAAAGAGTGATGACAAAATTTCGGAAAAAGCCCGTTGTTATCGAAGCGCGGCAATATCTATGGACACCGATTAGTAGTGCTGCGGAAATTGTTGATTGGGCCGATGAAAACGGGGTTTCGATCAATATAGAACTTGATGACAGTGACTGCTCATATCTCGTCATTCCAACACTTGAAGGAAATCATCGCGCGGACAACGGCGATTGGATCATCAAAGGTGTTGCTGGCGAGTTCTACCCCTGCAAGCCGGACATCTTTGAAGCGACTTACGAGCCGGCAGAACAAGAGAAAGGTGAGTGATGAGCAAGCACGACGTTGTAGATCTTCCGTCGGGTCGCCGTGTTGACCTCAACGATAGGTTCGATGTTTCCGCGTGTGAGACAGAGGATGACGCTTGGTATCTACTACAGGCCATTCAAGAGAAAATTCTGGATATTGAATTCCAAGTTGAGTGTTTTGAAGAGGGCTACCACCCTGACGGTCAGCGGTTTTCTCCCAACCGTCCGCCGCCTCCCATGTGGATGCCACGAGCAAAAAAAGCACTTGGCTGGAGTCGCCTTCAAAAATCTGATGCGCAGCGCGAATTTCAGAAGATCGCGAAAGCAGCAAAAGAACATGAAAAGCGGTCGCGCGATTTGAGAATTGAGCGTCAGTTCGTTGATGTTGCGAAGCAAAAGCTGTCTGAAGATCTATTTGAGCAGATACTAACCGCCGCAATAGAACGCGCCCAGACGATTGAAAATTTAGCCGCCTAACAAGAGGCTGAGTGATGGCCCTAGAGCTACTAGACGTCAAAGAGCTGGCGAATCTGTTGAAATGCTGTGAAAGCAAGGCACGGCGGCTCAAGATTCCGCATTACCGCATCGGCAGGCATGTTCGCTACGAACTAGATGAAGTCCTGAGGTGGCAGGAAAGATCACCTGAGATTGTAAGCGACAGGGCGTTCACAGCCCGGTTACTGCTGCAGTCCTATGATGCTCGCTCGGAAGGGTGTTTTGTATATTTTATAGCCACCAAAGATCAGAAGTATTGTAAGATCGGCATTACCACTCATTGGCCATATCGGTTCTACGATCTTCAGCACGCATGCCCTTTAGATCTCGCTTCAATCGCTGTTTTTCCCGGAACAGAACATGGCGAGAAACTACTTCATAGGCGATTTAAAACTGTTCACCATCGCGGCGAATGGTTCCGCGTCAAAGGCAATTTCAAGCGCTTGTTACGTGGCATAACCGAGATAGGTGGACTCGGCTCATTTTCTTGTCTCTTTGAACAAGAACCCCGAACATGTCTCCAACTAAACCTGAAAACACTCATGCAGGCATCACGACATGTCAATGTGGAGGGTTCCACCGATGTGGCCTGACTATATGAAACGAGAAACGCTTGCTCGTCGCCTTGATCTGGCGCCAGGCGCCGTTGATCAGTACGTCAAGCGTGGCCTGCTTCCAATGCCGCACAAAATTGGCGAAGCACAGCTCTGGTGTTGGTCTGAAGTGGACAACTGGCTAAGAGGCGTGACTCCTGATGTTGCATCAGCTACAAGCTCCGACCCATATCTCGCAGGGCTGGGAAATGGGCAGAAATCTGGAAGTCGCTCTACCGCCGCACGTCCACAAAGTTAAGGCGCGCGGGAAATACTACTATTACTACGCTCCGCATCGGTTCACCGATAAAGCGGCGAAGCCTCAACGCATTTTTGGCGAGCCAAGCGATCCGGATTGGTGGGCTCAGTATCACTCATTGTCGAGCACGCCAGCACCCAAGATCAACGAAAACAGCTTTAACGTGTTGATCTCCGCATGGCAGCAATCTCCAGAGTGGCGCAACATGGCTTCCTCTACGCAAACCGAGTGGACACGACATTGCCGGCGTATTTCCGAGGTTTGGGGCGGGCTCGAAGTGCGGGGAATCGAACCTATGCACGTGCTCGCGTTGCGCGATAAGTTTGCCGACAAACCAGCGAATGCTAACAACCTAATGCGTTGTCTGTCTGCAATGCTGTCTTGGTCGGTTCCGCGTGCGTACCGCAAAGATAATCCATGCCGTGAAATCAAACGCCTTCCTATAGGTGATGGGTACGAGCCATGGCCATGGGAGATTGTCGATCGTGCCTGGAACGAGCTGCGGCGAGACTTGCTGTTTGCATCTGTTCTCGCGCTCTACACTGGCCAGCGCCAATCCGACGTGCTCGCCATGCGGCGCAATGCGATCCAAGGAGATCTGATCAACGTTGTGCAGGAAAAGACCGGAAAAGAGCTTCTGATCCCCATACACCGCGATTTGAGGCCGTTTCTGGCCTCTATGGACCATAGCGCCCTAACACTCTGCACAACTCTGTCTGGGAAACCCTGGAAGCGCGCTAAGGATGGTCGCTTCAGTGGTTTCAAGTCAGCCTGGCGTGATCATGCACCAAGGTTCCTGAAGGATGGCGGCTACGTCTTCCACGGACTTCGCAAGACGGCTGTCGTTACTTTGTTGGAAGTAGGCTGCACAGATGCAGAGGTATCAGCCATCACCGGCCAGTCTCGGCGCATGATTGTACACTATGCGAAACGTGTTGCTCAGGAGAAGTTAGCGCGTGCTGCTATGGGCAAATGGGAACGCGACTAGAACATGGTTTGTAAAACGACTTGTAAAACATGCCTTGTGTTGCACGTGGAACACTACTTAAGTCTTTGATTTGATTGGTCGGAGCGGCAGGATTTGAACCTGCGACCCCCAGTCCCCCAGACTGGTGCGCTAACCAGGCTGCGCCACGCTCCGCCTTTAAAATCAGTCACTTACAGTTGCAGCAGCTTCACAAAAATCCACTTGGTCACAGATTGGTCACAGGAAGTCGCGGCAAGCCATCCGATGTACGACGACAGCGGTTACACGTCAACGACTTAAGCTGGAATCAAAAGCCGGTACTGGAATGATCGTCGCCATGTCCTGCCGCGCAATATCTTTGATGGTGTTGATCGTTTGTGTTCGATTTAGATGACTCGTGTTCCAAAGCCTACTCAGCCAGAATGCGATAGACGGAAGCGCGACCGATGCCGAGTTGGCGTGCGATGTCTACAGGGCGCACTTTACTTGCCTTTAGTTCGCGCACTTGGTCTCGGTCGATTGAGCATGGTCGTCCTTTATAAACATCACCCTTCGCCTTGGCTGCCTCGATGCCAGCCATTTGGCGCTCGCGTCGGATGTCGTTCTCGAATTGAGCGAAGACGGTCAGCATTCCAAAGAATGCGCGCCCAGTCGTGGTCGTGGTATCGACGGGCTGGTCAAGGACCTTCAGATCAACACCGCTCTGCTGTAGTTCGTACGCGATGTCTGCGAGGTCTTTCATCGACCGACCCAAGCGATCAAGCTTGGTGACCAGCAATACGTCACCGCGATCCATGATCTTCATCAGCTTGTTGAGTTCTTCACGACCTTCGCGACTACGACCCGACACCTTCTCGGACTGGACAATGCGCGCGCCAGCATCGAGAAGCGCTTTCTCTTGAATATCGAGAGACTGACCAGCTGAACTCACTCTTGCGTATCCGAAAACCCTGCTCATGATCGTCCCTGTCTCATTTGGCTGTTGATGAGACGATTATGTCTCATAAATCCAAAACATGTCCATATAAGACGCTTTTCAGAGTTAATTTCCGCCCTCCAGAGTGACTCGTTTGTGTTTACCCTTCGTGTCGATACTTTTCTTCTGACAGAACGTCGCCAGCTTGTTCGTCGGTATATCGGTCTGCGACACAAGATGGTTGTACGACGTGTACATCATGAAGTGATACGGATGCGCTTCCATCAACGCCTTCACTTCATCGTTCGACTGCTCGCCGTCAACGTCGAATACAAGAAAATCAACTTTGGAGATAGCTTCGCCACGACGCGTTGTGCCTTCAAGCTTGCCAGCAATAAAAGCTTTACCGTCTTTCTGATCGCGGACATGAACATATTCGGGATCTACGAAAATATCTACGACCTTTGCGAGATCGTATTCGTAGACTTGCCACTTGTTGGACGTTTTTGCTGTGTTGGCGCGGGTGAGCGTATACTTCCGCCCTAACGGATATTTATTCTCTTTTTTCGCCGGGACTCCCTCGGCATCATATTGAAATTTTTCGGTACTCATGGTACATTTTCCTTAAATAAACGCGCTCTTTGAGAGGCGCGAATTGACTATTGAATACACGGCGTGCAGACCACGTATTCGCTGACTGTGCGAATTGCATAAATTTGTCTTTTGATGTGATTTGCTAGGTTGATAAGACGCTCGAAGCGTTTGTTATTATTGTGCCACGATACCAGCGGCCAAACTGGTTCGATTAAGGCAGGTTATAGGGCTCTCATTCGTGAGGGCCTGTTTTTTATTGGGTCACCTGTTGCGGCTTCCGTCCTGGTCGCCGACGTCCCTTCTCCATCTTCGCAAGCTGCGATCTATCAAAGAAGTAGAGCCCAGCTATTCTTGTGTAAGGCACCGTGCCGTCTTCGATGCGCCGATATAGAGTCTTCATGCTGATACCCAAAAAGTCGGCGGCCTGATCGGATGACAAGATGCTGTCGATTGCTTCCATGGCAACTCCTATGTGACTGCTTCAGCAGACAGAATCTCACATCAGAGAGTCACGTGCAACCTAGAAATTAAAGTTAATACAGTACCTTACTGTTGCCTTTTCATTTCCTGATTCAGATCAATGGCTTGGGCTGCGAGCGACAATTTATTTGTAGCATAAGTCGAGCTAACAACACCGCCACCGGCATGCTCCACCAACTACGCATCTACGAACTAACTGATCAAGGAAGAGTGAATTCCCTGCCCGGTTCCGAGACCGTGCTGCAAGGATCAAGGCGCGGTATGGCTTCAAAAAAGTCGATGCATGGGAAGAGCCGCATGCGGAACCCGCGACATTCCCGAACATCCTTGTGCGCGGAGACAAGGAAGAGCTGAATTACGGCTGAAACAATCTCCTGCCGGGGACAGAGCAGGTTGAGACTTGATCAAATGCAAAGCTGATCGGGGGGATTCACCGATGATTGCATGCAACCAATGGGACTGATCACTCGATGACCAGCGAGTAAGTATATCAATCTAGTCAATTGAGTTCATCGAGACTTCCAGTCTTGCATCGTGCTCTAGTCATAACTGGTCACAAAGCACGCTCCAGCTCCATTTCTCTGATACAACGCATTTCAGCAGCAGGATGGCAGGAGACGTTGGAAACAGTACTTCACTAAAATCCAGAGCAGGCCGAAGCGAGCATTACGCCCACAAAAGCTGACGTATCAGTTTAATGATATGATATAGTCCGCGATTGCTTCGAGGTCATTCTCAGCTATCACCTTATCGTGCCTCAAGAGTAAAGTTGAGTCATCGCTTGTGCAAACGATCGAGTGACCAGCCGAAGATAGCGCACCATCATCGTTTAGTTGATCCCCAACATACACGGTTTCGGACATCTTAATGCCACGCGTGCTACATTCGTGCATCAAAGCCGTAGATTTTTCAGCATAATCTCGTCCGTCTACTTGAACGTCACTTAGCTTTCCACTGCCGTCGAATAAAAATTTATTTACGTAACAAAAATCAAAATACCTATCATAGTCTGGCACATGCTCCTTCAGATACATATCAACGCCGCCCGATATCATGCCAATAATAAAACCCTCCTGCCTTAATTTTGAGATGCCAGTTTCAAAGTTTTCAACCAGCGAAGCATTCAGGCATAGAGAACGAATAACGTCTTGACTCACCCCCCGCTCTCCAAAGATATGAACCGCTGTCCTGCACCATTCTGTGTAGGAAATCTTGCCAGATCGGTGGGTGCTCAACAACTCGCGCCACATCGTATCGTCACCGAGGTATCCCCAGATCGCCAACCATGAATGGTTGCGCAGTAATCCACGTATTAGCGGACCATGAACATCGAATGCCACCAGTCGATATTTCCTCCTGGACAATCCATTTCGTATTGATCCGCGGCTTCTCTTAAATTCTATAATTTGAATATTGGGATCTGTGAACGTGGAATTCGGTAGCTCGATCTTCTTTTGCGCCAAGTTCAACTTGGCAACCACCCAATCCACGTGGGAATCTGCTTGCCATACCTTCTCGAGCGGAACGAGATCACTTATACCTCTCTCGGGAAATCCCCGCATAAACATCTGGTTTAAATTTCCGAATATCGCACTGCTCCCGTCTCCATAAGGCAAGAATGAGAGATTGGAATACAAGCCATATATACCAGAGGTATTCTGTCGGCAGACGTGCCCGAACTGATTATAGTATATCTCTGAATTTGATTGGCATGCTGGAACCACAAGTATATCTGTTTCATTTTGCAAAGCGGTACTTCGAAGTGATTCATTCAGAAAATCACTACATATAAGTATAACTATATTCCCAGCAGGGCTATTAGAAAATCGTATTATTTTTTCACCTGTAGATAGAGTGTCGGGCTCGTAAGCATTTTTCTCGTATGGCGATGGATCAATCTTATCACTGTAGTATTCGTTGCCGGAATGTAGCACAATTACCCGTGAGACTCGCTTGCCCGCATTAGTAAAATACGATGTTCCACTGATTATCAGCAAGTCTGGATGTTCAAGGGTTAATTGTTTGGCTGCACTTCGCATATCGGCGGAGCTCACCAACTCCGGCAGGGCGACAAGATTGACGTTGTGTTTGGCAACCAGTTTTTCCAACTCGGCAAACTGATCTTTCATTGCGTCGCTATAATTGGCTATGAGAAGGCCATCTTCTTCGTGGAAATCCCCCTCGCTCGCCGCTATCTGCGCCAGGAGGATAGTAATCCATTGGCCTTGAGGTGGGTTGTGGAGATCCACCTCATCAAACTCCGTCGCCATTTAGCTTTAGTCCTATTGTTTATTGTTCTGGTGCTCTCATAATCGATCCGCTAATTTTCTCTCGGGGTCGAATATTTGTCACGTTGTCCGTGGTGCATCCTTCTCAAGAATATCCATCAATGAAGCAACCGCATCATCAATACCATCGTTGATTATATTATATTGATATTGATTGCCCAATTTTAGTTCGTCTTCTGATCTAGCTATGCGTTGTTCTATATCGCTTTGTGCTTCTGCGCCGCGTTGCAGGATTCGGTTTTTCAATTCGGTTTTGTTGGGAGGGCGAAGAAATATGGTCGTCGCACTGCCTACGGAATTCGCGATTCGGAGGCCGCCGACCACGTCGACTTCGACAATCGGAATGAATCCTTCTGATCTAATGCGTGCAAGTTCCTGGTGACTTAGACCATAGTGAGCGTCGTAGATTTTTCGGGAGTCCAAGAAGCTATTACTTGCCTCTAAGGCGTCAAATTCATCTTTGGTGAGAAAGAAGTAGTCGCGGCCATGTTGCTCCCCGGGTCGCGGCGGGCGGGTTGTGCAAGTGATTGCCCTACGCAGCCGATTATCAACCGCTAGCCATCTTTCAATTAGCGTGTTTTTTCCGACCCCGCTGGGACCTGAGATAATTATCATTAGCGCCCTCGGTTTCTATGCGGAGCAGCATGAACATGAACTGATGGTGGCTCTGATCGATCAAATCACTTAGCTAGACTCAGTTGAGGTCTCAACATCATAGGATCGCGCCTGCCTTGGATACAAGCTAATTTATATGACCACTGAGAGACGAGCACTGCTTTTTAGCTTAGCCGGATCGTTGTGTTGCGCCGGCGTCTTCAGTTGTCGCTCAGCTTTGTTAGAGCTGGTCGTACTGGGCTGCAGCGACCAGAGCGCAACGATGCTGAGCTTGCTAACCACGTCCCAGATCGTTCATGAGGCATTCATGCAGAATCTCCGATCTTTGTCTTGTCAGCAAATCATAGTTTGCGTTGTCGAGCGTCTACCAAGCTGACAAAAGCGCGGCAGAGAGTTGTTAGGTGTACCGCGCAGCTTCCGATCCGCACATGGAAGACGACACTCCGCCGTTGTGATGGGCCACACAACGGAATGCCGTTAAGCAAAGTAACTCCAAGACGCTGAACTCTCATGTTACAATCTCCAGCGCTTGATGATTCGTCCTTGCCAATCAAATTCGGGATCAACTACGGGATCTTTTCAAGGTCATAATAGAACCATGACAGATAATGCTCATCCGCTTGCAGGAATTGGGCTTTCGGTCAAGAACTACAAATGCTTTGGCCCAGAAGGCATCCAACTTACAAGCTTCAAGCCAATAAATATATTTATTGGACGAAATAACTCCGGAAAGTCGAGCATAGTTGATGCCATCAATCTGTGCGTGACGAAAGGTAAAGCCTTCAATCCCAACGTCCACGGTCGCTCTGAAGGCGCAGTCCAGGTTGCGATATCTCAAGAGCTCGATGAATCAGGCTTGCGACGGGTCTTTCGAGAGAACACGCACGGTGGCGGACTGCCTGGTCCAAACCACTGGCACTACGGGCATCAATTTGTTGGACAAAGAATAACTCGGACCTACGGACCTGATTGGAAGCTAGTTGATTATCTAGGCCCCGAATTAAAGGGCGTAAGCAATGCCCACATTCAAGGGTATGAGCAACAGATGGCTGAATCGGCAGCTGATCATTTTCAAGGGCTACAAGTTTTATCAGTCGCTGCAGAAAGGAATGTCAACCCAGAGAAGCGAAACAGTGAGCGGAAGATACAGCCAACCGGAGAAGGCGTCACAAATCTAATACGGTACTTCATTACTAATTCTGAAATGCCCAGAGAGGAGGTTGAAGTCGAACTCTTACGAGAGCTCAACGCTATTTATAAGGGAGATTGCGAATTTTCTAATATTGTATGCCAAGAACAGGGTGAGTCCGATACATGGGAAATTTTTTTACACGAATCTGCAAAAGGCGACATACGCTTGTCCGAAAGCGGAAGCAGTCTGAAATCCATTTTCATTGTTCTGACGTTACTTCGCCTAACATTTTACTTGGAGAACATTGACTGGACGAAAGCTATTTTGAGCATTGAGGAACCCGAGAATAACCTTCATCCCGCACTACTTCGCCGGTTGCTAGACTTTGTTGCCGACCGCCGAGCCGAACTGGGCTTCACGCTTTGCTTAACGACGCATTCCCCCATCGCTATCGATTGGTCTACGCGTCGATCAGATAGTCAAGTAGTCCATGTTCGCCAATCCAATGGGGTATCGAAGGCAACTGTGGCATTGAGATACGAAGACAATTGCTCCGTATTGGATGACTTGGATATTCGCGCGTCAGATATCCTCCAGGCGAACGGGGTAATCTGGGTCGAGGGTCCAAGCGACAGGTTGTATGTTCGCCGCTGGATCGAGCTTCATTCCGAAGGTACGCTTCGCGAAGGCACGCATTACACGATAATGTACTACGGCGGAAAGCTTCTCAGTCATCTTAGTCTAACCACACCAGCAGAAGACTCCGACCTGATCAAGATTCTTTCGATCAACCGCAACTCTGCCGTCATTATCGACAGTGACAGAAAGCGGACCAATGGAGGTGATCGCAAACCATCTCAACGACTTAATGCAACAAAGACACGTATAAAGACTGAGGTTGAGTCTCTAGAGGGCTTTGTCTGGATTACCGACGGTAGAGAGATTGAGAATTACATTCCGGCGACCACGCTTGCCGCAGTTGCCGGTTGCGAGATACAGCAGCTGGATCCTTACGAGCAGGTCATTTCTCGACCTGAACTCAAGGACCTCAAAGAAGATAAGATTGAACTAGCGTCGAAGGTCTGCGATGCATTGGATTGGGACGATGCAAAAAGTCATCTGGATCTGGTGCCCATGGTAGAAAAGCTCTGTGAGTACATAGGGCGTTGGAACCACATCGACTAAACGCGAGTTCTAACCGGCGACAGTTTGGGGTTCTTCGAAAAATGGATTGCTTTTCTTGAGCTTGTTCGAAGCTTGACGTATTCGTGCACGAACGGCTGCCTCATCTAGCTCTGAAAGATCACCAAGAGACTGAACAAATTTCTTCATTTCGTACGGCGAAACTCTATCTGTAATACGCAAGCCCATCAATGATGGGGCAAAGTCATCGTTTCGCCGACTATCTGCCCGTGTCAATTGTGGATCAATCAGGTACAAGTTCATCAAGAACTGAGGATGCATAACTATATCGGATCGTTGGTCGTGCTCTTCCAGAGCCCTTAGTACGGCTGTCTCCTCAGTTAACCACCACGTATTGTATCCGTATAGATCAGATGACACTCTCTCCCCGCGAGCTTTCCTTTCATGATTGATGTACAAGCCCATTTCGGCGTCATTCTGCGCAAGGATTTTCGCTCCGTCAGTCTCAATGTCTCTGTAACCGAGAATTGAGTTAGTCAGTCTCTGAACGAGCTTCTCATCAACCCGGTCTTGGATTTCGTCGAGTTCAACAAAATCAAAGTTGAACTTGTCGAGAAGAAACGAGCCAAATTCATCCTCGCTCTTCATTTCTGGGTCGAACCAATTTGCGTTTCCGAAGTTTGCCAGATAATTTCGCCAGCCTCTTGGCTGTCGCTCGTGGCTCCTGGGCTCAAGAAATGCATAGAAGAAAGACCGGATCAAAATTTTGTCGATGTTCTTTATTTCATCGACCGTCGCTTGCTTGTGCCAGCATTCGTAATCCATTGCGAAAATCTTATTAGACAAGCAGATGTGATGGTAAACTTCACTGATAACCTGCCTAGTAATCCTGAGCGACACGCCTGAGCGTGAAAGTGCTGCGAGTGCATTTGTCATGCCACGACTAGACTCAGGAACAAGCACCTCTGATAGACACCGGACAATGATGTCGGAACCAACGTAAACTCGTAGCCGAGAAGCCATTTCTGAGAAATATCTCGAAACTGAGGTATCGCCCTCCATGACGAACTTGAGCGAAAAGTACTTTATCAAATACGTTATGTATCTGCGTTCAATGTCGTTGGATGTGTAGCATACTCTCCGAAATATGAGCGAAGCACCGTCAAAGCAGATCTCCGCGTCCTCTGGGGACAACGACTGTTTTTTGACGTAATCCCTTACGATATCAAAAACTCGTATGTCGAGTTCGGCCCTGCTTGCACTGAAGGAAGCAGAAAAATGGGCAGCTTGAGAGCGAAGCGTCTCAACAACCGTATGCCTGACTGTTGCGATGATCAGTTGATGCATTTCATCATCAACTTCAACATTTGAATCTCTTAGCCTCTTACCCAAGCTGCCAACGAATGCGTCTTCGGCTTCTAAAATCGATAGATTCTTCTCGTTGAATTCATCTCGAACAGAAAACGGCAACGCATAGTTGTCATTCGGATGTCTTCTAATTCTAGGGTCATTATCTTTTGAGGACAGAAATGCTAATCGATCGAACAAAGGTGTCTTGGACTTCTTGATCATATTTGGATAACGATCGTTGATAAAGTCCTTAATCTGACTTGACGTTAAGAATTTGTCGTCTGCTGGGTTTGTCGCGCTAAGCGCCTCATATATTACAGTGTCGAGACACAGGTCTTGAAAATTCTCAGTGCCTGGAAGTGACTTAACCTGCGATTCGAGATATGCCACTACACTCAAGCGTGAGCTATAATCGAGTGCTCTCTCGCTTGATTGAACTTTCTTCAGATCATCAATGAGAGAGTGAGAATATTTGTACAACGAGGATTTTAGATTCTCATTCACGGTAGTCTGAATGACTAGCCACCTTTTATCGCGAATGACGATCTCGACCCCTAGTTCGTGGCTCAACTTTGCTTCAAGAAGATCCCGCCCTGATTCAGACTGACTCGTAACGTAGGTCAGCTTTTGTACACCTCGACTTTCCTTCAGACGCCGAATGGTTTTTCGAATCTTTCCTCGTGTATCTGCTTCTTTTGAAATCTGGATGTAGTGATTCGGATAACCTTTTGATTTCCTCACATAGCCATCTTGCCCACCGTCATGAATCCCTCCAGTCGGCTCAAAATCCTCACCACTTAGGAGCTGTAGCGCTCCCTGCGCCCAAAGCTCAAAGTCGTCTCTAGTAATCCCGTCAATAGCGAGCGAAATGAATGCATCGGTCATGTTGGTCCACCACCGGCCATGCGGTGTGAAGTAGGCTCTGTGAGATCTAGAGCAGTCAAGCGGGACTCATACAAACCTAAGTCTCTTGCTCTTTCATCAGTAGCCACTCACGAATCACTTGATGGTAAAATCAGATTGCTGCGATAGACAATGCATTATCGGTATGGTGCTAGCTGTTATGCACATGAGTTGGGCATTTTGGTAACCTGCCAAGGTGTTGCCGCATGTATTTGGCTCAGTTCTATTCTGTTAGTTTACCCGTGTGCCGCCGCACGCAACCGGCCAATGCACTGCAGTGTCAGAATATCAGAATACTAGCTCGTCAATACACGCGCCGCATGTCACCGGGCAGGCGTTGCTATCATGGTATCGTGATATTCTACCTAGGTGCCGAATAGTTGTACTTCCACTCTGTCACCTTTGTCAGAGTAGGTGCGTAGAGCCGCGAGCACGGCGTCGCGACCATCGTGCAGCCACACACATTACACATAGCGTCAGTTGGAGTTTCCGGCCTGTGCACAATACTCCCGCAGCCAATACACCAGCCGCATAGATGATTCCTCCACGACAATAGCCTCATCGTCGCTGGTGAAGGCAATGAAAAGCGGAAACGATACCTATTGGCGTACCCGCGTTGCTAGTGTGCCGGACGCCAACTCGGCACCGGCAACACTAAATTGCTCGGGTAAGGAAATCGCGGCTTAGGTCTCAGCAACCGGAACGGCGGCTTGTGTGACCACGTTCCATTGAGCCATTCGTTGAACTCGGATTCACGGATGGCGACGCGCCCTCGTGAGATCTTATGGCTTTCAGGAAACTCTCGCGCATTCTGCATTCGCCACATGGTGGTGCGTGACAGAGTTGATCTCCGCATGGCGTCAGCAAGCGTGATATAGCGCGTATTCGGCAGCGGTTTACGCATAAGCTACCTCCATTAGGTAATCGGCCCAGCGCTCCAGTGCGTCTCGCTTCTCATCAACGTACTCGAACTGGTCGTAGTGGAGATCCAGTACGTCGCGGCTTGAATGATGCAATAGCGCACGCTTGATATGTGGCGGCACCTTCAAGCGACCAAGACCGGTTACCGCAGTTCGACGTAGATCATGAATTGTGTAGTCTTTGACACCACTGAGCTTGTCCAGCGCGTCTTTGCGCTTGTCCCAGTCAGCTATACTCTTGTCGCCGCGCTGACCTGGAAAGACATACTCGTCGCACAACTGCGGGACAGACCGAAGTAATTCCAAAGCCGGTTTCGACAATGGAACCAAATGCGGCTGTGCAATTGATTTGAACTGCTTCTTCGTCCGCTCATGAGGTATCGTCCATTCTGCAGCGGTGTAGTCGATCTCTGACCACCGCATACCGCCGACTTCCTCTTTGCGGGTGGCGGTCAAAAGTAGCAGTTTGATGATGTGACCGAATGGATAACCGACCTCGTCCGCGGCTTGCCAAATAGACTTAGTCTCATCGTTGTTCAAGTAGCGCGCTCGTGGACGTGACTTTGAATTATGCCGGACGCCGTCCGTTGGAATAGTGGTGACGATCCTCCGACCGTGTAGCCATTTAAAGAAAGACTTCAGATTTGACAGGTCGTTGGCATCATGCCGACCACTCGCACGAATTGCCGAGAGGTGTTTGACGACCATTTCCGCTGTAATGTTGCGTACATCAACTTTTGCAAAGTTTGCGCGTCGACCCCATTCTCGATGCAGTGAGTGTACTTTCTCTCTCGCCGGACGCGGTTTGTGGTTGGCCATGCACCACTCATCGCCGAACTGATCGACGAGCGGCGCGAAATAGAATTCAGGTTCTGGTTTGGCTCGGGCTCGCCTGATAGCAGCGGCAGGATCTCTTCCTCTGGCTGCCTCACCCAGCGCTATGCGCGCCTGGCTTGTCGCATCCTTCAGTTTAACATCGGGATAGCGTCCAATAGGCATCGAGTATTGCTTCGTCTCAGGAAAAATCCGGTAGCGCAGCCTGAACGATTTAAGGCCGCGCGGACTTACACGCACGGACAATCCAGGAACGTCGGCAATCGGAAATTCACCGCTACCGAGACATTTGAGTTGCTTATCCGACGTAACACGCATTCGACGATTTGGTCACACATTGGTCACAAGAAGTCAGAAGTGAAAACCTCCGACTTTCTAGCGATACTAATCTGCAACTGATTGATATTGCGTTAGGATTTGCGGTTTTTGAAACAGCGTGAAACGCGCTGAAACAACCCTTGCTTGATCCCCCAGACTGGTGCGCTAACCAGGCTGCGCCACGCTCCGCCATCATATCCAGCGCGATGTCAGGTTGTATTAGCGCAACTGAATCATCCAACTGCTTAAGCGTACAACATGACCGCGCAAGGCCTCGTTCCTACGACATCCGTGCATCGTGCGTCAACGCTAGCGTGTTGCACTGGTCGTTCCTCCTGTTATCACGGGACCAGAAGAACCTCATTCGAAGCCTTTACGGACACATGACATGTCACAAGCGCCGGCAATCAATGATGCCGTTACCTGGGTCTATACGGATGATCTTGACGCGACCTGCGCATTCTATTCCGGTGTCCTGGAATTGAAGCTATGGCGCGACGCGGGTGTGGCACGCATCTTCGAACTCAGGCCGTCCACTTATGTTGGGGTTTGCCTCGACCTGGACTGGCGTGTGGTTGAACCGCGTGGCAGCATGCTGACCCTTGTTACTGATGATGTCGACGGCTGGTATGCCCGTCTGACAGCTGCCAATGCACGGTGCAAGAGCCCGCCTGAAAGAAACGATAAATTCGGCATCTACGCGTTTCTAGTTGAAGATCCGAACGGCTATCTCATCGAGTTTCAGCAGTTTCTTGATCGTTGAGCCATAGGTGATTAACCGCCTGGTTCTGACCGAAGCCGTTGGTTTTTCCTCAGGCTTCGATCA
>JBCDBQ010000084.1:0-17043 GCA_039183375.1 Pseudomonadota bacterium
TAGACACGCTTGCCTTCCAGGTCGTCCCAGCTGTCGATGCCGCTATCGGCCCATGCAATTGCGTGGAATGTGCCGCCCGGGAAACCAAACAGTGCCCGAACATCTTCTGACAGTTTCTTTGCCTGGTCACCTTGCTCGGCATATGGACCTACGCCGTTGCTCATCGCCCGGAAGGCGGGAGGCGGCACAATGGCCATGTCAATCCGACCGGCAGCCAGCTTCAGCGCGGAGCGCGTAAGGGTTTGACCCAGAACCACCTGTAGACTCAGGCCTTCTTCGGCGGCGAACTGCGCATATGTCTGGGGCACGATGCCTGTCAGCGATGCTGAACCGCCGCCCTCAAGGCTCAGCGATTGTGCATTTGCAGAAACACCGACGACGCCGATAGCGGCGGCGGCGATCAGAGTATTGAAACGACCCATTTTCGAATGTCCTCCCTTGGGTATGTCCTAAGGGAGTATTTCATTTCTGATTGGGGATGTTAAATGCAATGCTCTGCAATTAAAATATCAGTTTCGGTATTTAGTGCCGGCGAATACTGTTCAGCATCTCAACTACGGACCGGTTCGCCACCAGCATCGGGTTCGTTGTCAGCCCCACCGGTCCTGCCAGTTCTCCTTCCCCAATCCGCAGTTCAACAAGCGACCCCAGGTCAAGATCACTTTGGATAACTCCCTTGGGAACTGCGGCGATGCAATCGCTCCCAAGTAGATAGGCACGCTGAAAGTCCGAAGACGTGCTCTCGACGAGGTTTTGTGGTTTTGCCAGGCCCTTTCCGGCCAGATACCGATCAATCTCTTGGCGGATAATCGTCCCTTCTGGCGGCAGCAACAGCGGAAACCGCTGAAGATCTTCCAAGGATGCGGTGCCTTTGGTCGCTTCATGATTTTGCCGCGTAACGAAAACCAAGGGTTCATCAAAAAGCGCTTCAAACGCCAGCCCCCGCATATCTTCGCTGGACGACAGCCGTCCGATCACGAAGTCGGTCTCGGCCCGCCTAAGGCCGTCAAGCAAACCCGCGTTCGTGCCGGGAAAGATCGTAACCGTTGTATTGGGGTGCGCCACTTTGAAGGTGTGCACGATCCCCGGAAGAACTTGCGAACACACATTCGGCAGCGCGCCAATCCGAACTTGTTCCGACCGGCCGCCGTCGCCAAGGAAAGCCTGAAGCCCTTGATTGATCTGCAAGATTGCGGCCTCAGCCGCATCCAGAAATCCCTGTCCCTTTTCGGTCAGCGAGGCGCCACGTGTGCTACGATCAAAAAGCGGCTCTCCAAGGATCAGTTCCAACTCCTTGATGCTACGACTGACGGCAGGTTGGGTTAATCCCAACCCCTCGGACGCGAGTACAAAACTCTTTTTGCGCGCGACCGTAACAAAGCATCGCAATTGGCGCAGTCGAACTTTGGTTGTCAGTCGTGAACTAGCATCCATAGCTGACATGTTTAGTACCAAATACAATACGATAAAATACCAATATCGGTAACTCGGTTGTTCGTCGCAACTTGCGGTGGTGTTGAAACCTAAAAACAGATCCGGTCACCCGAAAATTCGACCCTGGTTCCAGAGAAAGCAACTCGTCTGAAAGACTGCTCTGGCGAAGTCAGTCGCAATGCGAATATGGGCGCGCCGCAATGGCAACAGAATGCTGCGTCAGCAATAGCCTCGACAGCACAAGTCCGCTTTGTCCGCAAAGCCGACCTTGGATACCCACGCCAAGCCTAGAAACCCCCGACCGAAATCATCAGATGACCGCTTTAAGTCTAGAGTGGACATCGCTAACTTCCCTGCGCAATTTGTCCCGAAGTCTACCAAATTACCGGCATTCACTGGCTATTTCTTTTTCAGAGTTTGAGTGTACCTTAACGAGCAGGCAAAAGCCTTTGCCAGAACATCGGTGTTTGCCAGGAAGCTAGTTGGAATACTTACATAGCCTTTCATGGTTGCGCCGTATTGCTGCACCGGCCCCGTGCCAAACAGGTCCGAGAAAGCTTCCCGATCAGCCTCTGCCATGCGCAGACAGACACGCCCTTGATTATCAAGGAAGCTGTACATGTTGCCATTCATCGAGGTGTAAGGATTGGCTTTTCCTTTGACTTGATCGTCAAAATACGCCTCGACAAGCTCGACATACGTCCCAAGGCTTTCCTTCCTGTTCGACACGCCTCGCCTCTTTGCACCATAATTCGCGATTGCTTCTCCTACTAAAATACATAACGATGTTGTTATGGATTCGCAAGAACTGGACTTCATCTTTGGCGCGCTTGCCGACCCCATTAGAAGGGGCATTCTCGTCAATCTCTCAGATGGCGAGCAAAACGTGTCACAGCTAACAGAGGCGTTTGACGTCTCTCAGCCCGCGATATCCCGGCACCTCAAGACCCTGAGTTCCGCGGGATTGATCGAGAAAGAAAAGCGTGGGCGCGAGCAGTTTGTCCGGGTCAACCCGGCCCGGGCGGAACTAGCAGCGGCATGGATCAACAGATACAGCGCATTTTGGCGACATCACTTTGATGAGGTCGATCGCATTCTCAAACTCAAGAAAGGGCTGGGCGATGACAACTCGCACCATAATTGACAAAGAAACTTTGACCGTTGAGCGTATTTATGATGCTGGACAGGCAGATGTCTTTGATGCCTGGGTTGATGCTACCAAGACAGCGCATTGGTGGGGATGTCAGAACACCTCCAAAGTACAATCGACGATCAATGCGCAAGAGGGCGGAGCGTACCGACATTTGATGCATATCGATGGTGTGGGCGAGTACCTCATCGATGCCGTGATGTTGGAGCTTCGCCCCCCAGAGTATCTTGCCTATAGGCTGCCTGCCGAAGGACCCATGTCAGCCATGATCGTGAAGGTAACCTTTACGTCCCTAGGCGATCAGACCAGGGTTGTTTTGGTGCAGTCACCGTTGCCGGATGTTTTGCAGGAAACTGTTGCGGCGGGCTGGACGGCATCCTTTGAGCGTTTGTCCGACTTCTTTGCGGGCGAGCGCCGGGCCGCTTAGGAGCCTTGCGGCCTTCGCGTTTGGTCTGGGCAACCCTCTTGCTCCGCTTCTGGTCAGGGCTCCGCATCGAATGCCGTGACCGCCAATGTGCTTACTATTTCGGTGTTGTCAGCCTAACCTAGAGCGGTCACGAACCCGACAGCGACTGAGGTCAGCTTTGGCCGCTTAACCGACCTTGGCTGTCATCTCCAGGCCCGCTTACCCGACAGAATGTGTCAGATGACCGCTTAGAGCCCATTCTTACCAATGCAGCACGGCACACCAACGTCCGCTCTTGAATTTTTCGACGGCAATCGGAATGCCATACGTCCAATGAAGGCGCTACATGGTTTGGCCTAGTCCCCGTCATGTGACGTTTCCGCCGCAGCACGAAACGCTGAAATGACGTAGTGGGCGGTTCCATCTCCGTAGGCATCAAATGTTGCGCGGAAACGCGCATCACTGTCATACATTTCCGCAAAGCCACCTAGACTCGCGATGCTGCAGGGATAAAACCAGCGATTGACCAGAACAGCTTAGGCACTCGACAGTTCCAATGCTTCCGAGCAATCAGGTTCTGCGCCCTTTTGTGCAAGCGCAGCAAACCCTTGGCACAGTGTAGCATGCTCCTCTTGGTAACGTGCCCAATCCGCGTCACCGTAGGAGGCGGTGCGTTTGGCTGAGATGGCCCACGCGCCTGTTTCACCCCAACGTGCCTTGGCTTCATCTTCGAATTGCGACGGGTCGAACCCGCCAAACAGGGTCGTCATATCCATGTCCCTTCGTGATTTGCGTGAAATAAGCGCGAGCGCCTCATCAATGCCTCGGATCAAAGCTTTCGCTTGGACGATGTGGTCAGAAACAGCCCTTCTCTGAGCAATTAGAGCAGCCCGACGATCAAAAGGAGGATTATCGAGCAGTTCGATGATCTCATCCAATGGCAGCCCAAGCGTCCTGTAAGTCAAAATCTGCTGCAACCTCAGCACACTGTCGCGGTCATAAAGCCGATGGCCAGACGCACCGCGCGTGGCAGGTTTCAGCAATCCAATTGCGTCATAGTGGTGCAGCGTTCGCACCGTGACGCCCGAATGATCGGCCAATTGCCCGACTGTGAGGAACTTGATTCGTGACATGGCTCAATTGATAGGACCTTACGTCGCGTGAGGCGCAATACGTATTTCACCTACCGACTGGCGGCGTGGATGAGAAACAGCGACACGAAACTAGTCATGGGAACCAATCTAGTGACTTTGAGACGATGGGTAAAACTGCACCGGCGCAATGCATAACGCATGAATTTCCGTTCGTTGTGTCATGTTTTTCGGCGGAGGGATCATGTCTCGATGTCCCGACGCTCGTTAGATCATCACTCTACCGAAATTGAGGAGACAGTTATGACACAGAGCATTTGTTCCCTGGCAACAAAGCATGCGGGCGCGACCTACACGGAGAGTTTCGACGCAGCCCTTCGGGCGTTTAATGTCTATCGGGGAGACCCGGTGGCCCTAGCCGATCATGCAATCTCGGTCGACCCGACGATAGCCATGGCGCATATTTTGAAAGCCTATCTCTTTGGATTGGCAACAGAGCCTGACGCTGCTGCAGAGGCCCGAACAATTGTAGCAACAGCCCGTGAACTCGCTGCAACAGATATCGAACGATCCCATATTGGGGCGCTGGAGGCGCTCGTCGCAAACAACTGGACCGAAGCCGCTCAACGGCTCGACCACCACAACATGGCTTTCCCGCACGATCTTCTGGGGCTGCAGGCTGGGCACTTGATGGATTTTTATCGCGCCAACGCGCGCAACATGCGCGACCGTATTGCACGGGTCCTCCCAAAGTGGTCGGAAAGCCAGCCAGGCTATGCCAACGTCCTGGGCATGTATGCATTCGGGTTAGAAGAGGCAGGGGACTACGCTCGCGCCGAAGACTTGGGCCAGGAAGCCGTTGCGCGCGATCCGCTGGATTGCTGGGCGCACCATGCGGTTGCACACGTCTTTGAAATGCAGGGACGGCCTGAGGATGGGATCGCGTGGATGGCATCGCGAGAGCCCCACTGGTCCGGCGATGACAACTTCTTCAAGGTGCATAACTGGTGGCACAAGACGCTTTATCACCTCGATTTGGAACAGGCCGACCAGGCCTTGAAGCTCTACGACGAAAGAGTCCGAGGTGCTGACAGCGATGTTGCACTTGACCTTGTGGACGCCTCTGCATTGCTCTGGCGGATGCACATGGAGGGCCACGACATCAGTGACCGTTGGGGAGCCGTGGCGCATTGCTGGGACGCACATGCCGATGGAAAGCTCTATCCATTCAATGACTGGCACGCGGCGATGGCCTACCTTGGGGCCGGGCGGTACGAGAAGGTAGATCGGATCCTTGCGGAGTACGAAGCCGCTGGTGTGGATCGTGATGAGACAGCCCGTTGGGCGAAGGCCACCGGATTGCCGCTCATTCAAGGGTTCAGGGCCTTCTGGGAAGGTCGCTACGATGAGGCGGTGCAGACATTGCATGGGGCAAGATTTGTGGTGAATTCCTTCGGTGGAAGCCATGCTCAGCGCGACGTCATCGACTGGACGCTGACCGAGGCTGCCGTGCGCAGTGGTGACGTCACCGCAGCGGAAGCGCTGGCCAACGAACGCTTGGCGGCCAAGCCGCACAGCCCGATCAACCAACGGTTCCTAACGCGTGTGGGTGCGACGAGTAAAAAGACAATTGCCGTTGTATAGTCCGAAGTCAAAGCTAGGGGACATGCTATGTAGCGGGCGATCGAAAACTGTTTCTTATCGATCGCCCCGGGGAGAGAGCCAAGAGCAGGGAAACGCTTCATCAAGTCAGTCTGAATAACTTGCCAGAGAGTCCTCCTTTGAGGTTTGTGGATTTGTATCCGCCATCAAGTATGGATAGCCGCCGCATGAAAGTACGTGTTTTCAACCCGGCCGACGCAGCGATGCTGGCTGAGATATTTCATGACTCTGTTCATAGGATTGGCGTCAAAGACTACACCAAGTTTCAGGTTGATGCTTGGAGTCCCGCGCCCGTTTCTGCTGACAGGTTTCTCGCTCGCGTTTCCGATGGCCGCACTGTCTTTGTAGCTGTTGATGGAGCCGACAAGCCTCTGGGATTCATAGAGTTAGAAAGGAGCGGTCACATTGACTGCTTTTACTGCCACTCAAGCATCGTTCGAACCGGAGTTGGACAAGCACTGTATCGTCAATTGGAAGAGGTCGCCTTAGCAATGGGGATGGCGCGCCTTTACACGGAGGCGAGTGAGGCCGCGCGCAGGTTCTTCTTGAGAGCCGGGTTCACTCTCATGAAGCGTCAGGAATTTGAACACAACGGGGTCGAGATCCATAACTATCTCATGGAGAAGAGCTTACGCTAAGAGCACTTTTTCGCTGTCCTAAGAAGAACTAGACTCAACGACAAAATGTCATCGTTCGTGCCGTTGGCAAGCGTCATACAAGCTCATCCCTACCTCTAATCTTGAGGAGAACTCTCGCAAGGTAAGAACCTTTTCATGCCGCCAGCTACAACACGGTTTAATGTCACAGTGACGTGAACCCATCCGTGTCAGACTACACATCTGTCCGAGATAGGTGCAGCGTCTTGGCCATACTTTCTGATTTTTGGAGTGTTTTGGCTTAAATATCTGAACGTGATTTAGCTACAGGTGAAGTGAAATGGTCAATGATCCCATCGCAGATATTGTCAGATCCATCGACCTGTCCGGCGCTGTGTTTCTTCAGGCGGAATTTACTGCGCCATGGGCAATAACGGCCCATGTGACAGAAGAAGACTGTCGACCGTACATGCCGATCCCTCGCCAAGTCATTGCTTATCACGTGGTGATCGAAGGCGAGTTACTGGTATTTGCACCAGACAATTCTGGTGTTGAACGAAGCCACTCGGCTTCCGCGGGTGACATAATCATATTCCCGCACAACCACGTACACACACTCGCCAGTGCCCCAGGATTGAAAACTGTGTGTGGCGATGACTTGATCCTTCCCACCATGCAAAACGGATTGACGCAGATTCGATATGGCGGTGGCGGCGTTCAAACGAAAATCCTTTGCGGGTTCATGGCAAGTAATGCCGGTTCCACGCCTTTGCTTGACGTACTCCCAGACGTTCTCATCGTGTCTGTTGATAGCTTCGAAGTGCGCAACTGGATGGAAGCCTCGGTGATAATGGCAGCCAAACAGTTGACATCCGGTAGCCTGCTAAGCGCGAGCATGATTTCGGGTTTATGCCAACTTTTGCTTGCAGAAGCCCTTCGATTGAATTTGGCGGTCGCGGCACCCCAGAACGGATGGCTCAATGGCATGGCGCATCCGCGCATTGCCACAGCGCTGTCTCGAATTCACCGCTCTTTGGGCAAGCCACCATCAGTCACAGAACTTGCCCGTGAGACAGGGATGTCCCGATCCGCCTTCGTTGATCGATTTACGGAGGTTTTGGGCATCAGCCCACGCCAGTACATGCTAGAAGAACGTATGAAACTGGCGGCGGCTCTATTGCGTGATGGAAAACTCACATCAGCCGAAATAGCTTTGCGTGTCGGTTACGACGCCCCCGAAGCCTTTTCGCGAGCTTTCAAAAGAAGATACGGGAAGGCGCCAAAGATTTGGCGTGCAGGGTCGTCGAGAGGAGATTCTCAGTTTCACGCCGCCTAGCCAAGGTCTTCTAACTTTTGCGCTCTTTCCAAAAGCGCAGCACGCTAAATTCCAACGCATCCAACAGCAAAGAGGCGCATCCCGAAGAGGGCTGTACGGATCTTTTCTCGCTTCGTTGCTTTGGTTTGGCCGTTTGGTCATGTTCCTTGGAGGTTCCGTCATTCCCGGTTTGCAACGCGGTTGCTAGATCACTCTCATCACATTTTGAGAAGAACCCAAAAGATGACTGGACCGAAACACCGCAGACAACCGCCCTCAAATGGGGATCTTTGCCCGCTCGGGTGCAGACTTGCTGAGTGCCATCACCGTGACTCAAGTCGGCAAAGCGGAATGCATCGTCATCACCGCGCCATCAGCGAGCACTGCCCGGATGCTCCGGCCAGCTAAGTAGCCGAAATTCCACGCCACATTCAGTCAACACCGTTCAGGCCTGCCCGAGCGGACAGGATACGTGTGCGCAAAGAAAACCACCTCAACCTAAAGAAAAGGAACAAATGATGAAACCCTATCTCTTCCTCTTGGCAGGTCTCGCCGCTACACCAGCCGTTGCCGAGGACATTGCTTTTGACATCACTTTTCGGACCCACGTTTTTGACGGCCTTGCAGAGCAGGATGTCTATGTCAGAACGCCGGAGTATCCAAATGGCGTCCTTAGACCGAGCGCTGAATTCACAGACTACGATGCCGCCTTGTTTGCGTCCGCCAGCCCACAAGCTCATGCGCCTGGTAATCCGCACGCAGTTGGCCCTTTCCCGGCAGGGCGCGAACTGAACGTGACACTTGGCGATTGGCTCGCCGCAACCGGGTCGGGTGAATACCACTGTGAAAACGGTCAGGGGCACCTCACCGTCGAGTTCCAAGATCTCGTCCCCAATGGGGTCTACACCATTTGGCACTTCTTCATGGTCAATGGCGCGACCGAGCCATTCATCGGCACGTTTGACTTGCCAATCGGTGCGCTGGACGGCAGCCAATCCGGCTTCACTGCAGATGACGCTGGCTCAGCGACCTTCGATCAGACCTTTGGCGACTGCCTGCAGTTGACCGGTTCGCAATTGATGGCGGGACTTGCTTTGAACTGGCACAGCGACGGACAGACCTACGGTGTTCTGCCCGGCATGTTCGGCCACAACGCGCATATCCAGCTTTACACGGATCTTCCCGCAGAGCCCCAGAGCTAAAAGTGGCGCGCCGGACACTCCGGCGCGTCTCCAACTTCCCAAACGAAAGAAAAATTAAATGACACAAGTTGATACATCATCCGTTGATAACGGAGTCGACGTGGCAGCGCTTTTGGACGCACGTACCGCATTGGAAAGCGCGCCGGAAGCCGCACAGTTCACGTGGCGCGCCCAATGTGAATGGATCGAAGGCGTTCATAGCCGCTCTACCGTCCTGGGATTTTTTGGTCTCGGCGAAGAGCAAAAACACAACCGCGCGTTTACCATTGATGCGGATCATCCGCCGCAGTTTGCCGCATCCGATGAAGGCGTGACGCCTGTGGAATTGGTCTTAACAGGTTTAGCGAGCTGTTTGACGGCAGGCATTGCTACTGTTGCTCAAAACCGCGGCATCCAACTTCATTCGGTCAAAGCAACCGTTGAAGGTGATATGGACCTCGCGGGCATTCTGGGGATCGATAAGGATGTTCGGAACGGATTTCACGCGATCCGCGTCAACTTCGATATCAATGCCGATGCAAGCAACGAAGACATTGCTGCTCTGGTGGCCCAGTCGCAGAAACGCTCGGCTGTTTTTGACATCATTACCAATCCGGGAAGCGTAAACGTCACGGTCAGCTAGTCCCGTGAAGCTTACACACTGCATTGAGGCAATTGAATTTTTTCATGCTGCCTCAATGCAGCCCCAACACCACAAGGAAAATCAAGCAATGCCGAATAAGAGCGTTGTCATTATTGGCGCCGGCCAATGCGGCCTTTGCATGAGCCACGCGCTGTCATCTCGCGCGATTGATCACGTGGTGATCGAGCGCGGCGACATTGGGCAAAATTGGCGCTCGGACCGATGGGACAGTCTACGGATGCTCACGCCCAATTGGGCCAACATGCTCCCAGGCATGAACCATCCCGACCCCCACGGATACATGACGCCCTGCGAATTTACTGCTCAACTTGAGTGCTTTGCCAATCAAAGCGGAGGCGAAATTCAGAAGAACACCACAGTACAACGCATTGCGCGCAAAGGGGCCGGCTTTGTCACTGAAAGTGACCGTGGCGTTTGGGAAAGCCAAGCTGTCGTGCTTGCCACGGGCGCCGCATCGCGGCCCATTTTGCCAAAGCTCGCCCAAGCAATACCGGCGCATATCAAGCAAATCACGCCTGATCAGTATAGAGGACCGACAGACGTTCCATCCGGACATGTTCTTGTCGTTGGCGCCTCCGCGACCGGAGTGCAATTGGCGCGCGAATTGCAACTGGCGGGGCGACAGGTGATCCTTTCAACTGGAAGCCATGTTCGCTTACCGCGCCGGTATCGCGGGAAAGATATTGAGCATTGGCTCCATGTCACGGGCGTCCTCGACCAACCGACGGGAGAGATCATTAATCTCCTTCGCGCGATGCAATTGCCATCACCGCAGTTGATGGGCGGGTCACATGATGTTGACCTTAATGCCCTCCAGGCCTTGGGGGTATCGGTGGTCGGCCGGTTGGCCGCTATCCGCGACGGCATCGCGCTCTTCTCAGGCGGTCTCAACCATCTAGCCGCATCGGCTGATCTAAAAATGCACCGGCTCTTCGATCTCGCAGATCAGTGGATTGCCGAAAACGGCATCGATGTTCCCGAACCAAATCGTCCAGCCAACACCACTTTGCCGAGCAATCCCACACTTTCGCTGCGCCTTGATTCCGAGGATGTACAATCGGTTATCTGGGCGACCGGGTTTGCGCCGGACTTTTCTATGCTCGACATACCCGCTTTCGACGCACGAGGGCGGCTTAAACATTACGGCGGGGTTTGCGACATTCCCGGGCTTTATGTCCTTGGATTACCGTTTCTTCGGCGCCGAAGGTCGCATCACATCTCGGGAGCCGCTGCGGATGCAGAAGATCTTGCTGCTCACCTTTCCGGACGCCTGAATGATCGCACAGCAGCCTGATTTCTTCTTCTAGGACAATGAAATGAACACGCACATTGACGCAACCGAATGGCCAAATGGCGAACCAAAGCTGGCACGGATAAAGCCGTCGATTTTGGATACAATCGGGCAAACACCGGTTGTGCGGCTAAACAATCTGGCACCCCAAGGCGCAAACGTTTACGTCAAACTTGAAGCCTTCAATCCAATGGGTTCCGTCAAAGACCGAATGGCATTGGCGGTCATCGAAGCCGCGGAGCAAAGCGGCAAGCTCAAACCTGGACAGACCGTGATTGAAGCATCTTCCGGGAACACCGGGATTGGCCTAGCCATGGTGTGCGCCCAAAAGGGCTACCCGCTTGTCATCGTCATGGCGGAAAACTTTAGCCTAGAACGGCGGCGTCTCCTGCGGTTCCTCGGTGCTCGCGTCGTTTTGACATCTGCATCAGAACGGGGAACAGGTATGTTTAGGATGGCTGAAGCACTGGCTGCAACGCATGGCTGGTTCTTTTGTAGACAGTTTGAAAACGAGGCCAATGCAAACGCCCATGAGGATACGACCGGTCAGGAAATCCTACATGACTTTGCGCATTTGACCCTGGACTATTGGGTTACCGGATTTGGGACTGGAGGAACACTGAAAGGTACCGCGCGGGCTCTCAAGTTGGCGAGCCCGCAAACTGAAATTGTAGTGGTAGAGCCAGAGAATTCACAGTTGCTTTCCAGTGGCATACCTCAGGAGCGCCGCGCGGATGGAGCCGCTGCGCGAAGTCATCCCAACTCGCGGGCGCATCCGGTCCAAGGCTGGTCACCAGACTTCATACCCAAGCTTGCAGGTGACGCCATAGACGACGGGTTAGTCGACCGCTTGCTCCCAGTATCAGGCGCCGATGCTCTACGAGTGACACAGGACTTGGCACAGCGTGAAGGTATCTTCTGCGGCATTAGCGGTGGGGCCACCGTGGCAGCAGCTTTGGGCCTCGCCAAGCAGGTGCCCACCGGCGCCAACATTCTTGCGATGGTTCCTGATACAGGCGAACGCTACTTGTCCACCCCGCTCTTCGACCACATCGCGGACCAAATGTCTGCGGAAGAGGAGGAAATCCACGCATCTGTCGAACTGCCACCGCGAAAGCCAAGTTCGACAACCAAGAATTCTGCGGCAATCTCGCCGCAAGCGGCCAAGTTCGTGGCGCAAACACTTGCCGACAAAACCATGCCAGTCGTCATGTTCGGTTTCGAATGGTGCGAGTTCTGTTGGTCTGTCCGGCGCCTTTTCGATCAAGCAGGCATTCCTTTTCACTCAATTGACGTCGACAGCGCTGCATTCCGCAACGACGATTGGGGCGGTGAGGTTTTGCGCGCCCTATTCGATCATACCGGGCAAAGAACAGTGCCTCAGGTCTTTCTCGATGGGTGCTTTGTCGGTGGCGCGACCGACGTTCTAGCCGAGTTTGATAGTGGTGAATTGCACAAGCGACTTATGCGCCTCGCACCTCCGATAGAGGCACGACCGGTTGAAGATGTCATTGATTTTCTACCAAAATGGGTGCGTAGAGACCGCGACGCGAGCGCATCCGTCGTTAGTCGCCCCCCCACGCAATGACGTTCCTCAAATCCCAAACGACTGCCCATGAAACTTTGGACTGTCCGGCATGGGCGGCATTGTCATCCCGCCAGTCAGCCTTTGGCCAATCGACAGGCAAGGCGCGTGCGTTCTTGCGGGACGTTGCACCGTTCGCGGCGGTTGATCCAGAAGCGGCGCAGGTATGCTGCGATTTGGTCGATCTCGTCGCAACGCGCCCGGAAGGCATCGTCATAATGCAAGTCGAGCCGCAGCCAACTGTCCCTGGCGTCCGCGTGGCAGAAAAGTCCCCAGGCGTTCAAATGATCGCCAAGAAGAATATGGCGAGCAAAGAGCACCCCAGTGTCCAGCGCCTTTCGAGCGCTGATATTCCTGGCATGCTGGCCCTTGTGGCTCTCACCAAACCCGGCCCCTTCAAACGCCGCACGTTCGAGATAGGGCAGTACTTTGGGATACTCGCAGAGGGCCATTTAGTTGCCATGGCTGGTGAGCGGATGAAGCTGCCAGGCTATACGGAGATCAGTGCTGTCTGTACGCATCCGCATTTTCGCGGCAGAGGTTATGCCGCAGCCCTCGTGAGCCATGTGGCGCGACGAATAGAGATGCGAGGTGAAGTACCTTTCCTGCATACTTATGCCTCCAACACTCGCGCGATCGCGCTTTATCGGGAGCTGGGTTTTGAATTGCGCTGCATGACCCACATCACGAGGTTAGTATGCTACTGACGCACTTCACACCTCGTGCATTCATCGTATTTGGGGTACTTGGGTCATTTCCGTTCTTCGGGTTTAATTATTACTTCGTTTTTGTCGAAAAAATCCTTACCCCTTGGATGCTGCTAGACGTCTTTGGCAACATCGCAATCCCCGTGGTTTACACGTTGGGCTATCTAGGCACGAAGCGAGAAAACATGGAGACAACCTGAGGTGTGTGAGAGCGCCTCTAGGATGCGCCCGACCTGCAAGTTCTGCCCAAACGGTTGATTACTCTCGCAGGAGGCATTTTTGCCTAACCGGCGTTGCACCACAATTGCAAGACAAGGGGCACCGAGGTGTCAGAAGCCAAGACTTTGTGTATTTCGATGGCGCAATGGGAGCAAAACAATGTCCAGAACGATCAACGTGATGATCTGGAATGAAAACATTGAAGAACAGCAGAAACCGGAGGTGCTTGAACACTATCCAGGAGGCATTCATGGCGAGTTAGAGTGCATACTGATGGAGGCCAATTGTTTTCGTGTTCGCACGGCAACGCTAGATGATCCGCAGTTCGGCCTTGAACAAGATATGTTGGAGAAAGTTGATGTTCTTGTGTGGTGGAGTCATAACGCATTCGAACTTCTTCCTGATGAAGTGGCGCAACGAGTGGTGGATCGAGTAAGAGACGGAATGGGGTTGGTTGCGCTTCACTCTGCAATGCTTTCAAAAGTCTTTAAGGGATTAATGAGGTCCTCCTGTACAGCCGACTGGCGAAACATCGGAGAGAAAGAGGTCATTTGGTCCGTAAATCCAAAGCATCCTGTTTCACGAGGAATAGAATTCCCGTTCGAACTTGAACACGAAGAAATGTATTCCGAACCCTTTGATGTCCCAACTCCCGACGAGCTGGTATTTGTGAGCTGGTTTGAGGGCGGAGAGATTTTTAGATCCGGCTTGTGCTATTCCATTGGCAAGGGGCGTGTCTTCTACTTCAGACCTGGCCATGAAACCTATCCGACATTTCTTCACCCGAGCGTTCGAAGAGTTATTCAGAATGCTACCATCTGGGCAGCGTGCTCGAGGTGAGAGACGGCTCTCGCTCGTTTTTTTTTGAACCAACCCGGCAAGGCTTGGCAGCTCTGCAATGCTTGAGTTCTCCGGGCTGCTAAGCCTTGCCACCGTCTGCGCCATATGGTGACACTTCTGCTTTCCAAACTGGGCAACATTTCTAATCGGTTGCAACACCGATGCCGAAAGCAGACCTTGGCAAGAGGCAAATTTTCAGTCGCTTTGTCTGCGTTATTCTCGTTCGGGGTCGACCGATCGAATGGCGGCTTCTCGCGGGTTTGGTCCCCTGCCCCAGGTGGGTGGCCCAGACACTCTGACACAGAACCAGCTGGCCAAAGCGGCGTTTAAGGCATTGGGCAAACCACCGAAGCTTACGCATCTGCCGGATTTCTTACGTCGCGGAGCACTCAAGCTTTTACCCTATGTCACGCCTGCGGCAGTGCATGGCCCCGCCCTATTCTTCCTCTCCGCCCTTGGGATGAACATGGTTGGCAAGTCCCATGGTTCGAAACATGTGGCAGAGCACTTTGCGGAACTGGCTTTCGCAAGTTCAAAGGCACAGAAGCCTGATCAGTCGAAGCCTCTTGCGGCTGGGGGTGCGTCATGACCTACATGCCGTCTAGCCAGTTCGGATATGAGCCGCAGCCCAACTACTCAAGGAATACCAACGGCGTTCAACTGCCATTTCTTACAACTTGTGCACATACTGAGCGACGCCTCAACCAGCAGATGATCGTACGTCAGTTTGAAGCTGGCGATGCGATACAAATGCGCGGGCGCAGCCAACACCGCGTTCATGTCATGTTGCAAGGCACCGCGGCCTTAAGCACTTCGCTGCCAGACGGTCGAACACAAATTCTGCGTTTGCTCTTGCCAACCGATTTCATCGGTCACTTGGGATCCGAGATCGTTCAGTACGATGCGACCGGCCCATCCCGCCAAACCGCTTCCGCCAGTTGTAGTAGGTCGCATCGCTGATCCCAACGCTGCAGCATGCAGTGGCCACATCATCACCAGCCGTCAGCTTGAGCTCAATCTCACGCAGCAGCTTCAAGACGTCTTCGTCTGAATGTCGCTTCCTCGCCATGCCCAATCCCCCTCTCGCCGCAAGTGTAATGGCACAGTTCTTAGGGGGAAGGACATATGCTTGGCTGAGCCGCCGTTTAATCAAAACGCAGCATAAGGCAGCAATGAACTCAGAATCCTACATTTCTGCGACGTAGCGAAAGTCCGGATCAGGGATTGGCTGGTTCATAAACAGCTGATCTTGCGCTCCTTCCAACCCTTTATTATATGCCGTATAATAACTGAAGTTTGGAGTCTCACATGCCGACAGGACACATCATGATGGCAATGAGCCTCGACGGATTTGTTGCGCGGCTAGATCACAGGCTTGATTGGCTGGAAAAGCAGCATACCGAGGGCGAAGATCATGGGTTCGATACATTCCAGAACAGCGTGGATGTAATTGTGATGGGGTCCGGGTCGCTGCGAACATTGCTTGGGTTCGGAACCATTCCTTATTCAAAGCCGGTCATCGTTCTGAGCCGGTCGATGAGAAAAGAGGATCTGCCGGAGTATGCTCGCGACAAAGTAGAGGTGCTTGCGCTAGAGCCGCATGATTTGATGGCTGAGTTTTCCAGGCGTAGCTACTGCCGGGTCTACGTTGACGGTGGGGCGGTGATTCAGTCTTTTCTGAGGGCCGGGCTGATCGCTGACATGAAGATTACAATCGTGCCGATACTGATAGGAGAGGGCATCCGCATCTTTGACCACACAGGCAGCGACACCGACCTGGACCTGGTATCAACCGAGCAATTTCCATCCGGGCTTGTCGACCTTGTCTACAAAGTCAAAGCTGCATGACGCAGGCGCGCAGTGCGGGACGCCCGCGGAAATCGGACCAGACATTATCCAAGCAGGCGGTGATCGCCGCGGCACTGCCAATTGTGCAAAAAGGAGGCGTAGAGGCTCTTTCGTTTCGGGTGCTGGCAGACCAACTCGGTGTCACGCCCATGGCGGTCACCTATCACTCTGGCGGCAAGAAAGAGCTTCTGGCTGATCTTGTCGAAGCGGCCTTCGCCGGAACGCTTGAAGAATGCGAAGGGGGCTATGGGGCTCAACGGGCACGACTGATCCTGTCGCAATACTGTGCGCGCTCTCTGATCAATGCCCACCTTCTACGGGCGGTTTTGGCTGACCGATCTTTGATGGGTCCGGCGCTCAATCAAATCACAGAGAATCTGAGCAAAGTTACCAAGACCTTGAACGACGAGGATGAAGGCGATGTGTTGCTGCATCTCCTTGTTGACTACACACACGGTTTTGTTCTGTCCGCCACGGCCAATAGTGAAAATCTACTGACGACAGACGATTTCTTGCGTGGCCTCGATTGGATACTCAACCACGCCGATGTTGGTTAGCTGCCATTGAAATTGTGAAGGCAAACGGCAGGAGTGTCCGCACATTCTCCTATAGATAAGGAACTCGCGAATGGCCCCAATCGTATGACCGGACCGTTCGTCCCAGAAACCAGAATCATCCGAAGCAGAGCTTCCTCGTGGGTTCATCTAACTCGGGCATGTTTGGTTGCTCCGTCAGAGCTTTTGGCTTTTCGATCAACCGAAAGACTAAGAAGGATGCTAGTGTTCAAATTGATGGTGTTTTTGGATCGCTTGCTATGACTGAGACTCTGTTTGACCAATATGAACTCCAAGCTCAGTGGCGATCTTTTGATACAGTTCTGGATACGGTTGGCTGTGTTGAAGGCAAGACAGTCTTAGGGTCAGGACCCATTGATTTTCGTCGGATGGCATGATTCACGGCTCAAAAAACGAGCGGTGAACATGTCTGATCTTTTCTGGCTGACGGATGCGCAGATGACGCGTCTTGAGCCCTTCTTCCCGAAGTCCCACGGCAA
>JBCDBQ010000085.1:0-16982 GCA_039183375.1 Pseudomonadota bacterium
GGGCATGACCGATGCGTCTGCTACGCGCAGCCCGTCGATCCCGTAAACCCGCAGTTCAGGGTCTACAACCTTGGCAATCTGGCAGGTGGACGTCGGGTGGAAATACGTATTGACCGACTTTGCCAGGAACTCACGCCATTCCGCATCCGTAAGCTCTCCGTCCTTTTCGGGAAGAAGTTCCCGCTTTCGAACATCCTTGTAGTAATCCGATGCGCCGATTTCGCGACAAATCTCGGTCGACGCCCGATACGACTTCCAATCCTGCTCTTCTGCCAGGTAGTTAGTTTCGATGATAGGTGCGTCTGCGATGTCGGACGACGCCAACTTGACGTATCCACGCGAAGCGGGGGTCGTGACACCTGAAAGAAGCGAAAAAGCATGCTCGAATTCCACTTTGTGCCCTTGGGACACGAACGGCGCTGACGCGTAGAGCGCGACTGTGTCCGGCGCACGCATAGACGAATCCGACCGTTCCCACATGACCGCTTCGCAATGATTGTAGTGCGAGACCGGCACAGGCCCATTTGTTTCGATGGTCACACCCGCGCCAAGGATATGGTCCTGCAATCCTTGCCCCACGGGCAGATCGGCGATCGCGTCGATCCCCACCGCCTTCAGGTCTTCCGCTGGACCTATGCCCGACACCATGAGCAATCGCGGACTGTCAATAGCCCCGGCTGCCAGGATCACCTCGGCGCCAGCCCGGACCGAAACGGGTTGACCATTGTGCAGATACGTCACGCCCGTGCAGGTCGTCCCCTCGATATTGAGCTTTTGAACAGGGGCATCTGTCAGGAGCGTGACACTTCCGGTCGCCATGGCAGGTGCCAAGAACGCCGTGGATGACGATTGGCGCCGCGTATCTTTGATGTTGAAGTCGATCCAGGCTGGCCCTTCAAGCCGCTCAGAATTGATGCTTTCCGTCGGTGCGAAACCCATGGCTGTTGCTGCTTCCATAAAGGCTTGCGCGCCCGGATGTTTCTTGTCGTCCGTTGGCTGAGAAACGAATAGTGGCCCGTTGGTCCCCCTGTTCACGCCGCCTGGCTCGAACGTCTCCATGTTCATGAATGTTGGGAGCACGTCTTCAAAGCTCCAGCCCGTCGCGCCCATCTCCGCCCAGGTGTCAAAGTCGGATTTGTGACCGCGAACGTAGACCATCACGTTGATCGCCGAGCTACCACCCAGCACATTGCCACGCGGCCAAAGATGCGCGCGTCCGTCCGTGTGCGTAGAGGGGAGGGTTTGAAACCACTTTGTGGCGTCGGTGCCCAAGGCCGCCCCCCAGAGAACGGAGCTGTGCACCTCTTCCAGATCGTCTTTGCGACCGGCTTCCAAAACAAGAATGCTGGCGCCTGACTTTGCCAATTGGTGCACAGCGGCGGACCCAGCTGATCCGGATCCGACGACGATATAGTTAAATTCGCCGATGGGCTTTTCTGTGGTCTTTGTCGATTGTGCACGGACCTGGCCAGACCATGCGGTGGCAAGCGCGCCCGCCATGCCGGTGCTAAGGCCCAAAGCCGTTGCTTTACGGATGAAGTCGCGGCGGCTTACTTTCCCGCTGCTGAACTCAGCGACCACTTTGTCCAGGTCGCGGTTTGCATTGATTGTCATTTTAACCTCCCAATAGTTAGTATCCAATTGATTAGCATCCTATCTAAAATTCTCAAAGAAAATACGTATATGAATAATACGCTTATGAAGCATTGGGAAACTATGCACGATCAAGATATATTATTCGCTTGCAAACTATTATCTCGCTATCTATATGTTTGCTGAAAAGGCTCGCTCTAATGATCAACTTCGCTGACCGTTTGGCGCGCGTCTTCGCTAACGTTGAATGCCGTAATCAGGAGGATGACTGCATTCTCTACGCTCTAGTTCTTGAGATTCATGAACCAAAGGGAAATCGCCATTCCAATAGTGTGAACGAAGGCTCGGATGGCTCTGTGGCACTTCCCTCATTCGTGAACGGGCTCGGCATGTTAAAGTGTTGGGCCAAATACATTTCAACAGGAATTACACAGCAGAGGATTGTGTATGGAGGACGCGGATTCACGCTTCAGGCGCAGTTACTGAATCGTGCCACACTTATGTATCGGCTGAGCGGCGACAAGAACACGCTTTACGCTGATCCGGACATCGCCACAAAAGCAGGTTTCGAACGCCCTATACTGCATGGCCTTTGCACCATGGAAATTGCAGCATGGTCCATTCCAATGGTGCTCCTTGACGGTGATTTCGCGGCATTGACACATCAAGAGGTAAACTTCTCCGCGCATGTCTATCCGGGCGAAACAATCAGAACTGAGATTTGGGAAGATGGCGACATCATCAGCTTTTGGGCTCGCGTTCCCGAGCGCGATGTCATCGTCCTGAACAATGGTCGTGTACGTTTGAACTGAGGTCTTTAATGACAGAGAAACCCATCCCAACCATTTATCCAGAGACCCGACATTTCTGGGACGGCGCGGCAGCCGGGAAACTCCTGTTGCAATACTGTCGGGACTGCCAGAAGCACTACTTCCCACCACGCCCCTTTTGTCCCTATTGCGGGGGCCGAGACGTTGAGATCGTTGAGGCGAGCGGGCGTGGGCGGCTCTATTCCTACACGATCTCTTACCTTCCAACGCCAGGCTATGAACCTCCATTTATCGTGGCTGTGGTGATGCTGGAGGAGGGTGTGAAGATGATGACCAATATCGTGGATTGCCTGCAGGAGCCCGGAGCTTTGACCCTGGACATGCCTCTGGAAGTCACTTTTCAAGCCCGAGGCGAAGTCCAAATCCCTCAGTTTCGGCCCGTAGAGGTGATGTGATGAGCCGTGCATCCATCGCAATTGTAGGCGCCGCTGAAACCACAGATCTTGGTAAAGTGCCTGGCTTGTCTCAGGTTGGCCTCCATGCCGATGCGGCGCTCAACGCACTGGCCGATTGTGGGCTCAAGATATCTGATGTCGACGGCATTGCCACGGGCGGCCACGACGTAGCGGAGATTAATCAATACTTAGGCATATCGCCCACGTGGTACGACGGCACATCCGTTGGTGGGTGTTCGTTCATCGCATTGGTACGCCATGCCGCCGCCGCGATTGAGGCGGGGCTCTGCACCACGGTCCTGATCACCCATGGGGAAAGCGGACGGTCCAACCATCGGTCACATCGCCCCATCATGGCGTCCATGCAGCAGCAAGAGTTCGAAGCTGTTTATGGCCCGCTCTTTCCACCCTTACGCTTTACCCTGCCAGTCATGCGCAAGATGAAGGATGACGGTCTGACAGAAGAGCATCTGGCGATGGTGGCGGTCACACAGCGCGAATGGGCGGCGTTTCATCCCCGTGCTACGGCGCGCGATCCGATCACAGTGGACGATGTGCTGAACTCGCGCATGATCTCATACCCGTTTCGCAAGCTTATGTGTTGTCTTGTCAGCGATGGCGGGGGCGCGCTTGTTTTGACTTCGGCCGAGCGGGCAAAGGATTTTCCGACAAAGCCCGTTTACCTACGCGGCATTGGGGGTGAAGGTGTCGAAGGGCCTATGGTCAGCCAGATGGAGAGCTTTACGTCGTCGAAGGCCTTCAAGGTCTCTGGTAAACTCGCTTTTGAAAACGCGGGCATTTCACATGCGGATGTCGACCATCTGATGATCTATGACGCCTTTGCGCATCTTCCGATTTACGGGCTCGAGGACCTTGGTTTCGTCAAACCTGGTGAAGGCGGTCCATTCATTGCAGAAGGACACACACGACCGGGGGGAAGCTTACCGATGAACACCAATGGTGGAGGGCTGAGTTATATGCATTCGGGCATGTACGGAATGTATGCCCTTCAAGAAGGCATCCGTCAGATGCGGGGTGTGTCGCCCGCGCAGATTAAAGACGCCAAAATCTCGTTTGTGCATGGGGTCGGCGGGATGTTTTCCGCCGCAGCGTCGGTGGTACTGACGAACGAAGCAAGCTGGTAGCTATTCGAAGTTAAAACGTGCTGGTTTCTTCGCGGCAAAGCGCGCAATCGCGTCGTGGTGATAGATGCTAGTCAGGCAAACGGCCTGCGCCTGCGCCTCAAGATCTAGAATGGTGTCACTGTCGCATTCCATCGCCCGCGCCGAAATCTGTTTGGTCAGCCTGAAGGCCAGGGGGGATGCCTGTGCCATCTGGGACGCGAGATCCATGGCCCGTGGCAGTAGCGCGTCCGGCGCAAGCACCTCAAGCGCGATCCCGAGGGTTTGGGCGTCCCCGGCCGACAAGGTACGGGCGGTGTAAAACAGCTCCCGTGCGCGCTGGAGCCCCACGATACGCGGGAGTGACCACATGAGCCCTAGGTCAGGAACGACGCCTACCTTGCCGAAGGACGCGCAAAATTGCGCGCGCTCTGAGGCCAAGACAAAGTCACCTACAAGCGCAAGGCCAAAGCCTGCACCGAATGCGGGGCCGTCGACCGCCGTGATCATGGGCACGGGGAGGTCGCGCAAGGTGCGAAACCAATTGTGTGTTTCTCTCATCCTAACAAGCTGGTCTTCTGCGCCTGCGGCGTCACCAGAAGCGCGTCTTTCGAGCATTTTCTTCAGATCACCGCCTGCGCAAAAGACGCCACCTGAGCCTGTGAGAACAACTGCCCGCAGCGAGCCTTCATTCGCGAGTTGCGCGCTGATCGCGGTGAGCCTGTCCTTGACCTCTACGCTCAGCGCATTGCGGCGGTCTGCCTGGTTGAGGGTAACGACGGCTGTGCCGTCCTTGATTTTCAGGGATACGGCATCTGTCATGAAGTCAGCATCCTTTTGATTTCGGTCTTGTCGATCTTATTGGCGGCGGTGAGGGGCAGGGCCCTTTCCCAAACAAACAGCTCTTTTGGCACTTTGTAGCCCGCGATATGTTCTTTGCAGTGCGCAATGAGTTCTTGGATGCTGACGGGGTGTTTGAGTGTGACTGCGGCCACGACCCTCTCTCCCCATCGAGCGTCAGGCATGCCGAACACGGCAACTGTTGCAATCGCGTCATGCAGTGATAGGCAATTCTCTATCTCGATCGGGTAGACGTTTTCACCGCCGGTGATGATCATCTCTTTCGTGCGACCTGACAGGTGGAGATAGCCGTCTGCGTCCATCCGGCCCGCATCGCCGGTGTGATAGAATCCTCCACGCAGTGCCACTGCGGTTTCTTCAGGGCGACGCCAGTAGCCATTCATAACATTTGGCCCGCGGACAGTGATCTCACCTGTCTCTCCAGGCGCTACGGGCGTGTCTTGGGGCGTGACGATCCGCACATCGCAATAGGGCATGGGACGCCCGACCGAGGAAAGTTTGGGATAGCGTCCCTCCAAGGGCTGGTGATCGGTGGCAGGAAGGACAGTCATGACGGGTGAAACCTCTGTCATTCCGTAGCCCTGACTAAAGGTGACGTTTGGGAATGCCTCAATCAGTTTTTCCATCAAGACTATGGGCATCGGCGATCCGCCATAGCTCAGCTTCCTAAGCGATCTGAAGTCAAACTCCGCAAACTGGGGATGATCCAGCAACATCTGGTACATCGTGGGAACGAGTGTCGTGGTTGTTATCCCGTGAGTTTCAATGAGCCGCATCAGCGCTTCAACATCGAATTTCGGCTGTATGACCATCGGAATGCCACAGAGCACGGCAGAAAAGACCCGACTGCCGGTTGCAAGGTGAAAGAGCGGGCCTGAGATGAGCAGGCGATCCTCGCCGGTATATCCATAGGCGGCGCTGGTGCCCACTGCATTTGTCAGCATGTTGGTGTGCGATAGCATCACGCCCTTTGGCTGTCCCGTTGTGCCTGAGGTGTAGAAAAGAATCATGCTGTCTTGATCTGCGGACCCGTCCTCCCGAAGCGGCGCAGTTGCACCTGCGATGAGGCTTTCATAGGTGTTTGTGCGATCCGAGATGATCCAATCCGCAAGGATTAGGGTTTCTGGTTTGTTTGGTAATGCCTCAGCGATTGGGGCCAAGTGCTTGTCATAAATAAGAACCTTGGGCTTACAATCATCGAGGATGACTTCGATTTCTGCCGGGGCGAGTCGGTTGTTGAGCGGCACCGCAAGCGCACTGAGCAGCGAGGGGGCAAAGTAGCTTTCGCAGAGCCAATGGGAGTTGAGTCCAAGGTAGGCAACGCGGTCCCCTGAGTGCACGTCGCAATCGGAAAGAGCGCCGGCCAGTGCAGTAATCCGATCCCGGAACGTGGCCCAATCATGGCTGTGCCCCTCAAAAATGGTGGCTGCCTTTCGGGGTGAGTGGAAGGCGTGTTTCTCGATGAGATCGAAGAGTCTCATCACGCGCGTCCGAGGAGTGACCGCCCGATGATCTCGCGCATAATCTCTCCCGTGCCACCCGCGATGCGCCCGACACGTGCGTCAGCCCAAGCCCGCGCGATGGGGTATTCCCACATGTAGCCGTAACCGCCAAAGAGCTGCAGAAGCGCGTCGAGATGCTTGCACAGCGTTTCAGAGCACAGCATCTTGCCCATAGCAGCATCGACCGCATCAAGCTCGCCTGCCTCGTGCGCTTCCAGGCAACGATCGACAAAAACACGCAGCATGACGGCATCGCCGTGCGCTTCGGCCAGACGAAAGCGTGTGTTCTGGAAGTCAGCGATTGTTCCACCAAAAGCTTTGCGTTCTTTCACATAGTCTGTGGTCCATCCAATGGCGGCTTCGAGCGTGGATGCCGCGCGTACGCACTGCATAAGCCGTTCTTGAGGGAGCTGTTCCATCATCTGAACGAATCCACGCCCTTCTACTCCAAGGAGGTTTCCAACCGGAACGCGGACGTCGTCAAAGAAAAGCTCTGCTGTGTCTTGGGCCTTCCAGCCGACCTTCTCTAAAAGCTTGTTTCCCTTGCGAAACCCAGGTGTATTGGCCGGTACAAGGATCAAGGACGTGCCTTTGCCGCCCTGCGAAGGATCGGTTTTGCAGGCCAGGACGATGACGTCGCAGTTGCCTCCGTTGGTGATGAACACTTTCTGGCCGTTGATCACGAAGTCGTCGCCATCCCGGATTGCCGTCGTCTTGATCCCCTGCACGTCGGAACCCGCTGTCGGTTCCGTCATGCCAAGGGAGCCGATGACTTCGCCCGTGGCCATTTTCGGCAGCCATTCCCTCTTGATAGCCTCGGACCCATAAGACAGAAGGTAGGGTGCGACGATGTCCGAGTGCAGGCTGAAGCCTGGCCCCATCGCGCCAACGCGCGCGAGTTCTTCAAGCACTACCATCGAGGCCAGAAAATCCGCACCAGCACCACCGTATTGCTCGGGCATGGCAGCGCATAGCAAGCCGTGTTCACCCGCTTTCAACCAAGCATCCCGGCTGACGCGCCCGTCTTTTTCCCACTGGTCATGGTAAGGAACAATTTCAGTCTCAACGAAACGACGCACAGTTGTACGAAAAATCTCGTGTTCATCTGAATAGACTCTGCGCTTAAACACGTTCCGCTCCCTCGCTGATTTACTATCTTCTTTTATAATTAGCTTGCAAATCATACGCAAGCGAATTAGTAAGGCTGCAATTGAAGGAGATACCACATGCTCGAAGGAAAAGTTGCGATCATTACCGGGGCAGGCCGGGGGATCGGACGCGACATAGCGCTCATGATGGCCTCATACGGTGCGCGCGTCATCGTCAACGACCTCGGCGCCAGCGGAGCCGGTGAGGGAGCGGACGTCGCCCCTGCAGAGCAAGTAGTTTCCGAGATTGAGAGGGCCGGGGGCGAAGCCAAAGCCAACTTCGGCAACGTCGCCAAGAGCGAAGATGCCAAAGCGATATTCGAGCAGGCAATGGATAGCTTTGGCGCGGCGGACATTGTAGTGAACAATGCGGGCATCCTGCGCGATGCGATTTTCCATCGCATGACTGAAGATGAATGGGACGCCGTGATTGCGGTGCACCTGAAAGGGTCCTTCAACATGGCGCACGCTGTAGCGGCGCAATTCAAAGAACAGGCTTCTGGCTGCTTTGTTAACTTTACCTCGACTTCGGGGCTGATCGGGAACTTTGGGCAGGCAAACTACTCTGCAGCCAAAATGGGGATTGTCGGACTCTCGAAATCGCTCGCCCTCGATATGTCGCGATTTAACGTCCGCTCGAACTGCATCGCGCCATTTGCGTGGTCGCGGCTAATTGGCACAATCAAAGCAGACACCGATGCAGAGAAGGCGCGCGTTGCCCGCATCAAGGAAATGACTCCTGCAAAGATTGCACCGCTTTGTGTTGCCCTTGCCAAGCCTGACTCCAAGGTGACGGGTCAGATCTTTTGCGTTCGCAACAACGAGATTTTCCTAATGAGCCAGCCGCGACCAATTCGGTCGATCCATCGCAGCGAAGGTTGGACGCCGGAAACGGTTCTCGACCATGCCTTTCCTTCGCTGGAAAAGGACTTCTTTGCCCTTGATCGCTCCGGCGAGATCTTCACCTGGGACCCGATTTGAGCGACCACTCCCGCCCTCGTCCGTCGTCGTTGACCGTCGACTACAAGCCTGTCTTTCACGAGCTCGCACGTATACGTTCCAGCCTGTTTGATGCGAAGCTCTCTCCTCATGGGATCACCATCAGCCAAGCCTGGGTGCTAGCGCATCTATGGCAAGAGGATGGATTGAGCCAATCAAGGATTGCCGAACGCATGGATGTTGCAACAGTGACGACGTCAAAGCTTATCGACCGGCTCGAGGAGCGTGGGTTCGTGACCCGTCGGGTTGATCCATTGGATCGAAGGTCAAACCTTGTCTTTGCCACGCAAGAGGGGCGCGCTCTGGTCAGAGTTTTGACCAAGATCGTCTGCGAAGTTGACGAAGTGGCGAATGCCGGTATTGACCCGGGTGATCTTGAAACAACGCTCTATGTCCTCGGCAGAATGCGTGAGAACTTGAAATTGGAGTTGGCGCGTATCTAGCGCCTATGTCAAATGACCGAACGAACGGAACTTCCTCTCGCGGGTATGCGCATTATGGAATTTGCAGGCATTGGTCCTGGGCCATTTGCAGCAATGATGCTTGCGGATATGGGTGCTGACATTATTCGCGTGGACCGCATCGGCGCGGCATATGATCCACATGATTTCCTCGCACGCGGGCGGAAGTCTCTTGCGCTTGATCTCAAACAACCGGCGGCCATTGATGTCGCGCTCAAGATCGTTGACCAATCCGATGGGCTGATTGAAGGGTTTCGCCCAGGGGTAATGGAACGTCTCGGCCTAGGTCCAGACATCTGTCACGCACGAAACCCACGCCTTGTTTACGGTCGAATGACGGGGTGGGGGCAGAGCGGGCCACTTGCGCAGGCTGCGGGCCATGATCTCAACTACATTGCTCTGACTGGTGCGCTTTGGAGTACTGGGGCCGCTGACAGGCCACCCGCTTTTGCTGCAAATTTGCTCGGAGACTTCGGTGGGGGTGGCATGTTCCTGGCCTTTGGGATGGTCGCAGGCTTGCTGCAGGCGGCGCGCACCGGAAAGGGCGACGTCTTGGACGCATCCATTACGGATGGCACCCATGTGCTGATGAGTTTCATTCATGCGCGGCGCGCATCTGGTAAGTGGACGGACGCGCGGGCTTCCAACACGTTAGATGGCGGCGCACCTTGGTATGACGTATATGAATGTGCGTGCGGTGGTTGGGTCAGCATTGCAGCAATTGAGCCGCAATTCTGGGCTGAGCTTTTGCGTCTCCTAAAACTCAGTGATGTCGAGCTGGGAGATCACACCGATCCAAGTCGGTGGCCAGCGATCCGCAGGGCGCTTGAGACTACGTTTCTGCAGAAGACACGCGATCATTGGGTATCGCTTCTCGAAGGGAGCGACGCGTGTTTTGCCCCCGTTCTAAGCCCGGCCGAAGCCGCTCGGCACCCGCATAATCTGGCCCGGGCCGCGTTTGCCCGATCTGGCCCCGATCAACCTATGCCTGCGCCACGTTTCGGCGACAAAGAGAACTTCCCGGCGGGATTGCCCGACGTTCCAGGCGCACACACAAGTTCAATCCTGGCGGATCTGGGGTTGAGCGCTGACGAGATTTCCGCGCTACGTCAGGTTGGCGCGGTTGAAACCTCATCGCCACAGGAGACCGCACCGTGACACTTCCAGCAATTCTACAGAACCTGCGCTTGCCCTTGATTGGCGCGCCGCTCTTCATCATTTCGCGGCCCGAGCTCGTCATTGCGCAGTGCAAGGCCGGGATTATTGGAACCTTTCCGGCGCTGAACGCCCGGGAAAAGGACGGCGAGAGCCTTGAGGCGTGGATCATTCATATAAGAGACGAGCTGGACCGCCATAATCAGGCTAATCCAGATATGCCTGCCGCACCCTTTGGCATCAACCAGATCGTGCATAAATCAAACGCCAGGCTGGACCGTGACGTGGAAATCGCAGCCCGACTGGAGGTGCCCATCTGGATTACATCGCTTGGCGCGCGGGAAGACGTCTATGAGGCCGCGCACTCTGGCAACGGGATCGTGTTGCATGATGTGATCAACAACTGGTTCGCAAAAAAGGCCATCTCGAAGGGTGCCGACGGTCTTGTAGCTGTTGCCGCCGGGGCAGGGGGCCACGCGGGGGCACTTTCTCCGCTGGCTTTGATCCAAGAGATTCGCGCTTGGTTCGAGGGGCCACTTTACCTGTCCGGAGCGATTGCTAAAGGGGACTCGATCCTTGCCGCGCTCGCGATGGGAGCCGACGGAGGCTATGCGGGGTCAGCTTTCATCGCAACGGAAGAGGCCAACGCTGTCCAGAACTACAAACAGATGATTGCGGATAGCGCGGCCGATGACATCGTCTACTCGAACCTTTTTACTGGCGTGCACGGCAACTACCTGAAACCCTCGATTGCTGCGGCCGGCCTCGATCCCGATAATTTGGAGCGTTCTGATCCGACAAAGATGAATTTCTCGGAGGATCGGCAGAAACCCAAAAGTTGGAAAGAGATTTGGGGTTCGGGCCAGGGTATTGGTGCGATTGATCAAGTGACGACAACGGCCGAGCTTGTCGCCTCGCTATCAGAACAGTTTGAGACGGCCAAAGAACGGCTCGCACGTCAGGTGTATAAGTACGGTCAAAACTAGTCTCATTCGTATAATAATAAGTTGCTAGCTAATCATACGTATGCTATCATTTAGCTCATGATCTGCCTAATTGCGGATCATTTATGGGAGGACAGCAATGAAACGTATGATCAGCGCGGCGGCGCTAGCCACTTCGGTATCGGCGATTTCCGTCGAAGCACAGGCCGAGTCAGTTTTGATAGCCAATGATCCAGGCCCCAACCGGGGCGTGCGTGCGGCGGCAGTCGTTCACTTTAGCGATCAGCTTGCCATTGCGACTAACGGAGCTGTTCGCGTCGAAAACAACTGGGGTGGCGCACTCTTTAAGACAACGGCTGCGGTGGATTCCATCGGCCTCGGAGTTGCTGACATGGGTGTTGTAGTTGGACCTTATGCACAGTCTGAGATGCCTGAGCTCAATATTGGTGGGCAGCCAATGCCACCGGCCGGTCCCTGGGTAATGATGAAAGCGATGGATGATCTTTTCGCCAACAATGAAGTCATCAAACAGAGGATGGCAGACAAGGGTTTGGTCTACCTCAACGCCTACAGCCTGCCGCCCAGCCTCTTGGCCTGCAATGATGATCTGATCCGCACGACCGACGACGTGGCCGGGAAAAAGATCAGCAACACCGGCACAACCAGTGAGCTGTTCGGCAGGTTCGATGGCAACATGGTCGATATGCCAATCTACGAGGTCTACCAGTCCATGCAGACCGGCTTGATCGACTGCACGGTGACATTCTCCTATTTTGCTGTCGCGACCCAGCTGCATGAACTGTTGGAAACAATGGCCCCACTGGACTTGCCAGCAACAACGGTCGTGCTGACGGTCATGAACAAGGACGCATTCGACGCGTTGAGCGGAGAAGTACAAGCGGGTGTTTTGGCCGCAGCGGCAAGCATGTCTGACTACTACGGAGAACAATTGGAGAAAGCAGACACAGAGGCGCTGGATGCGATGCGGTCGGCTGGTGTTAAGGACCTGAGCTTTACTGCCGATGAGCAAGAAGCCATGCAAGTGGCTATGCAGCCAAATCTTGATGAGTGGCTGGCGGACGCTGAGGCGACCGGGCTCGATGGCCAAGCCGTGTATGACGAGTTTCTGGTCTATGTACAAAAGTGGCAAGCCACACTCGACGCGGACGGCTTCCCATGGACACCCAGTTGAATGTGATAGTGCACTGCGTAATAAGGCGCGCGGTGCTCGTAACTCATGCTTAAAAAAGCCGAGATCCTACTGGACACTTTGGGGGCCATTGCGGTTGCGCTTCTGTGCCTCCTCATTGTCATCACAGTTTTTGCGCGTGAAGCCTTCGCATTAACCGTTCCGGACTCAATCATTTTGGTGCGAGAGCTAATGGTACCCGCGATCCTGTTTCCGCTTTCGGCGGCCACGTCCCGGCGCGCGCATGTCGCGATTGACCTCTTTGCAAATCATTTTCCCGACGCGTTGAACAGGTGGATCGCGGCCGTTGCGGCACTGATCGGGATTGTCATCGTGGCAACGCTAGTCTTCGCGGGATGGCAACAGTTCTTCAAGACCTGGGGCAATGGCGCCCACCACGGCGGTGATTTCCTGATCCCCAAGTGGATCAGCCGTGCGGCTTATTTTGTTGCTTTCGGATTTGTCCTGATGCGCATGGTTCAGATGTTCTTGGTAGATTTGCGTGCTGCCATCGCCGGTCAACCAGCCCCTGCAGAATTGTGAGCCGCTGAATGGATGTGACCTTGATCGGCTATGTCGCTTGCGTGACCGTGCTCATCCTCCTTGCCATACGCGTACCAATCGCCTGGGCAATTGGCGGCGTTGCGGTGATCTCGCTCTTTCTCGTATTCAGTTTTCGCACAGGAGCTTTTGTGCCTGATCGCGCGTTAATGCGCACTTTGCAGATTTCGTTTTCTGCAACTTTCGAGCTTATCCACTCCTACAATTTATCTATGATCCCTCTTTTTATCGCGCTTGGTGCTGTGGCTGAACGGGCCGGGATAACGACCGAGATCTATGCCGCTGCGCGCATGTGGCTTGCACGTCTGCCAGGCGGCATCGCCATTGCATCCGTTGCGGGATGCGGTGGGTTTTCTGCGATTTCGGGCTCCTCCATAGCTTGTGCCTCAACCATGGGCCGTATCTGCACGCCGGAGATGCTGAAACTGAACTATGATGAGCGGCTCGCAACCGCCAGTGTAGCCGCAGGAGGTACGCTCGGTTCACTTATCCCACCTTCAATCTTGTTCATCATCTACGCGATTTTCACCGAGACATCGATTGCGCAGTTGTTCTTGGCAGGGATTGTGCCAGGTTTGCTGTCTCTGCTTGGCTATGCACTAGTAATCTACATTTGGGTCAAACGATCCCCGGGAATTGCACCATTGCGATCTGCAGGATACCCACTGCGCGAGAAGTGGCTGGCACTTTTCAAGGCATGGCCTGCGTTCTTGCTGTTTGCCTTGATCATCGGCGGCATCTACGGCGGTGTCTTTACTGCTACTGAGGCCGCGGCCCTATCCCTGATCTTCGCTGTGGTTCTCGGGCTTGGCCGTCGCACCCTGAGCTATCGAGACATCCTACCCATTCTGCGGGATGTGGCGAGTACAACTGGCGGCATTTTCTTCATCGCAGCATGTGCTAAGGTATTTGTCACATTGATCGCCCTGACAGGGCTTTCAAACAATCTGGTGACAGCTCTCGGCGCGGCGGACATCGGCCCTTGGGTTTTCATCGCGATGGTGTGCCTGATTTATCTGTTGCTTGGCATGTTCCTTGATCCCATTGGCATCATGGTTCTGACATTGCCGTTAATGATCCCTATGGTCGAGAGCTATGGCTTCAACCTGATTTGGTTTGGCGTCATCATTGTGAAGCTTTTGGAGATCGGTCTGATTACGCCACCTGTGGGACTGAACGTGTTTGTTCTCGCGGCTGCTATTGAGGAACGGATCTCTATCGGTAAGATCTTTAGTGGCATCTGGCGCTTCTTGGTGAGCGACCTGGCTGTTCTTATCTTGATTGTCGCTATTCCCGCATTGTCGCTAGCGATCCCCACATCGATGTAAGCCAGTGCGAATCGAGGGTATGAATCTGGCTTATGTGTCATGAGAAGCGGTCGCCGTTCTCTTCCTATTTGAGCGGCCATCCGCCCTTCACGCGAAACCCCCGTTCGAGTGAGTGCCGATTCTTTAGAATACATCGCTCGCCCAGCAACACGGTCGGTTCAAAAAATTTGTCTACGTACAGTTCGTATGCTATCCATTATGTTACGAATTAAAAGCGCTTATTCAAATTGAGCTCCTAGGGAGGACATAATGTTTAGACATCTCAAGCTAGCCCTATCCATGGCTGCGACATCCGCCATCGCTCTTGCTGCAAATGCGCAGACGACCCTCATCTCAAACGATCCGGGTCCAAACCGGGGCGTTCGTGCTGCGGCCGTGAACCAGCTGAGCACTTTGATCTCTGAGAATTCGGCGGGCTCCCTAACGGTTCAAAACAACTGGGGTGGAGCGCTGTTCAGTTCGACCGCTGCGCTAGACTCCCTAAGCAGCGGTGTCGCCGACATGGGACTGCTCGTTGGCCCATACGTGCAATCCGAACTCCCTGAATTAGCACTAGGCGGCGTCCCGATGATCAAAGCGAGTCCATGGGTAATGATGAAGGCACTGGATGAGCTTTTTACTACCAACGAGACGATTAAAGCTCGGCTCGATGAACGCAACCTTGTCTATCTTAACTTCTACGGCCTGCCTACAGCGCTGTTGGGCTGCAACGATGGCCAAGTTAACTCCATCACAGACGTCGATGGGGTCAAGATTAGCCGAACCAATTCCATGAGCGATCTCTTTGAACCGCTTGGAGGCAACATGGTCGACATGCCCATCTACGAAGTCTATCAGTCCATGCAGACGGGCTTGATCGACTGCACTGTTACGTATGGTTATTTCGCATCTGCGACGAAGCTGGACGAGCTGATCACGTCAATTACGCCGATTGAGCTTTCGTCGAGCATCGTACTTGCAACTGTGATGAACAAAGATGTTTTTGAAACCCTATCAGCGGATGATCAGGCGGCGATCAAAGCTGCCGGTGCATCGATGCATGATTATTACGGTGAACATCTTGGCGAGGCTGAAGCCGAAGCTATTGAAGCCATGACAAGCGGGGAAAATGGACTTGTTCTGAAGTCTTTTACAGACGCCGATCATGCCGTTCTCAGTAACTCCGCGCAGCCCATTGTCGATAAGTGGTTGGCTGATGCGGATGCAACCGGACTTAACGGCCAAGAGATCCTTGATGAGATGCTTTCGCTAATCGAGAAATGGAACGAGGTTGAAGCAACGCAGGGCGTGCCCTGGGACCGCAGTTAAAAAGCTTACGATTCTAAAAAGATAGTGGCAACCAAGAGTTGTTTCCGTCTACCATATCGCGAAAGATAGTCCAACTTGCAAACCTTGATCGTGGCATCCCGCTACGCGAGCAAATAGTCGAGAATGCCGACGACATAAAACAAGGGCTCAACTTCGGTTGAGCCTTTCCCCTTTTCCACCAAACTCCTGACGCACTCTAAAGTTGCACTCGTTTCAACGAAAGCCACAAACTGTACAGCCCGCGCTATTGCACAGGTTACCGGCACGCCGGTACTTTAGATTAGCGGTTGGATTGCTGCTTCGAAGCCATTCCGAGGGAAACATCAGATCAAGCGGTTTTGTCTTTGCGTGAAATGAAACTGCTTTGGCACATTCAAAATTGACCGAGACCACCAGCGTCAGCGTAGTACCTGTACAGCCAAATCAGCAACTGACACAGCACTTAACTCTTGCTCGAATAGCCGCCTTGCTGAATCCATAGCTGCCCTTGTCGCATCGGCCGCGGCGTGTTCGAGCAAGCAAGGTGATCAATCGAGAAATCCTCGTCCCGCAAGTTCTGATCAATGACTTGAGAGACGAAGTGCATGCGCCCGCCTTTGTTGCGGAATTGGCCCATAGTGATCTTATCTGGATCAGGTCCAAAGACCATCGCCACAAAATCAAAGAAGACATCGGACCGGAACCGATCCACATCTATATCCGCCGCTATATCCGCCGCGTCCTCTGCGATCAGATTGCGCAGGCTTTCATGCAACGGGTGCCTGGCCGTCACCTTGACCCCGGTTGCCGGGGGGTGAGGGTGATCCGCCAAAAGAAGACTGCGCGGAATATGGACAGAGGTAAACTCCGACACATCCTGTTCAAAGATCATTTCTGCTGGACGCGTTGAATCCATCAACAGGAAATCTCCCGGCTGCAGCGGCGCATCGCGGTTGCAGTGGCCGATACCTGTCTCACCATCAATTTGATGAAGCAGAAAAAAGTGCTCTGCATCATTGCGCCGGATGCCTTGTTACGTGCGATCAATCCGGATGTGTCGCAAACTTTGGGCCTGGATTGACGAGCATATAGATTTCGACTTTTGGTGTCCGCGCATTGTTCTCCAACAGGTTTCAGCATGATTTCCTTGAAAGGCTGCCATTTTCCGAAGGATGCGGTTTTGTACGCCGTTTACTTTTACCTGCGGTACACGGTTTCTTATCGCGATTTGGAAGAGATCATGGCTGAGCGCGGTATCCGAGTTGACCACGCAACATTGAATAGGTGGGTTGTGAAGTTCTCGCCGATCGTCGCAGCTCGCGCGCAATCAAAAAAGCGCCCAACTCAGAGTTCATGGCGCATGGACGAAACCTATATTCGTGTACGCGGGAAGTGGATGTATCTCTATCGAGCCGTCGACAAAGTGGGAAACACCCTTGATTTCATGCTGTCTGAGCGACGAAATCGTCCAGCAGCCACCAGGTTCTTTGCCAAAGCACTGTCGTCAAACGGGATCCCAAACAAAATCGTCATAGACAAGAGCGGCGCAAATGCAGCTGGCATTCGAGAAGTGAACAGGATCCTGAAGCGGTTCGGGTGCTCTGCCAA
>JBCDBQ010000086.1:0-16863 GCA_039183375.1 Pseudomonadota bacterium
ATTGCCAATCCGACATAATCTCGGCCGGCTGGGCACGATTGCGAAATTGCTGTCGCACATCGCGCCATCGAAACAGGATCGAATTTACGACCACCTCTTGGTCCTCAGCCATAAATTCCTTTGTGACTGGTGCACGTAGAACAAGCTCCGCCGGGCTCGCGACAAAGACATCCTGCTGCACATCAAGACCATCCCAATTGATCTCTGCAACGCGCTGCTCAAAGGCACTACGAGACTCCCGGCTTGCCCCGGCCGCATCCTCTTCAACAAAAGACCGTGCGACCGCCATCTCAAAGCATTCAGCCGCCATGCTGCTGCGCTCCGCGTCCGTCGTTTCGCCAAGCTCTGCGCAAGTGTGATGAACGGCAAACACTGTCAGATCCGAGATACAGGCCCCGTAGACATGCCATTTGGCCTGATTGATCGAGTCAACGAAGGCATCATCTTGGAACAGCTCTGTGTAGCGCGTGCCCATCCGTGTCTTGAGATAGCCATAGAGCGACGTCTGACCGATGTAGGCGGAACGGCTTTCAACGAAGCCTACAAGCGCTTCAAATGTCTCGATATTTCCAGTGTCTTGGCGACGGGGAATGTAGCTACGCATATGCTGAAGCAGAGCAGAAACATCCTCAATCGTCGGCAGCTTCACGCGCACGCACTCCTCAGAAAGGGCTGGGAAACTACGTTCATGACCATCTGGTGTCAATCTTGTCAGTCTTAGACTTAAAGACAATTTCCGTAACGTTGGAAGACTGCAAAATGGATTCTGCGACTTCGGGGGCAAAGAAATGATGGCAGGCCGACATGAACGTTGGCTGGCGCTTTCCAGTGCACCGGCCACACAGCTGCAAATCCTACTGCGCGTCTTCGGACGATTGTCGCGGTCAGGCAGTGCATTTTTCGCTCATGGCGGAATACATCGTTCCCCGTTTTGCGTGACGGCACACATGACCGTACCCGATCGCTCACTGCATCTTGGAACAAGCCACTTCAACAACAGGGACATTCCAAGAACTGCCCGGTCGCTTCGCAATAAGAAGCTAGGGCAATACCTCGAGATAATCATGGCAAACATGAAAACGACCTGGGAGAGAAATCGATGTCTGAACCTTCAGAAGCCGCCAAGCGGCACTGGAGCAGTACATTCTGGTTGACGGTGTTCATCCTGCTGCTCTGGTTCATTTTTGCCTTTGTTGTGCATTGGTACGCAAAGGAGCTCAACACAATGAGCTTCATGGGCTTCCCGCTTGGCTACTACCTGGCCGTGCAGGGCTCCTTAGCAATCTTCGTCGTTCTTATCTTCGTCCAGAACTGGATTCAGGACGCCATTGATAGTGCCAATGGCTTTGATGGCAGCGAGGAAAGCTAACGCGTACGAGCATCTCAATTCCAATTGGCCTTCGAGCCAAGCATGAGATCAATCAACAATTCTCCGTAAGGATTGGAAATGTCTGATACAGGTTCAACAAAGAACGGCTCTTTTGTTGACAACCTGCCTAAGATCTACGGGATGTATACAGGCGGTTTTATCGTCTTCATCCTCTTGATGGCAGTGTTGGAGCAACTCGGGGTCGACGCGGCAACAATCGGTATTTTGTTCGTCGCCTTCACCATCTTTATCTATGCCGCCATTGGCTGGCTCTCACGCACCATGCAGGTCGACGCCTACTACGTCGCCGGCCGACAAGTGCCACCGGTATTCAACGGCATGGCAACAGCCGCCGACTGGATGTCTGGTGCTTCGTTCGTGGCGCTGGCGGGCGGTATCTACTTCGGTGGACACGGCTATCTCGCCTTCGTCGTCGGCTGGACCGGTGGTTATGTGCTCGTCAATTCGTTGATGGCGCCATATCTGAGAAAGTTCGGCTGCTATACGGTTCCTGACTTCATCGGAACACGCTACGGCGGCAACATGGCACGCTTGTGCGCAGTGATCATCCTCGTCGTTGCATCATTCACCTACGTGACGGCACAGATCAACGCGACCGGTACGATCGCTGCACGTGCGTTGCAGATTCCGTTCGAGGTTGGCGTCTGGTTCGGCCTCCTTGGCATTCTGTTGTGCTCAATGCTAGGGGGCATGCGGGCTGTGACCTGGACGCAGGTGGCACAGTATATCGTGCTTATCATTGCCTATCTCGTTCCAGTTATCTGGATGTCGAATAAGCAGAACTTCGGCATCATTCCACACTTCTCATATGGTGACGCCGTTGCGCGAATTGCAGAGCTGGAAGGACAGTTGAATGTCGGCGCAAAAGCAGCCGAATCATTTGCCGGCCTTAAGGTTCTGACCAACCTTCACAACGCGCCGGGTGAGCCAGGATCAATGGCGAGCTGGAAGTTCGTTACGCTCGCGCTGTGCATGATGGCAGGTACGGCATCACTGCCCCACATCTTGATGCGTTACTTCACGACACCGTCGGTGCGTGCAGCGCGTAAGTCAGTGGCATGGTCGCTGTTCTTCATCTTCCTGCTGTACTTCACGGCACCAGCGCTTGCGACCTTGACCAAGCTGCAGCTGCTGGATCCAAACCTGCCAACAGCAATCATCGGCAAGTCATTCCAGGAAGTCAGCAACCTGGATTGGGTCAAGAACTGGTCGAATGTCGGCTTCTTGAAGATTGTCGACAGCAACGGCAACGGCGTACTCGATATCAACGAGTTCTACATGCGCACCGGCATCGTGGTGCTGGCGACGCCAGAAATCGCCGGTCTGCCCTATGTGATCTCCGGCCTGGTCGCTGCAGGTGGTATGGCTGCCGCCATGTCAACTGCTGACGGCCTCCTGCTGGCAATCGCTAACGCACTGAGCCATGATCTCTACTACAAGATCATCGACCCGAAAGCAGAAACCCGTACACGCCTTGTGGTTGCACGCATTCTGCTTGTCATAATCGGTGCGGCTGGTGCAGCTGTCGCGAGTATGAAGCTGACCGGTATTCTAGGCGCTGTTGCCTGGGCCTTCTGCTTCGCATGCTCCGGCTTGTTCTTCCCACTCGTCCTTGGGGTCTGGTGGAAACGGGCAAATGCGGCTGGCGCCATAGCCGGGATGGTCTTCGGTTTTGCGGCCGGAACGATCTATCTCTACCTGATCTACAACAAGATCATTGATCCGGTCTGGGGGCTCGATGGACTGCGCTTCGGTATCATCGGTATGCCGGTCAGTCTGGTTGCCATGGTCGTCGTCAGTTTGATGACTGAGGCACCCGATCAGGAGACTCAGGACATGGTCGATCGCGTTCGTATTCCGTCCGGTGAGACGATCCTTGATCAGTCGCACTAAACGCGATCTAATCGCATAGCAAACTCTTGTCCGGGGGCGGCCCACCGCCCCCGGATTTCTGCGCGAACAACACAAAAGCAGCGAGCAGCACCTATGACTTCCGCGTTCCCCATCTGGGTCATCGCCATCGACTACATTCTTGGCATGATCATGTGGACTTTGATCGGACGCGCAGCCATGAACCTGTTTCTGCCCGAGAACTCAGACTTCTTTTTCATGAAGTTCTTTGTGCGCTCAACGAACCCGATTATCCGGGTCTTTAAACCCGTCACACCAAGCTTTTTGATCGAACCGCTCATTCCACTATTTGTGGCTTGGTTCTTCTATATGTTTCGATTTTATCTGATGCCCTGGCTGCTCGGCTATTCCGTCATGGGCATGCTGTCGTTTCCACTCGAAGGAGAGATTGCAAGAGGTCTGTATCACACCTTCAACTAAGCGCCAGGACATCTTACAATTGGCTGGACATGAATTACAGAAGACCGCGGCTAACCGCTGACACAAAAGCGACGGGCGCTATGTCTGAGCCACTGGTAGCGCTCAGATATAACGCCCGAAAAATTCTCGCCTCTGAAGTATAGAGCAAATTTGATCAGTTAATTCGGTATTGGAACGATATCGAATTAATTACTCTTTGCTCTACACCCGCAAACATATCTTGAAAATGCGTTGAGTTATTTGCAAGCCTTCTGGCTGGCCGTGCACTTCGCAATGAGAGGGTTGTCGTCGCACTTCGTCTTGATGCTGCCTTTGGCCGTCATCCCTTTGGCGAGAATAGAGGTCGCAACGGAGGCCTGCGCCGCTACGGCTGCAAGTGGTGTGGTCAGCATCGTAACTGTTGAACTGACTTTTGAGCACTTGTGCCCAGCTGCAAATGCCGGAGCAGACATCGCCATCGCACCGGTCAACGCAGTACAAACTGCCAACAAGCGAATTGATTTCATTGTGTGTACCTCCTCTACGAGCAGCCCCTCTGCCCACTCGAATAAGGCCACAGAATAGTTCCCGTCACCATCCGCTTCGATGCTTTTACGCCCAAGAGTTGCATCGACAGCACGATTACGGCGAAGGCTGCATAACCGCATTCATACTAGGTCTAGAAAGAACAGATTAGCTGGCCTTAACTCAGCACAACAATCTCATTGGCCTTGATTAATTCGAAATCAATTTCAGCACCGATGCCTGGTGTTTCCGGACATTGCGCCATCCCGTTTTGATCAATCTCAATTTCGTTGACCACACCATATTTGTGCGCTCCATGTGGAAGCAAAACTTCAAAGTAAGTCGTGTTAATCAGTGAGCACGCGAAATGAAGTTGAGCCATATTATTCAGTGAATTACCACCGTGGTGGACTTCGTAATTCATATGAAAGGCTTCCGCCAGATGCGCGGTCTTGATCATGGTTGTCAGGCCACCTTTGACCGGAATGTCGCCGCGTAGGGCATCCGTCGCGCGCTCCGTGATCCAAGACGCATAAGTGCCGATATCTCCTTGCGGGTACTCTGTTGCAAGAATAGGGATGTCGAGCTTTTCTCTTAGTTTGACGTAGGAGTAGAGGTCCTCTTCGTTCAGAGGGTCCTCATACCAGAGAAATCCGAGTTCCTCTGCCGCTCGACCGACTCGCAGAGCTTCCGCGTAGGAATAACTCCACGTCGAATCCAACATGATGTTGTAGTCATCGCCCACCGACGACCGCACAGCCTGACAGACCTTGATATCTTCTGCCGGAACCTGCGGCGGGTGGATCTTATAGGCCTTCCAACCGTCTTCCTTGAACTGCAAAGCCTCTGCCGCATATTCTTCCGCACTATCAAGAATTTGGCTTGAGGCGTAGGCACCGATCTTGGAGCGCCCGGCGCCGAGGTACTTGTAGAGCGGCATACCCGCAGCTTTCGAGGCAATGTCCCAAAGTGCGGTATCGCAGGCGCCGACTGTCCTCAGGCCCATATTGCGCTGCCGGCCCCGCATCGCCTTGTGAATGGTTTCACGGGCGAGCGGATCCTGCCCCATTAGGACCGGCTTCAAAAATCGGATCAAAGCACTGGCATCAGTTTCAGCCGGATTGGTCGCCGTACCAAGAAAGGCATGCCCTTCAAGGCCCTCGTCCGTTCTAATGGTCAGTAGCCCAAGATTGCTGGATCCACCCTTGTTCTGGGAGCCCGCATGATAACGTGTCGGAGGAATGCGGTCCCAGGCAAAAAGCTGCAGCTCGACGCTATCAATTTTCATCGGAAGACACCGGCAGTTAGGATTTCTAAGTACCGGTTAGCCTGACATGTGTTTGCAAAAATACAAAAGAAGCAGATACGAAATCAGAAATTCGATCCCGCCACCAACTGAAAGCCGTTGGCTTTAGCTTTAGGTCCAGCTCGAGAACGGCACGAATGTGAGATTACTATTGTAATACTTGGGGTCCCCGGTGACTTCTGTCCCGATCCAGTCCGGGATCACAATCTCCTGGTCGGCTTGTTCAAGTTCGACCTCAGCGATAATCAGCCCGGCGTTGCCGCCTTCGAAGACGTCCACTTCCCAAACGAAACCGTCAACCAGAACGCTATGTCGGACTTTCTCAATGGGTGTCCCAACGCTAAGCGTCATCATTGCCAGGGCCTCATCCACTGGTACCGTGTATTCGAATTCGGCACGTTCAACGCCAGTGTTGCTCGATTTGATCGTCAGGCGCCCGGCTGCATCATCGATGACCCGAACACGTATCGACGCCTTGTCCGTGGTCGCGAGATAACATTGGCGCAGGCCACTCGCTTCGCCGGCATCTGCCCGCCAAGCGTCTGACCGGACAAGGAATTTTCGCTCAATTTCTAAAGCCATGGATGCTCTGACAGTCAGTGTGACTATGGGTCTGCTCTTGCTAGATTTGCGGACCACAGATGCATGGGTTTATGACGGGCGTTTTCGCCCAGATCACTTATCGGCAATTAAACCGGCAGCCATTGCAATCAGAGCACACTCGAGACACGACGAACCCTTGCAGGCGGGCAAGACACCGCACAAAATCTGCTTGCATAACAGCAATTAGGTCAGCTATGCTGTCCTTTGTCGGATTGCGCCGAATGCACAGTCGTTAGTCAGCATTCTGCATCTCGTGGACGAAATCGTGTAAACGAGGATGTTCGACGTCTAGGCGCTCAGCCATGAAACACGTGTCGGAAAAGTCTCCGCCCGCTATGGGCGTAAAAAGCTGCCCGCGAATTGGCGGGGCTACGACACAACAGTAGCACGTTGGACTGGAGCGCACGCGCTGTTTGGGCACGGTTAGATCTAACCACCGAGTCTGCGCGAGGAAAGAGCACAAAACCCTTTACGGTCAGTGTGTTCTTTGCTCTTAAGAACGGAACTCTGCATGATTTCTCGTGCGGGGAGGGCGAAATACGGACGATGGCGAGGCGGTCAACGATGAATGATGTGCGCGAAAACCAGATCACGCGCCGGGTGGGCACTCCACCAGCAAAACAGGGTCTCTATGACCCGGCCAATGAGCATGATGCGTGTGGCGTTGGCTTCATTGCGGACTTGAGTGCCAAAAAATCGCACAAAATCATCGAAGACGGGCTTAAGATCCTGGTCAACCTGACGCATCGCGGCGCGGTTGGAGCGGATCCCCTGGCCGGTGACGGCGCCGGAATGCTGATTCAGATTCCGCATGATTTTTTCGAAGAGGAATGCAGCTCTCTCGGTATTGAGCTTCCAGCACCGGGCGACTACGCAGCCGGCCACATCTTTATGCCGCGAGACAAGCGGTTCCGGCGCGAGTGCGAGGCTCAGTTCGAGCGCAGCTGCGAGGAAGAGGGTCTCGTCCTTCTCGGCTGGCGCGACGTTCCGACCGACAATAGCTGCCTGTCCGAACCGACAATCGCGGTCGAACCATTCCACCGCCAGGTCTTCATCGGCAAGGGCGATGGGATTGCTGACGATGACCATTTCGAACGCAAGCTTTATGTGCTCCGCAAAGTCGTCAACAACGCCATCCACGCGAAGTTCGCTGACCTCGGAATGAGCGATAGCGATAACGACTTCTATATCGTGTCGTTGTCCAGCCGCACCATCATCTACAAGGGCATGTTCCTGTCCGATCAGGTCGGTGCCTATTACGCCGATCTCGTCGACGAGCGCCTGACATCTGCGCTGGCTCTCGTCCACCAGCGCTTTTCGACCAACACCTTCCCGTCGTGGAAACTGGCGCACCCCTACCGCATGGTGGCCCATAACGGTGAGATCAACACGCTGCGCGGCAACGTCAACTGGATGGCAGCGCGCCAGGCGTCGGTGAGCTCGGAACTGTTTGGGAAAGATCTCCAGAAGCTGTGGCCGATCTCTTATGAAGGCCAGTCGGATACCGCCTGTTTCGACAACGCGTTGGAATTCCTGACCATGGGTGGCTATTCGCTATCCCATGCAGCGATGATGCTGATCCCGGAAGCCTGGGCTGGCAATCCGCTGATGGATGCCAATCGCCGCTCGTTTTATGAATACCATGCTGCGCTGATGGAACCGTGGGATGGACCAGCCGCTGTCGCCTTCACCGATGGTCGCCAGATCGGTGCAACGCTTGACCGTAACGGATTGCGACCCGCCCGCTACTTCGTCACCAAGGACGGCATGGTCATCATGGCCTCTGAGGCCGGTGTGCTGCCGACGCCGGAAGAAGAGATCGTTGAAAAGTGGCGCCTTCAGCCGGGCAAGATGTTGCTCATTGACCTGGCCGAAGGTCGCATCATTTCCGATGATGAACTCAAGGCTGATCTGGCCGCCAAGCATCCCTATCAATCATGGCTGGACGCGACCCAGATCACCGTCGGCGACCTGCCACCGGCACCATCGCAGGCGCCGAAAACCAATGTGGCACTGCTCGATCGTCAGCAGGCGTTTGGTTACACGCAGGAAAGCCTCAAGTTCCTGATGGCACCGATGGCCCATACCGGCCAGGAAGCTATCGGTTCGATGGGCACTGACACGCCAATCTCGGCCCTGTCAGACAAGGCCAAGTTGCTGCACACATATTTCAAGCAGAACTTCGCGCAGGTCACCAACCCGCCGATCGACCCGATCCGCGAGGAATTGGTAATGTCGCTCGTGTCCTTCATTGGACCGAGACCGAACATTCTCGACCTTGCCGGTTCATCGAAGCAGAAGCGCCTCGAGGTCTACCAGCCGATTCTGACCAACGATGAACTTGAACGCATTCGTCAGATTGCTGCCGTGCCGGACAACCAGTTCCGCACGCTTACGCTCGATATCACCTATCCCGCCGAGGCCGGTGCCGACTGGATGGAAAGCGCGCTCGACACGGTTTGCAGCCAGGCTGAGACGGCCGTCGAGAAGGGCTACAACATCATCGTGCTGTCTGACCGTTGGGTCGGTGCAGACCGCATTCCTATTCCGTCTCTGTTGGCAACGTCGGCTGTTCACCATCACCTCATCAGGCGCGGACTGAGAACATCTGTTGGTCTCGTTGTTGAAACCGGTGAAGCCCATGAAGTGCATCAGTTCTGCACGCTGGCAGGCTATGGCGCCGAAGCGATCAACCCGTATTTGGCATTCGAGACGATCATTAAACTTCTTCCCGAGCTTGATGAGGACCTCACCAAGGAAGAGGCCATCAAGCGCTACATCAAGGCCATCGACAAGGGCATGCTCAAAGTGATGTCCAAGATGGGCATCTCGACATACCAATCCTATTGTGGCGCTCAGATCTTCGATGCCGTCGGCCTGCACACGAAGTTCGTTGAGAAATACTTCACCGGAACGCACACCCAGATTGATGGTGTCGGCCTGGAGCAGATTTCGCAGGAAACCGCAGAGCGTCACCGGCAGGCCTTCGGCGATGTACCAGTTCTGGAGAACGCCCTGGAAGTTGGCGGCGAGTACGCAGTCCGCGTCCGCGGCGAAGCGCATAGCTGGACAGCCCCGGTCGTCGCGGACCTGCAACACGCTGTGCGCGGCAATCTACCGGACAAGTACGAGTCCTACTCGCGCCAGGTGAACGAACAGTCCGAACGACTGATGACCATGCGCGGCCTCTTCCGGATCAAGGGCGCCGAAGAAATCCGTCGCCAACCTGTCGACATCGATGAGGTCGAACCGGCCAAGAACATCGTCAAGCGGTTCGCAACCGGTGCCATGTCATACGGTTCAATATCACGGGAAGCGCACACGACGCTTGCGATTGCGATGAACCGCATTGGCGGCAAGTCCAATACAGGTGAAGGCGGCGAAGAATCAGATCGCTTCACGCCACTAGACAACGGCGACTCGATGCGCTCGGCCATCAAGCAGGTCGCATCTGGACGCTTTGGCGTGACAACCGAATACCTCGCCAACTCCGACATGATGCAGATCAAGATGGCTCAGGGCGCCAAGCCCGGAGAAGGCGGTCAGCTGCCTGGCCACAAGGTCGATCAGACTATTGCCAAGGTCAGGCACTCGACACCTGGTGTCGGCTTGATTTCTCCGCCGCCGCACCACGACATTTACTCCATCGAGGATCTCGCGCAGCTCATCTACGACCTGAAGAACACCAATCCCGCAGGGGATGTATCAGTCAAGCTGGTTTCCGAAGTCGGCGTTGGCACCGTCGCTGCCGGCGTTTCCAAAGCCCGTGCTGACCACGTGACGATCTCAGGCTTTGAGGGCGGCACGGGTGCTTCACCGCTCACGTCGATCAAGCATGCCGGTTCGCCTTGGGAGATCGGCCTTGCCGAGACGCATCAGACACTCGTCCTCAACAAGCTGCGTGGCCGCATCTGTGTCCAGGTCGACGGTGGCCTACGCACAGGCCGCGACGTCGTTATCGGCGCACTACTTGGCGCTGACGAGTTCGGCTTCTCGACAGCACCGCTGATTGCAACCGGCTGTCTGATGATGCGCAAGTGCCATCTCAACACCTGCCCGGTCGGCATCGCAACCCAGGATGAGCGGCTGCGAGCAAAGTTCGCCGGCCAGCCTGAGCACGTGATCAACTTCTTCTTCTTTGTTGCAGAGGAAGTGCGCCAGCTCATGGCCGCGATGGGCTTCAAGACCTTCGAAGAAATGATCGGCCAGTCCGATGCCCTCGATAAGGACCGGGCTATCGATCATTGGAAGGCGAACGGCCTCGACTTTACCAAGCTCTTCTACAAGCCAAAGGCTGGCAAAGGTGTGGCAATCTTCAATAGCCAACGTCAGGACCACGGCCTGGAAGACGTCCTCGATCGTAAACTAATCGAACTGGCAAAGCCTGCGCTGGACGAAAAGAAGCCCGTCAAGGAAGAGTTGGTAATCAACAACACCAACCGCACCACCGGTGCCATGCTGTCTGGCGAAATTGCCAAGCGCTACGGCCATACTGGTCTGCCGGAAGATACAGTCTGGCTGACTTTGACCGGCACCGCCGGCCAGAGTTTTGGGGCCTGGGTCGCCAATGGTGTGACGCTGGATCTGATCGGCGAAGGCAACGACTACGTTGGCAAAGGTCTGTCAGGCGGCAAGATAATCGTCAGGCCGAATGAGAAATCGGGCATCACGCCTGAGAAAAGCATAATCGTCGGCAACACGGTCCTGTACGGCGCCATCACCGGCGAATGTTATTTCCGAGGTGTTGCCGGCGAACGTTTTGCCGTGCGCAACTCAGGTGCCATTGCCGTCGTAGAAGGCACCGGCGATCACGGCTGTGAATACATGACGGGCGGTATCGTCATTGTTCTCGGACCAACCGGTAGAAACTTCGCGGCTGGTATGTCAGGCGGCATTGCGTACGTCCTTGATGAAGCTGGTGATTTCGAGCAACGCTGCAACATGTCGATGGTCGATCTCGAACCCGTCGAGGCCGAAGAGGAGATCATGCGCAAGCTATCGAACCAGGGTGGTGATTTGGAGAGCCACGGCCTTGTCGATGTGATGAGTGATATGACCTCGCACGACGCTGAACGCCTCCACCAGTTGATCGAAAAGCATGCGCGTTACACCAACTCGGCGCGAGCTCAGGAGATCCTGAGCGACTGGGCCGGGTATCTCCCGAAATTCCGCAAGGTCATGCCGGTCGAGTATCGCCGTGCCCTGGCGGAAATGACGAAGCACCAGGAGGCAGACTCAACCGGCCTCGATGTCATTGAGATCGGCTTGCAACACCTTAAGGACAAGCAGGCGTAGATCTTTGGGCTCGATGACCTACATAAACCAGGCGATCGTCGTCCTTGGGATCTTGCTCGGCTTGCTGCTGGCTTACCGCGCCTGGCTGATCCGTGCGGAGATGCAGGACTTGGAGAGCCTTCTGGCGAAGGGTGACCGCATGGTCCAGATTGCCGATGAGGGCTGGGCTGGAGGCTTCGGCAGCATCAATATGGTTTGCCGCAAGGGCAAGGCTAGTCATTTCTTGGTGTCGTGGCGGATGCCTTGCCATTCCGAACCTGGTGCCTGCGCGTATCCGGCCGAAACCGACAAGTCCTGGCCAGGGTCGAAAACGACCAATGACCCAGAACAGGCCCAGCAGGCGGATGCGACCGCCGCAGTACTGAAGTTTGAAGCAGCCGATGACGAAGTCACATTGGCATCTGTGAAGCTGTCAGACATGGCAATTGCACGGCGCGAGCACGGCGAGATCCTTGTCAGCAAACAGTTGAGCGAGCGCACAACCAAGGAATTTCTCGACCGTATGGTCAAGTCCACTGGCAAATTCACCATCAATATCGGCAGGCAATCTGAGTGGTTCTATCTCAACAGTCTCGCCGACACGCCAACACGGTTCAAACAGGTCTGCAGCCGCAGTTAAAGCGGCCAAGACCTAATATCAAAACGACACGGAAACGCACACGCATCAGGATTGACACTATGGGCAAGGTAACAGGTTTCCTGGAAATCGAGCGCGAAGACCGCATCTATCGGCCGGTTGAAGAGCGCCTTAAGCATTGGGGCGAATTCGTTGTTCCGCTCGGTGATGAGGGAACGAAAACACAGGCAGCCCGCTGCATGGACTGTGGCATTCCCTATTGCCACAACGGTTGCCCAGTGAACAACCAGATCCCTGACTGGAACGATCTCGTCTATCAAGGCGACTGGGAACGCGCTGCACGGAACCTGCATTCGACTAACAACTTCCCCGAAATCACCGGCCGCATTTGCCCCGCACCATGCGAAGCCTCATGCACGTTGAACCTTGAAGATGAGCCTGTCACGATCAAGACGATCGAGTGCGCGATCGCCGACCGGGCGTTCGACGAGGGCTGGATTGCACCACAGCCTCCCGAGACCAAGACTGGCAAGAAGGTTGCCATCATCGGTTCCGGTCCGGCCGGGATGGCGGCAGCTCAACAACTTGCCCGCGCCGGTCACGACGTTCATGTCTTTGAGAAGAGTGCCTGTCCTGGTGGCCTGATGCGCTACGGCATTCCAGACTTCAAAATGGAAAAGCACGTCATCGAACGCCGTGCAGCCCAAATGGAAGCCGAAGGCGTCACGTTCCATTGCAATGTCCACGTCGGTGTCGATCGTCCAATCGCTGATATTGAAAAAGACCACGACGCCGTACTGCTTGCTTGCGGATCAGAAAAGCCACGCGACTTGCCGGTCCCAGGCCGCGAGTTGGCAGGTGTCCACTTCGCGATGGACTTTCTCCCCCAACAGAACCGTCGCGTCTCCGGCGAACCTATTAGTACACAAGGCACCGATGAAGTCGCCAAGGATCGCAATGTTGTCGTGATCGGCGGCGGTGATACCGGCTCTGACTGCATCGGCACCTCGTTCAGACACGGCGCCAAGTCAGTTACGCAAATCGAGATTATGCCGGCGCCGCCAGAGCATGAAGACAAGGAAATGACCTGGCCGCATTGGCCGATGAAGATGCGGACTTCCTCATCTCAGGCAGAAGGCGCCAACCGCGATTTCGCGGTGATGACCAAGCGCTTTGAGGGTGACGACAATGGCCGAGTTGCCAAGCTTGTCTGCTGCCGCGTCGATTCCAAGATGCAGGAAGTCGAAGGCTCCGAGTTCGAGATCGATGCGGATCTGGTTCTCCTGGCCATGGGCTTCACCAACCCGGTTCACGAAGGAATGGTTGAAGATCTTGGTTTGGAATTGGATGGCCGTGGCAACATCAAAGCTGATGACCAGGCCTACGAAACATCGAAACGGCGTGTCTTCACAGCAGGTGATATGCGCCGCGGTCAGTCGCTCGTCGTCTGGGCCATTCGCGAAGGACGACAGGCTGCACACGCCATCGATAAAGTCCTGATGGGTAAGACTGACTTGCCACGCTAGAAAGCAAGTTCCGCACTACCATACTAGAAAGGCCGAGCACGCTGGCGTGCTCGGCCTTTCTTTTTGCTTCAATCGCCCTAGCCCTGAGATGATCGGATCTAGCTCGCAGCTTCAAGCTTATCCTGGGTCTTAGTATCAAAGTCACTTGCGTCATGACGCTCGTGCAACTGGCTTGCAGGATCACCGGCAACACGGTTGACCATTCGGCCACGCTTAACGGCCGGACGCTGCGCGATGTCGTTCGTCCAGCGATTGACGTGCTCATACTCCTGCACCTGCAGGAACTCCGCAGAATTGTACAACAAGCCCTTTGCCAGGGCGCCATACCATGGCCAGATCGCCATGTCGGCAATCGTGTAGTCCTTGCCCGCAATATACTCGTTATTGGCGAGTTGCTTGTCCAAGACATCCAGCTGCCGCTTAGTTTCCATTGCGAAGCGGTCAATAGCATATTCAATCTTAAACGGTGCGTAGGCATAGAAGTGGCCAAAACCACCACCGAGGTACGGCGCACTGCCCATCTGCCAGAACAACCAGTTAAACGTTTCAGTCCGCGCATTGATTTCCGTCGGCAGAAACTCACCAAACTTCTCAGCCAGGTAATGCAGAATTGAAGCTGACTCGAACACTCTGCGTGGCTGATCTGCGCTGTGATCCATCAAGGCAGGTATCTTCGAGTTCGGATTGGCACCAACAAACCCGCTGCCGAATTGATCGCCTTCGCCAATACGGATCAACCATGCGTCGTATTCAGCGTCGCTATGTCCAAGAGCCAGAAGCTCCTCCAGCATAACGGTTACTTTCACGCCGTTCGGCGTTGCGAGGGAATAGAGTTGCAAAGGATGCTTGCCAACCGGCAAATCTTTTTCGTGAGTAGAACCGGAAATAGGACGGTTAATATTGGCGAACTTGCCACCGCTTTCCTTGTCCCATTGCCATACGGTTGGTGGCGTATATTCAGGCATTCCGGTCATATTATTATTCCATTTGCTTATTGAGGCGCATTTCCGACATTAGCACAGGTACTCAACCCCAAGACTTGTGCAAAGCGGACGCTGAGGCGGGAGGAACGGGGTCTTGCTGTTTATCTAGTCGCACTTCAGGAATTCGCAACCCAACGCCGAACACGAATGAGATCAAACCACAGCGTTCTGTCGCTGTCGCGTTTGCCAAGCCTTCTCATCCCTGATTGCCCGCAGCCCGTTTCACCGGCTATTGTCGCTCGAAAGCTTCGAGGAGGAAAACCGATGTCCGATCTGCCGCAAAGTGTGGAAATTCACGAAGAGGGCCCACGCGAAGGCTTTCAGATTGAGCCCGGCCCGATTGCAACAGCAGACAAGATCAAGCTAATCGAAGCCCTGGCTGACACAGGCCTCAAGCACATTCAGGTTTGCTCTTTCGTCAATCCACGTCTGGTTCCGGGATGGGCGGACGCGGAGCAGGTCGTGACTGGCTTTGCGGCCAAGCCGAACGTTGAATACACAGCACTGTGGTTCAACGCCAAAGGTCTTGAACGCGCTATGGCGTTCTCTGACAAGCTTACCAATACCGGCTCGATATCACTCTCAGCATCGAACGCATTCAGCCAGAAGAATTTGAACCGGACCCACGAAGACAACGTCGAAGCGATGCGCAAGCAGACCGCGCTGCATCTGGAAAAAGGTCTTCCGGTTAGAAGAATTGGTGTTATGGCCGCCTTTGGCTGCAACTATCAGGGCGATGTCGATCCCGCCGATGTCATTCGCACGATCGAGGATGGGCTCAAGGTTGCCGATGAGTATCAGACGTCAATCACACTTCTCTCATTGGCCGACACCATGGGATGGGCGACACCCGCCCGTATCGATCGCGTCGTGGGAGAAGTTCGCAATCGCTGGCCTGACAAGACAGTCTCACTACACCTCCACAACACTCGTGGCCTGGCCGTTGCTAACGCCCACGCCGGACTGAGGCTTGGCGTCACGCGTTTCGACTCGACTGTTGGCGGATTGGGCGGATGCCCATTTGCCGGACAGAAAGGTGCAGCTGGTAACATCTGCACTGAGGAACTCGTCCTGCTCTGCGAGGAAATGGGCATCTCCACCGGTGTCGACCTCGACCAGCTCATCGAAGTTGGCCGGATGGCTGAAGAAATTGTCGGTCATATCCTGCCAAGCGAGCTCATTCATGCAGGCAGCCTGAATGCGTTTCGCAGAAAGGCAGCCTGATGTCGGCAACACCACTCGCTGGTATTCGCGTTCTAGAATTCAGCCACGCCGTCATGGGACCAACTGCAGGCCTGATCATGGCCGAGATGGGCGCCGACGTCATCAAGATTGAACCGGCGCCAGGTGGCGACCCAACACGGCGGCTCGGTGGCTTTGCGGCAGGCTTCTTTGCTGCCCTCAATCGCAACAAGAAGAGCATCGCGATTGACCTGAAGCAGCCAGAAGGACAAGCGGCACTTCACAAAATCGCAGCCACCGCTGACATCGTGTTAGAGAACTACGCTCCGGGTACGATGGACCGTCTCAATTGCGGCTATGACAATCTTTCTGAGATCAATCCACGCCTTATATACCTAGCCCTTAAAGGGTATCTCAAAGGACCCTACGAGCACCGTCCGGCCCTCGACGAAGTCGTTCAATTCCAGAGTGGCCTGGCTTACATGACAGGTCCGCCGGGACAGCCCTTGCGAGCTGGCGCCTCGATCATTGATATCCTCGGCGCTTCGTTCGGCGTGAATGCTGCCCAGGCTGCCTTGCATGAGCGAGCAACGACCGGCAAAGGGCAGCGCGTCAGCAGTGCGCTGTTTGAGAGTGCTGCATTCCTGATGTCGATCCCAATGGCCGGCATCGCCGCAACCGGGAAGGAACCACCGCCTATGCCGGCCCGCCATGGCGCTTGGGCGATCTATGATGTCTTCAAGACCGCCGAAGATGGCGAACTGTTTATTGGCGTCACAAGCGATCAGCAGTGGGAGCGCTTCACCGAAGAATTTGGCTTGCGCGAGCTGGCCTCTGATCCTCGCCTCGCGAGCAATGTCACCCGCCTGGCAGAACGATCCTGGCTGCTCCCCGCTGTCCAGGAGGAGCTCATCAAGTACCCACAGAAAGAGGTCGAACGGCGCTGCGAGCGAGCCAATGTCTCATGGTCTCCTGTTGGCAAACCGGTTGACCTGTTTACGGATGAACATTTGCTTGAGACAGGCGGCCTGCTCGACGTCTTTGTCTCGCGCTTCGGCGACGAAGAAGGACGTTTCGCCGGGCTTCCGGCATTGCCGTTTGAATTCGGTGCCAACCGCGAACGACCCACATTGCGCAACCAACCGCCAAAGATCGGCGAGCACAGC
>JBCDBQ010000087.1:0-16837 GCA_039183375.1 Pseudomonadota bacterium
AGCTTGTCCCGACCACCCCAGGTATCTCGTCTCAAGGTCCCGGCAACGTGAACCGGCATGCCGCTGGAATTGAGTAACAACTCTCCCAGGGGCTGATCTGCTGCCCTGAAAGCAATGGCATCAAGTCGCGCACCGTCACTGCCTTGCAACGCGCAACGCACATGGCTTTCACCAACAACTTTCGCAAACTTGATCACATGACTGCCAAATGCGAAGCGCGGCTGCGGATTGCCCTGCCCGAAAGGACCTGCCTGCTCGATGAGACCCAATAGTTCATGGTTGACCGCGCGGGGCGTAAGCGCGCCATCGATTTCCAGAGAAGCGGACTCTCGGGCACCCTTCGCACTTGCGCGCAACTGCTCATCCATGAACTGCCGCAAGTCTTCAAGTCTATCCTTCTCGACCGTCAGTCCCGCAGCCATCGCGTGGCCACCACCCTTAACCAACAGGCCTGCTGCTTGAGCAGCGCGCACAGCGCCACCGATGTCAACGCCAGCCACCGAGCGCAAAGAACCTGTGCCACGCCCGCCACCGTCCCAAGCAATGACACAGGACGGACGGCGATATCTGTCGGTCAGCCGGCTGGCCACAAGCCCGACGACGCCCTTATGCCACTCCTCGGATCCCAACAGGATGAGAGCTGCATCTGCGTCACTCTCAATCAGAGCCTCACCCTGCGCCATGGCCTGAGCCAGCATTTCCGTCTCTATGGCTTTGCGTTCGCCGTTGAGTTTATCGAGCAAGACCGCGATCCGCGCCGCCTCCATCTCATCCGACGTCGATAGCAGGGTCGAGCCCAGACCTGAATCACCAATCCGACCGCCGGCATTAATGCGTGGCCCAAGCACAAATCCGAGGTGGTAGGGCGTTGGTGCCTGCTTGAGGCCCGCTGCATCAAACAGGGCTCGGAGCCCGACGTTCTGGCGCCCGTGCATCACCTGCAAACCTTTAGTGACATATGCCCGATTGAGCCCCATCAAAGGCACGACATCACAGACGGTTGCAAGGGCGACAAGGTCCAGGAGGGCCAGCAGATCCGGCGGACTGCCTTTGTAATAGTTTCGGCTACGAAGCTCACGACTGATTGCGGCGAGCAACAAGAAGACGACACCGGCCGCGCACAGCTGGCCGAGCCCGGATAAATCATCCTGCCGATTGGGATTGACGACCGCGACAGATTTGGGGAGTTCAGCATCTGCTTGGTGGTGGTCAACAACAACAACATCGACACCGATCTCTGCCGCAACGTCCAGCGGATCAAAACTCGTCGTACCACAATCGACCGTAACGATCAGGGTTGCGCCATCCTTGCTGAGAAGACGAATGGCATCCGGGTTCGGCCCGTATCCCTCGTGAAGACGATCCGGAATGTAAATCCGGCAGCCAAGATCGTGCAGACCGAAAAAGAGTTGCATCAGTGCTGACGAGCAAGCTCCATCGACATCATAGTCACCGAACACGGCAATCTTTTCGCGTCGCTCAATCGCATCTGCAATGCGCGCAGCGGCCGTGTCCATATCTCGAACAGTGCTTGGATCCGGCATCAGCCGCCGGATCGTCGGATCGAGGAAAGTCTCAACGCTGTCGAGAGACACGTCTCGGGCCGCGAGTATACGGCCAAGCAGTTCAGGCAGGTCATGGCGCTGAGCTATCGCCGTGGCGACATTGCGCTGGGGCACGTCCAATCGCTCACGCCATTGCAGTCCGCGCGCCGAATGTCTGACCCCGAGGAAATACTGACCGGTTTCATCGTCCCATTTTGGCTCATGAGCTAACGCGACCATGGCAAAAATCCCCACTTGCTGAAGCAGGCACAATAGGTCGATTCCACGCCACAAACGATGCCAGGGGCAAAAGGTTGTGGATACAGCAACATGCGCTGCCGATTACACATAGGGGTCGACAGTTGACCCCAAAGTCCTGGCCTGTGGCCCTCCAGGTCGCAAAATGTGACAGAAACGTAGCGTATAAAGGCTAAAATCAACGATCTATCAGCCAATCCTCAGCAATACCTTGACGATTGAGGAATCTAATGTTGCACTGCGACAACACGATCATGCAGCGCAACATTAGGAATCAACGCCTATGGCAATGAAATACCACGCTTACGAATTGGCCCATGCCATGGTCTCGCCAATGCGTCTAGCGGCCAAGGGTCTGCGCTATCAGCTGGATTTTCCACTCAACCCGATCTCGCTTACTCCGTTCGGTAAGAGCGTATCGGCTGCATGTGAGGTGTTTGAAGGCATCACGCGCCGCTATGGCAAGCCCGATTGGGAAATTGAATCATCCGCGCACAATGGCCGGGAGTTTCCTGTAACCATCGAGCCGGCTCTCACAAAGCCATTTTGCGAACTCATCCATTTTCGTCGCCATCTCCCGGTGACGACCGGCCAGCCCGACCCACGGGTTCTCATCGTGGCGCCAATGTCGGGTCACTATGCGACCCTGCTTCGCGGAACCGTCAAGGCGATGCTGCCAGAGCATGACGTCTACATGACGGACTGGGTCGATGCGCGCCATGTACCATTCTACGAAGGTCAGTTCGATCTCGACACGTTCATCGACTACATCATGGAGTTCGTCGGCTTCCTCGGACCCAATACACACGTCATTGCGGTCTGCCAGCCAGCCGTACCTGTGCTTGCAGCTACTGCCGTTATGGCCGCGCGGGAACATTCAGCCCAACCAGCGTCTCTGACATTGATGGGCGGGCCAATCGATACGCGCCGTAATCCGACGGTCGTCAATGAGTTGGCCTCAACCAGACCGATCGAGTGGTTCGAAGACAACGTCATCTCAATTGTGCCATGGCCAAACGCCGGGGCGTTTCGCCGTGTCTATCCCGGCTTTGTCCAACTGAGTGGATTTATGACAATGAACCTCGATCGGCATCGCAAGGCCCATTGGGACTTGTTCGACAATCTGGTCAAAGGCGATTGCGATTCAGTTGCCCAACACCGCAAGTTTTATGATGAATACCTCGCGGTGATGGACCTCCCGGCAGAATTCTATCTGCAGACCGTTCGAACGGCTTTTCAGGAGCATGCCCTGCCGAATGGCGCCATGATGCACCGGAGCGAGAAGGTCGATTGCACCGCGATCCGGAAGACCGCGATCATGACGGTCGAAGGTGAGAAAGACGATATTTGTGGGCTTGGCCAAACGAGAGCCGCCCATGACCTGTGCGTGAATGTTCCGGACGACGAGCACTTCCACTATGTGCAGCCCGGGGTCGGACACTACGGGGTCTTTAATGGCACGCGCTGGCGCACCGAGATCCAACCGCGCATTCGTGAGATGATCCGCACCATTGAGCACAAGCGTCGTCGCGCCATGCCAACCGAGCCGATTGTCAGAGCAGCCACAGGCATGCACGCGACGGCTCCGATCGCGAAAGAAGCTCTACACTAAACACTGCAAATTCCCAACGCAGATCACTGGAACCGTCCACGGCACAACGTGCCGTGGCCAATGGTACGGTTGTGCCCAGCGAGCCCAGTGCAAAAACAACACAGCTCAATCGAGTTCACTCACTTCTCCACAATCACACATCAACTGTGGAACCCAACCATAAGTAGAGACCACCCTCTGCAAAATAGCGCTATCCTAGCCTCGTTCATTAGCTGAAGCGGGGAACTTTGCTATGAGCATTTTCGTAATGCGGACGATCGGCATCATTGCCGGAATTCTAGTGGGCGCAGCAATCTGGTCGGTCAACATTCCGATACCATTTTGAGGCGACTGAGAACGAGAGTAACGCGGATTAAATCGGAGTATCGCGATGTCATAGCGTTTTGCGGAGGCGCTGTGGTTCGACACAGCACTCCAAGAAACAATGTTTCGATAACATATTTCCAAGCACAGACTCGCGGCGCATCACGCGACCAGGAGGAGTCTGGGGGTTCTTGTGCGCGGTGATTTCGCATCCGCGCACAAGGAGGTTGTCAGCGAGTGCATCGCAAGGTTCGCGAGCGGACAGCTTTGAACCGCGCAACTTGGCATCGATAGCGGGGCGATGCCGGCGCGGTTCTTTTCGACAACTCACCGAGCATACTTACTACCTAAAGTTATGCTCCAGAACCATCTAACTCAACGATGATATTGCCGGCCCCATCCAATTGGGCTGACGCTCCGGGCCTTACCACGCACGTTGCATCGTACTCTTCGATAATCAGTGGCCCTTCTCGCCGGTGAGCCAGCGCTGGGCGATCCAGGACCTCTGCATCAAGCCATCCAAAGTCTGGACCGAAGTATGCTCGCCGCAGGCCGGACGATGCTTGGCCTTGGCGTTGCAGCGCAATCTGGTCCGGCACGCCACTGCCAGCCCTTAGCCCAATGCCTAGCACTTGAATTGAGACAAGCTCTACCGGTTCGTCCTGCCCTGCTCTGTGACCATACATACGCTCGTGTTCTGCGCCAAAGTCTTCCGCCAGCGCCTCCAAGTAGGCCTTGTCAATCAAGCCACCGGGGGCATCGACAGTTAGCTCAAAGCTCTGCCCCTTGTAATGCAGCGCAGCAGACCGCTTGAGCCTCATGTCGTCGTCAGAGATCCCGTCACGCGACAGCTGCGCCCGCGCCTCTTCCTCCAGGGACGACCAGGCCTGGATGACCTCGTCGACATCTGCTTCGCGGAGAACACGCCGCAGTGTCTGAGAGTAATGATGCTCAAGATCGGCGTAGAGCAGACCGAAGGACGAGAACAGACCGGGAGCAGGTGGGATAACAATCCGCTTCATACCAAGTGCGGCCGCCATTTCACAGGCAAACAAGGGGCCGTTGCCCCCGAACGCAAACAGGGAAAACTCACGAGGATCACGCCCCCGCTCACTTGAGACTGCCCGGATTGCACGCATCATATTTGACGCTGCAATTCGAAATGCGCCGAATGCCGCCTCCTCAAGAGACAGACCGAGCGGGTCCGCAACCTGTTGCCTGAAACAATGTCTTGCAAGCTCCGCATCGAGCTTGACGGCACCGCCCACAAGATGTGCCGGATTGAGATACCCCAATACGACATTGGCGTCAGTGACGGTCACCGTCTTACCGCCGGAAGCATAGCAGACAGGCCCGGGCACAGCACCGGCAGACTCAGGCCCCACCTGCAGACCTCCGCCTTGATCTATGCGGACCAGTGAGCCACCACCAGCACCAACCTCCGCCAGGTCTATCGCCGGCACCTTGAGTGTATAACCTGCCCCAGACAGCAATCTTGAACCGACCATGATGCCGGCGCCAACCGCATACTCCTGCGCGCGCATGACATGGCCATCTTCCACCATGGATGCCTTTGCCGTCGTTCCACCCATGTCGAAAGTAATGATCTTATCCAGCCCTTTGGTGGTCGCAATAGCATGACCACCAACCACGCCCCCAGCAGGACCAGACTCAATAATGTTGATCGGGCGGTCAGCCGCAGCTCTGTCGGTCGTCAAGCCACCATTTGACTGCATCAGGAGGAGTGGCGCTTCGACACCGTTCTGGTTCAAGCGCTTCCGCAGCACTTCAAGATACGTCGCAACAATTGGTTTGACATAAGCATTGATAACAGTCGTCGACGTGCGTTCGTACTCTTTGATCTCTGGCAAGACCTCATACGAAATACTAGGAATGAGATCGGGCGCAAGCTCCTCGATAGTTTGCTTGATCATGAGTTCATGCGCTGGGTTTGCGAACGAGTTAATGAGACAAACCGCAATAGCTTCAACGTTGTCATCGAGAAGCGCCTTGATCTCGCGCCGTGCATCATCCATTTCAAGCGGTGTTTCAATATCACCCGAGGCCCGGACCCTCTCCGTTACGGTTCTGCGCAAGTAGCGCTCCACCAGAGGCGGTGGCTTTTGCCAAGCCATATCGTAGAGCCTTGGCATCCGTAACGTACGCAACTCCAAAACGTCCCGAAATCCAGCCGTCGTGATCAGTCCAACCCGTGCGCCCTTGCCCTCAAGAATCGCATTAGAGGCAACAGTTGTGCCGTGACGGATTTCTCTCACATCAGAGCCGGTCAGCCCGACGTCTTCAAATACCTCGGCGAGACCATCAACGATGGCTGCCGCATAGTCACCAACACTGGATGAAATTTTCTTCGTGTGGATCGTGCCGTCATCGTGCATGACGACGATGTCTGTGAACGTGCCGCCGATATCAACACCGACACGAAACTGCGGAGTACTGGTCATGTCACTCACTCCGCCGCCTGCTTAGTCGCCGGACTTTTGCCGCGCTGAACAGTCGGGCAAGATGTCCAACCACGCTCACTACGCAGCTTTTGCCGAAGGTTGTCCGTGGCTTCGCTATCCACACTCCAATGCGCCTCATCTATAACAACACCATAGTCCACGCGCGCGCGTTCAGCCGTCAAAAACTCGTTGCGTACGTCTCGGAGCACGGCCTGAGGTTCTCGTTCCAAGGGATCGCCCCAACCACCACCACCGGCGTGCACGTGCCGAAAGACATCTCCCTTTTTGAACATCATAGTCGGCTTCGACGGCACGCGTTTCGCGTCTCCCAGTGGATCAAGCCAGTTTTCTGACGGAGCTCCAGGGCTCCCGCCATAGAGGCCGAAGGGCTGCACGTCATGACGATCCGCTCGGACACTCAGCATCGCTTCATCAGCTTCAAGGCGATAGTCACGCATGAAAGGAACACCACCACGAAACTTTCCAGCCCCCGCACGGTCTGCAACAAACTCGTATCTGAGAATGGACATCGGTTGCTCCGCCTCGGTCACTTCCACCGACGGCAGCGCCATATTCGCGAACATATGGCTGTTGCCATCAAGTCCGTCCGCCCAAGGCCGCGCACCCCATGCACCGCAAGTGAAATCAACATATACAAAGGGATTGTAGTCACGGTCATAACCACCAATCGAGATGCCGGTGTTGCCACCGTCACCTGCGGCTTTGACTTTGTCTGGCAGCATCATCGCTAGAGCACCAAACATGCAGTCGACCATGCGGAAGCCGGTCAGTCCGCGCGCCGCGCAGGCCGCTGGCAGCACGCCATTGCCGACGGTGCCCGGCGGGCAGATAACATCAATGGCACGAAACACACCCTCATTGTTCGGGATATTCTGCGGCAGGACCGAGCGAATGGCTGTGTACGAGGCCGACTTCGTAAACGACAACGTGTTGTTGATTGCACCTCGGACCTGCGGATTGGTCCCAGTCCAATCAACCACCATGGTGTCAGCATTCTTGCGCAGAGTGACAAACAGACGGATTGGCTGGCCGACATCGATGCCATCATCATCGATCCAGTCTTCGAAACTCCACTCACCATCCGGCAAGTCACGGAGCGCCGCCCGCGTTAGTCGCTCGGAATATTCAATCGTCTCGTTCAGCATTGCTTTGGTCTGTTCGGGACCGTAACGCTCAACCAGCTCCGCGAACTGCTGCTCCGCGATATGACACGCCGCCAACTGTGCTCTGAGGTCGCCTTGAACAAGCACCGGCACGCGAACATTCCGTTCAATAAACGTCATGATCGTGTCGTTGAGCACGCCGGCATCGTAAAGCTTCATCGGCGCGATCCGCAGGCCCTCCGCATAGATCTCCGTGGAATCCGATGCATTGGAACCGGCAACGCGTCCGCCGACATCCGTATGGTGACAGACGGTGCAGGCAAATGCCAACCGCTCACCTTCATGAAACAACGGCTTGAAAATGAAGATATCGGGCAGATGCATTCCGCCATCGAACGGGTCATTCATGATGAAGACATCACCCGGATGAATGTTGCCTTCAAAGTTACGCATGATTGATTGCATCGCGGTTGGCGTTGAGCCCAAATGCCCTGGAAGCGTCAGCCCTTGCGCTGCAAGACGGCCATCGCCGTCAGCAAACCCAGTCGAGTAATCCATGTTGTCTTTGAGGACTGCCGAATAGGTCGTGCGGAATACCGTCAGCGCCATCTCATCAGCAATTGAGAAGATAGCGTTCTTAAAAAGTTCGAAAGTAATTGGATCGATGTCTTGCGCCATAGTTGCAGCGTCCCCTTGGATCGGATTGCTGCAATGCTAGAACAACGCGTTTAGAGTTCAAGCAGTCTTAGCTGCCAAAAAAATTAGCACAATGGTGATTGGTCACCTGGCAAATCCGAACCAACTCCCTGGCTCATACTTGCCTGGGTTACCAATGGGTCTTTTCCGCCAGTTCCGCGGACGCAGATACATCCGCTTGACCGTAGCGCGTCCACTCTCAAGTGCGACCGTTTTCGCCTGGTAGTTATCAGGCTCTATTCTCACGGCCATCTCTTCCCGCCGCATCTGACGGGCTGCTTGGCGGTCACTCCTGCTTGAGCGTTCCTTATCTTTGCCCGAGGATTTCCCAAGTCCATCGGCCATCTTCTGCAGGGCTTCGATGATTTCGTTTGGTTTACTGGAATGCTGCTCCCGCTGCTGTCGCGCACCGGAGCCGGCAAACAACTGAGCAAACCAAAGAAGCAACGGACCAACCATGCTCCAGAAAAGGAAACCAAGCATGCCGATGCCACCCAAGAAGAACAATAGATCACCTTGGACTGCGTTCCAGGCCGGCTGCGGCTTTATTCGATCAGGGTTGCTCGTATTGTAGACAATATCAACTTTGGTTCCGACAGGAGTGCGCCAGCGGATGAATTTTCTGGACGGGCGGACCTTGGCGAAGTGGACGTGCCCATCTTCGCGCACGAACCGGACCATCACCAGACGCTTGCGATAGGATCGCACGTTCGAGAAACCATAACGCTGGCGCAGGGAATGGATCGACTTACATGGAACATCAAACCTGTCCCAGCGCCCGGACTCACGGAGACGTACAGTGCATTCCGTCAGATGTTGAACGACCTCACCAGACACGGCGTTGCCGGACAGTCTAACTTGGGCAACCTTTTGGAGACCATCAAAGCCCTTTGACAACAAAAGGAACGCGACAATGGCAAGAACGATCTTGCCCTGAAGACGCTGCCCTTGCCCAAAACCACCAGCAATTTTACCCAGAATGCCCATTGGCTGCCGCTTTCGTACCCGACCAAGATCCGAACAGTATCTGCGATCGGCATTGAATTAGCTTTAACCCAGGCAACAGGTGAGCTGCCTAATTCATTGACAAACCGTTACGCGGCATCCTGGCTTGGAACATCTGATCAGCCGCAAGGTCATGCGGCCAGCTCACCATCCTCTCGCAAGAGATGGATTGCCGAACGCATTGCTTTCGCGGTGTGCTCAAGGTCGGCATCGCTGTGCACAGCTGATAACGAACCTCCGGGCTTGGACGCCATATCAACACCGTAAACCAGCAACGCCAATCGGAGCTTTTCGCCAATCGGGCTCTTTGCCTTCAACACGTCATGCCCGATCGAGTCCGCGTCAAACGTCAGAGGATCAAAGTCGAGACCTTGCGGATTGAGGAAGAAGTAAAACCCAGAGAATTGTCCGTAGGCCGCCCACTTCACGCCTTCAGATGCAAACACTTCATTGAACATCCGACGCAGTTTGGCGCCTTGGGCGTTGGCCAGCTCGCACGCATCGCTGCTCTTGATGATCTCCAGTGCCGTGATTCCTGCAACCGCCGACAGAGGGTTGGCATTATACGTCCCTTGATGCCCGATCTTCTCAAAGCCCTTCGCCAGCGCGACATCGAAGTCGAGGAGCTCGAGAATGTCAGCCCGTCCACACACCGCACCGCCTGGCAATCCACCCGCCAGGATCTTTGCTAGGCTGGTCAGGTCAGGTGTTACGTCAAAATGCCCCTGCGCACCGCCTTTGGAAGCCCTAAAGCCGGTGACAACCTCATCAAATATGAGAACAATACCACGCTCACGCGTCGTCTCGCGCAGCTGTTTCAGGAACTCGCCATCGATTGGGATCTGCCCCCAACTTGAACCGGTTGGCTCCAATATCACCGCTGCAATATCATCATTGCTTTCCAGTATCCTGCAGGTCTCTTCAATACTGTCCGGAGGCGCCATGAGTGTGTTCTGCGCGATCTCCGCCAGGACGCCCGGCGTCGGTGTGCCATCAAAATGATTGGTCACTCCAAACGCTGCATGATCATGCCATCCATGGAAATGACCATTGAAACGCACAATCTTCGGCTTTCCCGTGAAGCCCCGTGCCAGCCGCAACGCCATCAGATTGGCTTCGGTCCCGGAAGACGTAAACCGCACGCGTTCTGCACACGGGACCATGTCCTTAACCAGCTGTCCCCAACGCACTTCCAGGTCATGACATGCGCCGAAGTGCGTGCCCTTGGCCATCTGAGCCTGAACAGCCGCAACAACGTCAGGATGGCCATGCCCGAGCAGCAGCGCACCGTGACCACCGTAGTAATCAACGTACTCGTTTCCATCAACGTCCCACTTGCGTGAGCCTTCCGCACGGTCAACGTAGATGCTGTAGGGCAATGTCCGGCGCGAGTCATGAACAATGCCACTAGGGAAAACATCACCAGCCGCTTGAGCCAGTTCAGCAGACTTTGGTGTCTTTTGCCGGTATGCAGCAACAACTTGCGAGTTTGTCAGTGATCCATCAGGCATGATATCTGCTCCTCTGCACGTGCAACCAACATATCATCTTTTCCAGGCCCTGCAGAAGACGCATCGCCCCGGAGAACTATAATCCGCCAGCCGATTGGACAATTTGATCGCGATTGGGCAAACACAGAGCATTCCGATCCACAAGGTTCCCCTGACATGCCACAGCCAACAATCGATCCTGCCCGCAACCAGTATCCGCGCGTATCTGACTTGGCCGATAAGGCTTATTCACGCATTCCATTTTTTGCGTGGGAGTATCTCAATAGCGGAACCGGATACGATGTCGGCGCCAAGCGCAATGTCGACGCCATGCACGATGTGCGCCTGACACCCAAGTTGCTACAAGGGCAGTTCGAACCAAATATTGAAACCGAGCTTTTCGGCCAGACCTATGCCGCACCGTTTGGGGTCGCACCAGTTGGCCTGACCGGCTTAATGTGGCCTGGCGCAGAAATCATTCTGGCTAAAACAGCCGCGAAGTATCGCATTCCTTACTCACTCAGCACCGTTGCAACCGAGACGCCCGAAACGATAGGCGCGGTGGCTGACGGCATGGGCTGGTTCCAGCTCTACCCACCGCGCTCCGCCAACATTCGCAAGGACCTGTTAGAGCGTGCAAGGGAGTCAGGGTTCTCGACATTGCTTGTGACAGCCGATGTACCGACCGGCAGCACCCGCGAACGTCAACGCAAAGCCGGCGTTGCTGTTCCGCCTAAGATGACACCGATGATGATTTATCGCTGCGCCATCCGCCCGCATTGGTCTTTGGCAACTTTGCTTCACGGCACACCACGTTTCCGCAGTATCGAAAAGTACGTGGCCGCCAAGGATCTCCAGAACATGACATCGTTCATCGGCCAAGGGCTTGGCGGCACGTTGGATTGGGACTACCTCAAAGAGGTCCGCAAAGAGTGGGACGGACCAATCGTCGTCAAAGGATTGCTCGATCATGATGATGTCCGCCGGGCCATCGAGGAGGGCATCGATGGCATTGGCGTCTCGAACCACGGCTCCCGCCAAACCGATGGCGCGCCAGCATCAATTGAAGCCCTGCCGCAAATAAAAGACATCGTTGGCGACCGCGCTAAGATCATTTTCGACAGCGGCATCCGCAGCGGCCTGGATATCGCACGCGCACTCGCCCTAGGCGCTGATTTCGTGCTGTGCGGTCGCGCTTTCATGTACGCCGTTGCAGCCCTTGGCGAAAAAGGCGGCGAGCACGTCGCCGGGTTGTTGCAGGATGACCTCGTCAACAACATGAGCCAGTTGGGCTGCAAGGAAATCAGCGATCTACCTGGCCGAGTGACGAAGTAGAACTGAGCAAATTGCTGAATAAAGCGCTCGGCTTGCCACAATCAACTTTGAAACTTCAGCTCCCGATACGACTGGCGAGACTAACCCGTGTTCACTACAAATTATACATCGTGCAGCCTAACGGTGGACCGGACGGAGCTCACAAGTCCACCAGTCGCGCTTTCCCAGTTATGAGATACCACATCAGTCCAACATACTCGTAAACGGCTGCACCCGTGAGATCGAGCCCGTTATCAGATGGTAAGACATCCCGCCAAGACCAGTTGGAAACATGACGATCACTGCGCAACAAGCGTGGTGTTGTGCTTGCTGCCACGACGAGACCGTGCCGACGAAGAGCCGCACGCATTCGCGTTATGTGGCGACCGTCGGTCACCAGGATCAACCTGCCCGATCGGGCCTGGCTCAGTTCGGCAACAGCTCTAGCTGTTCCAGCGCTATTGCGCCCAGCTCCAACAACAATCACGTCAATCCCATTTTGTTTCACAACGTCAACCACAGTCTGAGCCTCAGCCGGTTGATCACGCAGCGGCGATCCACCGCCGACGATCACTGACACTTTGAGCGACCGCGCCAGCTTAAGAGCTGCGCTATACCTCAGAAAGGAGCCTTCTTCTGGCCACCAGGTACCCTGCGCATCGCGAAAACTTCCGGCCGTCGGCACAAAGACAGCGGTCACACCGGTCCGAGAGAGCCGATCGACATCTCGGACAACGCCTGAAGACAAAGGGATATGAAGCAATTTCCCGATGAGCGGCATAGCAGATACGATCAGCAGCCCGGCAGCCACGGCCAGCACCGTACTCGAGCGTATCCGCCAACGAACTACCAGACCAATCCCCATCAACCAAATGAGAGGCATTGGCCAAGCTATGAACATATCGAATATCATGCGGATGCCTCCGGCGTGGTTCACACTGCTGTAACTCCATGTCGGATCGCGGCACCAAAAGCAATCCGATGCCGCGCCGGAAGCACAGAAGAAACCAGCCACTTAATAGCAAGACATCCGGCAATCCCTTCGATCAATCACACTCGCGGATCAACCATCACGCGACGGAAAGATGTTCTTCCTCTCGGGCAATCGACCACTCGATCAGCTCGTGCCAGATGCGCTCGACCAACTCTGGATCAAGCCCCTCCTGCTCCGCACTACTGCGCACTTTCGCCATGACAAGCGCCACCCGATCATGCGTCCGTGCGGGCAAGTTCTCGACCCGCTTCAGCGCAACGGCTCGGTCAATGTACTTACTGCGATGATTAAGAAGCTTGATGATCTGATAGTCCAAGATGTCGATCTCAGTCCTGAGCTCGAGCATATCACAGCACAAATCGGGATCTTTTGTCGATATAGTGTAGTTCGGCATCTGACGCTCCAATCAATGGAGCCACCGTCATCCGCCAACAAAGATCTTCGCACCTAGCCAGCCAGACAACGGCGGCTTCGGTTTGAACATAAGTAATCCGTGCCGCTCCTAGTTGGAACGCCAAAAATACAAAGAGCTTTTTGTGCTGCATCGGATCATGAGCTGTCGATTACAATGAACGCTACCAGAGCGCAAGTGCAGGAACGCCACGATCTTGCCGCGAGCTTTCAAACAAAAAACCGGGCGGCTTAAGCCACCCGGTCTTGCTGCCCACAAGGGCAACGTCCAAGAAGCGTCTTATGACTGCTTCTTCACACACTTCTGCGTAACTTTATCGTACTCCATACCAGCATCGCACTTCTTTTCCGAGGCGGCGAGCGCTGGAGTCAGGCTGCCAAGTGCGATACCAACGACTGCTGCTGTGGTGATGATAGTTTTCATGGTCTCTCTCCTTTTCCATGATGGAATGCCGACTTCATGACGTGCATCCCTGGGGTTGCCCCCTGCGCTTTCATTTCGCAGCGGATTCGGGCCGGAAAAAGAAAATTTGGCGACCAATTTTCGATTTAAATAATTGATTTTACTTGTGAATTTTAAATGCAAAATGCACAGCAGCAAGGTCGACTAAATACTCAAACTCATTCAATCAAAAGTGTCAGAACGGATACAATCCTAGCAACAAAGCAAGCCTGAAACGCGCCAGTCACGAGAAGCTGAGGAGCAACGGGCGCATAAGTGTCACCTGCCAAGTGGTACCATCGCCCAGCTTCCGACCGGCCTTTGGACGCTCCCAAAGACAGATATTCACGGCAACCACGTCCGAGCGGATGGCGATGATTATGTTATCCGCCTAGAGGCCGTTCAGCTTCTCCAGATTTGCCTGCTTCAGCTGCTCTTCGGTCGCCCCGCGATCATACGCTGGTGACAAAATGAGCTTGGCAGAAGACAGTTTGATCCGAACGAACGCAGACATCCCGTCAAGAAAGTCTGCCCAGACCTCGTTGAACGCCGCTTGCATTTTCGGATCAGCATCAGCCTTATCCACGACTTCCGCGTTCCCCCGAACCCGCACGGCCTTCCGGTGCAGGACGTCGAGGAATACCACTTCGACCTGCGATCTTGCCAGTATGTTGCGGCGCGTAGCAGGTGAGCGGATGTCGCCGTAGGCGATCGTTGCTTCATCAACAACAACAAACGTGGCCTTGGGTGAAACCGCGGCGGATCCATCTTCGTTGATAGTAGCAACGGACCCACAGGTATAATTGCGGATGATTGACTGCATCTCTTCTGTCAACATTGTCTTCTCCTAACCCTGCTGGCGACGATCTGACAGATATCGTAGCCTGCATCCTTCCGCTGATCTATGCTCTCAATCAGAAAACCTAGGGGATGGAGATTTGACAATGGCGCTGAAGCGCATGGCATTGGAAATCGGGATGGGCACTGACATTCGCGGTGCCGACAGCACCAAGGCGGCTCAACGCGCGCTGCGTGATGCACTTTGGCGGAACACTTTGAGTATAGCCCGCATTCTCGGCAAACAGCCCGAAGACATGAAGATCGTTGTGCACATCGGTGTTCCGCGCCCCGAAACTGTGGACCACGATGCCGTCCTATCGATCCTTCCCTACGGAACGGCGTCGTTGAATGTCACAGAAGGCGGTCTCGAGATGCCTAATGATGAAGGCACAGACAGCACTTTGATTGCGCATGCAGCTGCCGTCGTCAGCCTCGAACTCGATTAAACGGGAAGGAATTCATCATGGCATTGAAGCGCGCAATCCTCGAAATGGGTGCCGGCACAGCGTTGCATGGCGGAGACTACACCAAAGCGGCAACCCGCGCGGTCGACGACGCAATTCATCATAGTTCACTAACGTTTCTGCGATCTCTCAATATCAAACCCTCTGACATGCATGTCACGGTAACGATAGGTGTGCAGGAGCCGGACAAGGTTGACGTCGAGGCTGTCAAAGCCAAGCTTCCACACGGACAGGTCGTTGTGAACGTAAAAAAGGGCGGCCTCAATGTACCTGATCCGGAAGGGGACGACCTGACAGTCATCGCCAGTGCGGCCATTGAAGCCCGCATTGACGTCTAACAACAAAGGCCCCACATAACGCCGATGATCAGTAGTATCGAAAACTTCCTCAATGACCTGTTCGACGGTCAGCCGAAGCAGATTGCGGACGATGAAGAAGAGCGGATCGCCTGCGCGGCCCTACTCGTCCACTGCGCAAACGCCGATGGCTTGCGCTCACCGGCAGAAGACGAACGATTGCGCCAGATCCTCAAGGAGCACTTCAAGCTGTCACCTGGCGAGATTGATCGTGTAGTTGCCACCGCCGAGCAACGTGAGGCTGATGCCGTGGATATTCACCGCTTCACCCGCGTCCTCCATGGCAGGCTTGATCGCGAAGGCCGTCAACGCATGGTGAAGTGGCTTTGGGAAGTCGCCAACGCTGATGGCGTTATCGATGGCAATGAGCGCCATACGGTATCACTGACCGCTCAGCTTCTCGACGTTGAAGTCAGAGACAGCGTCGCCTTGCGACAAGCAGCCGAGCGAGAGGGTAACTGAACTCCCTCGTCTCGACATGACATCGGCTTACACGATCGACAATTGCGCGAAATAGATTGCCGATAGGACCACCCCAAATGCAATAACCGCTGACCGGAGGTACCTCTCATTGAAGTGCCGCGCATAGCGAGCACCCAGATACCCTCCAAGTGTGCTGCCCACCATCATGACAAGCGCTTCCGGCCAAGCGATAATTCCGCCGAAGCCAAAGACGATGATACTGAGGATTGTGAAACTTGTTGCCAGCAGGTTCTTCAGGCTGTTCGCCACATGGAATGACGAATAACCCATCACCTGCACGACTGCTAAGAGAATAATCCCAAGACCCGCACCAAAGTATCCCCCATAGATCGAGAACAGAAACAGTGCTGTGTAGAGAACCCCTACCGTGGCGCGGCCTGCGAGCTGCGCGCGTAGCCAACCGCCGATCCTCGAACCAAATGCAAACAGCAGTGTTGCGAGCAAGATGAGAAAAGGGATCAGAAATTCGAAGAGAGCCTGCTCAGATGCAATGAGAAGAAGCGAACCGGCTACGGCCCCTGCACCCGAGACGGCCAGAAGAGGCCATATGCGTGAGCCAGCTTCTCTGAGTTCACGCGCGTAGGCAGGAATGGCAGCCGCGTTCGACGGCAGCATCGCCAAGTAGTTGGTGGCATTCGCGACGATCGGAGGCAAACCGGCCGCCATCAGAGCAGGAAACGTAAACAAGGTAGCACCACCAGCAACTGCATTCCAAGCACCGCCAACGGCGCCAACAGCAATCAGAAACAATGCAGTTCCAACGCCCATCGTCCTGCCTCCCTTTGTTAAGGCAGATTGCTAGGCGTGCATTTGACATATGAAAAACGAATTGTTTTGATGAAAGGCATGAACAAAATCGAACGCTTGACTAAGAGCAGCGACCTGTTGCGGACATTTGTGACGGTCGCTGAATGCCAGAACCTCACGATCGCAGCCGACTCACTGGGTCGCACGCAGTCCGCCATTAGCGTGCAGACCAAGAAGCTGGAGGACGCGCTTGAGGTCCGATTGTTTGATCGTCAAGCCCGGGGCATGCTGC
>JBCDBQ010000088.1:0-16780 GCA_039183375.1 Pseudomonadota bacterium
ACGGTCACGCCCAATATGGACGCTGCATCGCGGGTCTTGGGGCGCACCGTCTGGGGAACCGTCCGTGATGTCCATCTCATCATGTTAAGGCCCAGTATATTCACGGCAATGCTCATTGTCTTCGTGGACACAATAAAGGAACTGCCTGCAACATTGATATTGCGACCTTTCAACTATGACACATTGGCAGTGCACGCGTTTCGGCTGGCATCCGACGAACGCCTGGAGGGCGCTGGTGTGCCCAGCTTGCTTATTGCAGGGTTTGGGTTGCTGCCCGTTATACTATTGGTCCATCGAATGGGCAGGCAGTAGTTCCGGGTAGCGCCAATGCGAAACAGGCGCACCCACATTTGGCACGCCTGTCCCACCACTTCTACAATCGGTGTAAAGATTTACTTCCAACCTGACTTGTTCAGTACATTCTGCGCCGCGCCTATGTTCTTTGCGATCTTGGCGAGGTCGATTGTATCTGGTCGGAAAATTCCAAGTTTTGCTACGGAACTTGAAAGACCGACACCAGGCACGGCCGGATATTCGTCATTGCCTGCGGAGAAGTAAGACTGCGCTGATTCTGACGCCAGGTACTCTAGGAATTTGATCGCGTTCGCCTTGTTTGGAGCGTTAACCGCGACCCCTCCACCCGAGATGTTCATATGTGCGCCAATGCTGTTTTGGTTTGGAAAGACCCAACCAATATTGGCGAGATCAGCAGCCTTCATGGCCTTGTCGCCCTTCCGCAGTGCACGCGCGTAATAGTATGTATTCGACATTGCAATGTCACACTCGCCCGATGCAATACCGCGGAGTTGGTCCGTATCACCGCCTTGCGGCTGCCGTGCAAAGTTGCCCACTACAGCCGTGGCCCAACCCTGGATCGCTTCTTCCCCAAGATGCGCGATAAGCGCAGCCGTGATGTTCTGCGTATAGACATTTGATGACGAGCGAATGCAGACCTTACCCTTGTATTCCGGCTTGGCGAGGTCCTGGTAGGTCTGCGGCGGATTTTTGACGTCCTTCTTATCGTAGAACAAGATCCTCGATCGTTGTGAGAAGGCAAACCACTGATCGTCCTCATCTTGCAGATATGTCGGGATGCGTGCTTCTAAGATGTCGCTCTTAACTGGCTGTAGCAGTCCCATCCCTTTTGCACGCGTCAAGCGCACCGTGTCTACGGTCAGAAATACATCTGCGGGTGAGTTCTTGCCCTCGGCCTTCATTCTCGCAATCAGCTCGTCAGCCTTGCCTTCTATGCGATTTAACTTGATGCCAGTCTGTTTCTCAAAATCCGAATACAACTTCTCGTCCGTGTCGTAATGACGTGACGAATAGAGGTTGAGCTCTCCTGCTGCGAGTGCTGGTGTTACTGCCCCAAAAACGGCGACGGCAGCAGCAGCCAACAAGCTCGGGAATGCGCGCGAAATGCGCGACGGCGCATAACTAGAAGTCATGACGTCTCCTATACATTGTAGATTGTGCACGGCTGCAGTTAACGCGAAGGCTCCCCCAGCCAAACATGAACTAGTAATTCCACTTTAGATTCACAAGGCGACTGAGGACCGCTGGGAGAGTTGAGCTCTCCAGTTTCTTGATGTGCCAACAATCCCGCTCTGCAGTGGCCTCAGCAGAAGACGGTCGTACACATTACTATTCAATAACTTAGCGGCTATGCCCGACGAAGTAGAGTTGGGAAGGATGGATCGCCTTATCGGCAAGACTAATCAAACAGTCGCTGAGAACCGATCAGCTCATTGAAAGCTAAAGTATTCCGAGTGTAGGAAGCATTGACCATCCCAACCAAGCGCTTGTCACCTTGTGCAGTGCCGTCCGCGACGAGCGTATTGCGATCGGGTTCGGGCCGCGAAACGCCTGATCGAAACAGAGATTAGCCGAGATTTTTGGAATGGTACTAATGCGCTCTCTTGCTTATGTACCAACTGCTGGCGCGCTTTCACTCCAGCGGATACAGGCATTCTGCAGTCAGGCAAAAGTCTCGCGACCAAGGCTTCTGAACATAACTAGACTTTGGATTCAGCTCACACCGTTTCGAGTACTCGGCTTGAGCATCAGCCGTTCCAGAACCAAAAGAGTGGCGCCCAGACAAGCGTTGTTGTCAAGATACCCTTGACCGTCTGATAGGTGAGCCATGCCCAGAGCGCTCTGCTACCGGGTCGCTTCAATTTCTTCAATGCGGTATAGCCATTGGCGATCATTGTAGTCATGTGAAACAGCTAACAGATAGCGCCCTTTGGATACTTGATCTTGGTCAATACTCCGAGAACAAGAAGCCGTTGCTCATGCTAAAATTAGGGAGATCATTTCGCGTAAACTGCTTCAGCCATTCTAGCCACGACTCTGGCGATGTGCAGCGCCGGAATGCAGGGAAGTGATCAAAACCGAACCCGTTAGAGACTCTCCGCGGACTTAAGGAGCCAATGGCGGCCGGATCTACATAGAAAGTGGAGATCTCCACTTCCTCTAGAAGCTGGAAAGGCGCCTTCTATAGGCAGTTCGGATTGGTAAATCGGAGTGGAGACTTGGTTTCGAAGGATTGTTTGGCGGAGAGGGAGGGATTCGAACCCTCGATACGGTCGCCCGTATGCCGCATTTCGAGTGCGGTGGTTTCAACCACTCACCCACCTCTCCTCAACCCTCGCTGATCAACGAAGGGCCCTGCTTTTACCGTGCCTCGGCGGTGGTTTCAAGATTGATGGACTGACCGCGCTTCCTGGCCTTCCCCGTCGCAAAGGGCAGCTCGTCTTCTAGTGCCCTATCCAGCGTTGGATGGCGGAAGCGGAATCCCTTGGCCAGTGCCTGATCCGGGATGACTTGCTGACCGGTGAGTAATAATTCCTGCGCAAAGTCACCCAGCACCATTGCCAAAGGCCACGCCGGTAAAGGCAGAAATGCCGGCCGGCCAAGCACACGCCCCAGCAAGCGTGCAAACTCAGAGTTCTGTACAGGCTTTGGTGCGGTCGCGTTCAGTGGCCCTCGGATCGAAGGTGTGACTACGGCGAACGTGATCAAACGGACGAGGTCGTCGCGCGTGATCCAGCTCATCCACTGCTGTCCGCTGCCGATCGGGCCGCCAAGACCAAGATCGAATGGTGGCAGCATACGCGACAAGAGACCACCATCGCGCCCGAGCACAAGGCCGATGCGTAAGTTGACGACCCTTATACCAAGTCCGGTCATGCGGTCGGCCTCTGCCTCGCAGATCTGGCATGAGCGCGCTGAAAACACCTGCCGCGGACCCAGTTCCGCCGCTTCTCCCAAGGCACCATCATTGTCGCGAGGTCCGTAAACGCCGACAGCTGATGCCTTGATGTAGACGCTAGGCTTGGTCGCCAGACGCCAGACCAAAGACCTTAATGCACGCGCAGTCCGCACACGTGATGCGATGATGTTGTACCGTCGAGACCAGGTCCAAAGGCCGCCGGCCACAGGCTCGCCGGCGAGATCGATGATGGCATCAAAGTGCGCGTTGTCATCGATCTGATCGAGGCCGGTAATCAGCCGGACAGGTGTGGCGAGGTGCGCCGTGTTGGCGAGGTTCCTCGTTAAGACAGTGATATCACAGCCACTCGCCGCCAGCCCGCGAACAAGCTCGGAGCCAACGAACCCGGTTCCTCCGGTGACGAGGACGCTTGCTCGCTGAGCAAGAATGTCGCTCAGATCAATGGGCCGCCGAGACAGCAAAAAGCGCGCCCGATGTGACGTGTGGAAATCGCGAAGTGCAAACACAAAGACGCCAAGGGCAGCCAAAGTGAGAACTGCACTCCCCCAACCGTAATTGATCCAGACAATAGCTGTTGGTTGCCAGATCCATGCAACAATGGCTGGAGCGATCAGAGCGAGAATGGCGCCATAATTGATCGCCAGCAGCGTATGCAGCACTCGCTCTGTCGGCGGCAGCTTGCGCGTCATATCTTCCTCGACGAAGTCCCAGAGGGTAATGACTATCTCAGCCGCAAGAACCGCGATCAGTGCAATGGCAAGCCAGCCTTGAGGTTGAGCCCAGGCAAAGCTCAGGAACAGGAATGCGTAAAAGAGATTGCGCCAGGCATGCAGACGCAGTTCGTGGGCAGCATTGTCCTTCCAGGCTAGTCGTTCCGTCATTTCGTGATGGAACACAATGTCGAAGCCGCCCATTGCCAACTGGACTACAACCAATGTCCACAGCAATGGTGAGAGCATGATGACGTCGCTCATGAGAGGTGCACTCATAACCTAGACCTCCTTGAAGATTGCAACCTGGCGGATCAACAAGCCCAATAGCTTGTGATGCAGCTCCAATGTGAACGTGAACTGGTCGTGACCAATGTCGCGGTGGATGACATCGCAGCGCCCTGGTCCGAACCAATCGGGCAACGTGATGGCTCGACCAAGTATCTCGAGCGCGTAGCCTGTGCTGCGGAAAACTAAAGCGCCGTCTTCCTCAAGCAGCTGCAACCGCATCAACATGCCGTATCCCAGACACTCCTCAAGTCCTGTGGGGCCGGTGAAGCGCTTGGCGCTTGTGATGACCTGCGGAAAGCGTCCGTCACGGGCGTAAACCCTGGTCCAGGTTTGTGCACCCAACGCGGCGTTCTCTGTGACGATGACATTTGCCGGGCCAACAGCCTTGGGCGTGAGCGGCAGCGGCCCGCCAACTATGCGGGCGCAGTGCGCAATAAGACGACCAGTCCAGGTCATCATCGTCTCAACGACTTCCCCCTTGTAAAGGCGGGTCTCACCATCCTCGAGTTTCTTCTTGAAGCGACTACGAACGACTTTCGGCAGGCGCATCCAGGCCTTGGTACCGAGCAACTTTCGATAGCGGTCGTCCTCTTTCTCATAAGCCAACTCAGAAATGGCCGGGCCCGTTAAAACAGGGAGTGGTACGACGTTACCTGTCCTTGGATGCAGCGTCCTCAACATACCAACCTCCTCTCAACCGCTATTACCGTTATTCTTGTTATTTCTGTATAAACAGAAATTATATCCCCAAAAGATGGAGCGCAATTGGCGCCCCGCTGGACATCTCTCTAGCCTGACTTACACGCGTAAAGCGCTGTTCTCATCTGAACCTCAATCCGTCTTTGATTTTCCACGGCCGACGAACTTTGCGATGGCACCGCCCATTTTGATGAGACGCATCAAAGTACTGCTCGGCAGCCGCATAATCTCATCGAAACCCTTGTCGACAGTATCCATGAAATCCAGCATTCCAGCCAGGCGTGCGCGTGCATGGACAGAAACCCGCTTGTCCGCATTGGCTTCAACCACACAGTCGCGCAGCATCTCGATTGTCGGATCGATCTCGCGCTGTTTGCGACCATGAGCAATGCGGCGCACCATCTCGAACAGATCAGCTTCGGCTTCGTAGTGATCGCGGCGGTCGCCCATGACGTGGACACGACGGATCAATTTCCAGATCAGTAACTCGCGGATCGATGTCGAGACGTTGGAGCGGGCGAGCCCCAACTGTTCTGCGATTTCTTCCGCCGTGAGCGGTTGCTCTGTGATGAACAGCAAGGCGTGGATCTGGGCTATCGAACGATTAACGCCCCAGGTATTGCCCATCTCGCCCCAATGCAGGACGAAGCGCTCCACGCTCGGAGCCAATCCTCTTTTCTGTACTGTTATTTCTGTCATGACAGAAATATATGAAATGACAGCACGTTTTGCAAGAGGAATCTTGAGACGCGAAATTCTCAGTGAAGGACATGATGATTTCGAGGCAAGACGCATGCGTCAAGTCTCTTGGCAGCACAGGTGACACCGGACGCGTGAGCGCCGGAGCTAGCCATTATTCAGGATGGCGGGACGTAATCTACGCCGCTCGTATTTTATTTGAGGCGAACATTACGCCCCGCTCTTCGGCCCGGCAGCGGACGGGTCACTCAGGCACACTGCCCAACTCAGTCCTCTCCGATTTGCCCTGGGTTCTTGACCAGGAAGGACATTGCCACAGGACGGCTGCGTGACCGCGACCCTGTGGAAGCCGAACCCTACCTCTCGCATCGCGAGCGCCCCCGGAAGGCGATCCTGAATGAGGCAGGTGCAAGACATTATGTCGTGCCGGCTGCGTCCGGGGATAACTGCATCAGGACCCACGACCCCAAACGAAGCTGCGGATAAATGATTGGGATTGGACCGCTATTCGATTGATTGGTAATGATCCAATAATCAGGGCCCTACCAACGCATACTTAGGTCATTTGAATGTTGCGCACGGAAACCTTTCAGTCAGAAACAGAGCCACAATCAGCAAATAGTTCGGTGTCTGACTTCTGGCGCCAAGCATTTGATCCAACTGTGGCACCTTTCGGCACTTACAAGCCCTCGCATCTTTGGAAACAGACCACAAGATTATGCCAAGCTTCGGATCAAACCATTGTTGGGAGATTTGGACGAAAAATTCAGGCGGCATTTCTCAAGTCGCCCCGACTCCTCCTCGATTATGACTACAATGATCTTAGTCTTCGCCTATCGCCAGCGTTCTATAGTCAAGAACGCGCGCTACTAAAAACGGGGAAACACCCGGAAGAGGCGGACTTGCAATTCCTTAGTGGCATCCGCGGAGAGCGCATCGTTTTCGTCGACATTGGCGCAAATACCGGATTCTATAGTCTGCATGCAGCACGACTTGCGGACTCCGGCTCTCGCATCATCGCAATCGAACCTGACCCAAACAATAGCATCAAGCTCGCGTTTCAAATCAGTGCCAATGGCTTTGACAAAAGAATAGATAGAATCGAATGCGCCATCGGCAGTGAAAAGGGGACGATGGAACTGTACATCCGAGACAGTTTGGATTTTGGACAAAACTCCCTTGTCCCTGCTAGTGACGGCAATCGAGCCGTGACATCAGCAAGAATACCCGTTGAGACTTTGCTCGGTCTCGTGAACACGCATGGCTTGAAACATATTGATTATCTGAAGATCGATGTTGAGGGTTATGAGGACCAGGTTCTCTACCCATTCTTTACCGGGTCTCCTCGTGTCCTGTGGCCGAAACAGATACTCATGGAAGCGAAAATCAATGAAGCGTGGCATCGGAACATTCTGTCCGATCTGACGACCTTCGGTTATTCCGTGAAGCACACAAGCGAGGATAATGTCTGGATGGTTCTTCCCAACCAATAGACCCCTGTAGAAACACGCTACAAAGATTTGTGCGGCCGGGTTCCTACCTGGGAGCGCGAACGATGCTACGGACGACATCGACGATGATCTTTCTCAGCAAGACTTCCGCAGGATCACGATCTGTCGCGGAACGCCAAGCCATTGACAGGTCAAATTTGGGAGAGCGAAACGGTAGGTTTTCGGAGCGCAATGCGTTTTGTCCTGCAAGCTCGTCGGCCACATAGGAGGGTACAGTGGCGACCCGGTTCGAGTTGTGCAGCAAATATGGAAGCACTGCGAACGAGGGAACCGACAACAGCACTTCCCTTGCACCTTCCGGACCGGCCAGTGCCTCGTCGATGTACCCTGTTAGGTCGCCGGCAAACGTCACCAGCACATGGTCGCAATTCATGTACGCACTCAGTGTCTTTGGTGGTTGCGCCTTCTTGCACATCACGGCGCGGTAGCCGACACGGCAGATTTTTCTGATTTTTGCCTCAGCCGGCAGCTTGTCGAGATAACCGATAACAATCGTTGCAGTGCCCTCCGACAGCATCTGACCGGCGCGCAGGTAATCGGCTTGCTGGACCACGAGCCGTGAGTTCGGCATGATCCGCAGCAATTGCCTTGAAATGGCCGGCAGGAAACTCACCTGCGCATCGTCGGACATGGCAATGCGGAATACACGGCTCTCGGTCTGAGGGTCGAACGGCGCTGTGCTGCGCAAAGCCTGCTCGATGAGGTCCAGTGCAGGCTTGATTTCCTGATCCAGAGCGACAGCCCGCGGAGTTGGTTCCAACTGATTTCCTTGTCGAACAAACAGAGGATCATCCAGCTCCTCTCTGAGACGTGCAAGTGATCGCGACACTGCCGGCTGACCGAGAGAGATCCGGTTGGCTACACGCGTCACGCTGCGCTCCTGCATCAGCAGGTGGAAGACTGCTAAGAGGTTCAGATCAACCGACAGAGCATCATTTTTTGGCATATAAAATATTCTTATTATCGATTTGAGTAATGCCTTTTATCTGCGCCAAACTGCTGGCAGTCAACGCAGAGGGACGAAAAGATGTCGAGCAAAACCGCAACCTCACGCTTTGGAGCATTCTATGCTTCCGCCTACCATGATGATCTGCAAGCCCGCAGTCAGCTCAGCCAGGAGCAGAAGTTTGCCGTGCTCGTGGCCGGATTGTCGTCACTTCCTTTGAACCAGGATCATCTTGTTGCGGATTTGACAACTCTTCTGGAGCAGGGCTGTCCATCCCAGCTGGCCGAAGACACCATCGCGCAAATGGCGGCCTACATCGGGTTTCCGCGGGCACGACAATGTTTGGCATGCCTTGAGCAGGCCCTCGACAATCTCGGTCGCCTTGAAGAACTTGCGAACCGCACACCGAACGAGAGAACAGCGGCTGCCCGCCATCAGCGCGGTGTCGAAGTCTATCACCGTCTCAATTCGCAGGCGCTCGACAACATCAATGCTGCCTTCGGCGCGTTAGCAGGCGATGTGGTTGAACGGACCTTCCTGGCGTTTGGCGATGTTTATGCGCTCTCCGAGCAATCACTGGCAATTCAGCAGTTTGCAACGATCTCAGCGCTTGGCACCTTGGGATGCGCAGCGCCTCAACTGCGCTTTCATATCGGTGCGGGATTAAACGTCGGGATCACGCAGGAACAGGTTGTTGAGATTATTGCCTGGATACAGTTTTTTGCAGGCGCACCGGCGGCCTATAATGCCCTCACCGAACTGAAGGCAGCACTTGCAGCCGGAACGGGCGCGACACCGGGATATCAGTAATCCGGACCATTGCGGCTCATCGCCGGGACACGCGCAGAAAAGCCGGCTCGGTATAGACCTTGCCGGCTCTTCTAGATCGATCTGCAGCACTTGATTTAGGCGCCCCATATCTAGGCGCCCCATGAGGCGCTTGCAGCAGCACCACTATCGGCGAATGCGATCCGTGGCACCATAGACGGCCGATGTAATCTCGGACCGCTCGAGTCCAATATCGGCCAACATCCGATCGTCAAGCTGACGTAGGTCACTGACTGCTCGGTTCTTTCGGTACGAACTCAACATACCATTGAACATGTTTGTAATGACCTGACCGATACCGCTTGCAGCTTTACCTGTCTGCTCTGCAACAACGTCCGTGCTCATGCTCAATTGCTTGACTGCCTCTGACATGGCAGCTCTCCTTTTCTTGTTTTGTTTTTTTAGGTGTAGGAACTGCGAGGTCAAAAAAGACTTCCCCTCGCGTCGTTGAGTGGCTGATCTCACAGAAACGAGCTGCAAGCTGTTACTTGGGTAACAGGATGCCTTTTGTCCTCAGGAACTGTGCGTCTTCGTCGCTGGTTTGAGCTTCTCGAAGCCGCGGGCAGAGATTGTGCCATGGGCTGCATCGGCGATCATGGCGAGGCGCGTGCGTTCATTCAGGATCGGCGGTTTCAGCCATGCGAAGTCATTGTCGATAAGAGCACAAGGCTCAACGATGTCCTTCAGCATCTGCTTGCTGCGGCCCGGATTGTCGTCGCCACGGTCGCGACCAAACCAATCGGCTGCCTGCCATGCATTGGCTGCGGCGCCCGGGCCGTCTTTGACGAAGGCTTCGGTCTCGGTGCGGTCGATGATGCAAAGCTCGTTAGGCTTGGTGCCGGCCAGGGAATAGATGGCCGGCGATGCAATCGGTGTTTCAATGAGAAGGCGCCTGGCTTCTGTGAAGGACTCAGCGCTCTCGAAGACGCCCCGGAGCACATGCGCCGGTGTCTCATGAGACGTTTTCCAGACCTTAATCTTGTTTGCCATCCAATCAATCGGATAGAGACCGCCACCGGATTTCGGCATCGGTGCCTGATTGAGCGCGGCTGAAAACCGTCCCGGCGCCATGGCCTGAAGCACACCGGAGTAACCCGGCCAGGTCATCGATGTGAACGGTCCTGCAGCACCATCCACTTTGGCTGCGATAACATAGCGGCCCAGACCCGGCGTTCGCCAATCCAGCACGCGAACGAGGCGCGCGGTCTGACCGTCCGACGACGGATGCACGCCGACTGTGCAGCCCCACTCGTAGTTGACCGATAGGAAATAGGCACCCGGACGGGCGAGCCGCTCGGCTATCCTGTCAATTTCTTCAAGATGGGCATTGCTGGACTTGATCAACCAGCGGCGCGAAATCCTGTCCAAGGACCTCAGGATCTGGCGCGGAATGCCCCGAGTTGCACAATCAAGTAGTAAATGGGCATAGTCTTCCTGTGCGATCAGCGTTTCATAGGCAAAGTCAGCTCCCGTCGTCGTGACGGGAATTTCCGGTAGGTCCTGATCGATCCGCTGCTGCATGAAACACACTCTTTCAGCGCCAATTCACGCCTTAAACTAGGCGTTAATCGTTGACATTTCGAGGCAAAAGGAAGATAAGGCTGGCTTCGCGCGATGCTGGAGACGGCATTGTGGCCAATGCGCTGCCCGAGGCCATCCGGCATTTGCCGAGGATCCTGACAACTGGATCTCATTCAAGTCCGCAATTTGCGGCGCCACAGGGCGTGGTAACGAAGGATAATGAGATGTACGCTGTAATTAAGACCGGCGGCAAGCAGTACCGTGTGAGTGCGGATGACGAGCTGCAGCTGGAGCGTCTGGACGGTGAAGCCGGCGCAAAAATCGAGTTTCCAGAGGTCCTGATGGTCTCTGAAGGTGACAACGTCAAAGTCGGGACACCAACTGTGGCTGGCGCAAAGGTCGTCGGCGAAGTGGTTGAGCAGTTCCGGGCACCGAAGGTTATTGCCTTCAAAAAGCGTCGCCGCAAGAATTCGCGTCGTAAAAGAGGACACCGCCAGCAACTGACGAAGGTCCGCATTACTGAGATTGTCGCAGCCTAAGCACTGGCGCGAACTTACCGGAACAAGTTTCTGAGGATTTTGAGATGGCACACAAAAAGGCAGGCGGCTCTTCGAGAAACGGTCGCGATTCTGAGTCCAAACGTCTTGGCATTAAAAAGTATGGTGGCGAGCTGGTTATCCCCGGCAACATCCTTTGCCGTCAGCGGGGCACCAAGTGGCACCCAGGCCGCAACGTCGGCATCGGCACAGACCACACCATCTTCTCGAAGATCGAAGGACATGTGAAGTTCGACACCAAGCGTGGTGGTCGGATCTTCATATCGGTTGACCCGGTTACGGCAGAGGCGGCCGAGTAACCCATCGCCTTTGGCGACCGAAGCAGACGCGAGGGAGATGGGGCACCATCTCCCTTTTTGCATTTCTAGAGACCCGTAACGTCATGGATAGTGAAGACAAATCGCTCAACGCAAACCGTGTCGCGCTCCGCATGTTGGAGCCGAACGATGCATCTGCGATAACGGCCATGATGCAGAACTGGAATGTTCTGCGCATGCTCTCCAGTCCACCGCATCCATACACATTGGCGGACGCGGAAGGCTTTATTTCGAGCCGCCGGGCAGAGGGCAATACGCCGGAAGATTGCACTTACGCCATTATGGTCGACGATGAACTGGCAGGCGTCATCGGCATTCATCCGAATTCCAAAGTCCAACCAGTGCTGGGGTACTGGCTTGGCGAACAATTCTGGGGCAAAGGATTGATGAGCGAGGCCGTCGCGTTAATGGTCAGCAAGTATTTTGAGACCTCCCAGGCCGACACGCTTTACTGTGCGGCTTTTATGGAGAACCCAGCATCGATCCGCATCCAGGAGAAGTTCGGTTTCATGCAGGTTGGCGAGACAGAGATTTATTCCAAGTCACGGGACTGCAAGATTAAGAGCGTTGCGACACGGCTGACGCGAGATGAGTTTGAAAGACAGAGACTATGAAATTCCTCGACCAGGCCAAGATATATGTGAAATCCGGCAAAGGCGGTGACGGCTGCCTGTCGTTCCGGCGCGAGAAATTCATAGAGTATGGCGGACCTGATGGCGGCGACGGCGGCAAAGGCGGTGACGTCTGGGTCGAATGCGTCGCCAATCTCAATACGCTGATCGACTATCGCTACCAGCAGCACTTCAAGGCGCAGGCCGGCAGACCAGGCATGGGCAAAAACCGGACGGGCGCCAATGGCGAGGATTGCATCATCAAAGTGCCGCCTGGAACGCAGGTTTATGACGAAGATCAGGAAACTTTGCTCGCCGATCTGAAAGAACCTGGCGAACGCGCCCGCATCGCCAAAGGCGGCAATGGTGGGTTCGGCAATTCCTATTTCAAGTCAGCGACCAACCAGGCACCACGCCGTGTGAACCCTGGCCTTGCGGCCGAAGAATTTACGATCTGGCTTCGCCTCAAACTCATTGCTGATGCCGGATTGGTTGGCCTGCCGAACGCCGGCAAGTCGACATTCCTTGCAACGGTCTCCGCTGCCAAACCAAAAATTGCAGACTATCCTTTTACGACGCTGCATCCCAACCTCGGCGTTGTTCGCGCCGGCGAAACAGATTTCGTGTTGGCCGATATTCCAGGTTTGATCGAAGGCGCCAATGAAGGAGCCGGCCTAGGCACCCGCTTTCTAGGCCACATCGAGCGATGCCGCGTTATTCTGCACCTGGTCGATGGCACACAAGACAACATCGTCGAAGACTATCATACGGTGCGCGAGGAGCTTGAGGCCTATGATGCAGATTTGACGACGAAGACCGAGATCGTGGCCTTGTCAAAATGCGACGCGCTGGATGCTGAAACATTAGCCGCCAGGCTTGCCGAACTTGGTCAGGCCAGCGGCGCCAAGCCGATCGCGCTTTCCTCGGCCTCGAACAAAGGTGTCCGTGAGGCCCTGTTTGCTCTGGCGAACATCATCGAACAAGCGAAAACCCAGGAGCGAGAGCTGGAGCTAGCCGAAGCAGAACCGCAATCATGGCGACCGTGATGCGCTTGTCACCACAAGTCTTCTGTTGAACGCACCCCTTCTTCACTCAGTCCTTCGCGATACAAAACAATGACAAGCTCCCGCCAAGAATGGTCCCGCGCCAAGCGCATCGTGATCAAGATCGGTTCTGCACTGCTGGTCGATAAGGAGAGCGGCCGCCTCAAATCCACGTGGCTCAACTCTCTCGCCGATGACATATCCGAACTCCACAACGCCGGGAAGGATGTTGTTGTCGTCTCTTCCGGTTCGATTGCATTGGGTCGCAAGATTATTGGACTGCCGCCGGGGCCACTGGAGCTGGAGCAAAGTCAGGCCGCTGCATCGGTTGGCCAGATCAGCCTTGCGCATGCCTACCAGGATGTATTCCGCCAGCGTGGCCTGACCACTGCGCAGGTCTTGCTCACTCTCGGAGATACAGAGGAGCGACGGCGCTATCTCAACGCACGACGGACAATTGATACGCTCTTGGCACACCGTACGGTAACCGTCGTCAATGAGAACGACACGGTTGCAACAGCTGAAATCCGCTACGGCGACAATGATCGCTTATCGGCCCGCGTCGCAAGCATGATCAGCGCGGATTGCCTCGTCCTGCTATCAGACGTCGACGGTCTGTACACCGCGCCGCCGAACAAAAACCCTGGCGCCCAACGCATTGGCGAGGTCGTTGAGATTACGCCTGAGATAGAAGCGATGGCCGGAAGCGAGGGCTCTGAGCTGTCACGCGGCGGCATGGTAACCAAGATAGAGGCTGCCAAGATCGCCCGAGCCGCTGGAATTAATATGGTTATCGCCAGCGGTCACGTCCTGCATCCGCTGAGCACGCTCGACAGTGACGGCCCTTGCACATGGTTTCTCGCTGCCTCGGACCCTGTTGCTGCGCGCAAGCGTTGGATTGCAGGCCAATTGGAGCCGGCCGGTTCGGTTTATGTCGACGACGGCGCGGAAAAAGCACTCGGTGGCGGCAAGAGCCTGCTGCCGGCTGGTGTGCGGCGAGTCGATGGTAAATTCGACCGCGGCGACGCGGTTGTCATCCGCCGTCTCGACGGCACGGAACTAGGGCGTGGGCTGGTGGCCTATGCGAATGACGATGCCCAGCTTATTATGGGCAAGAAATCAGGTGAAATCGCTGGCATTCTGGGACACAAAGGGCGGTCGGAACTCATTCACCGTGATGACATGGCGCTCAATCGGGTACGAACAAAATGAATAAGGTTGAGAAACTTTCAGCAGATTCGAAAGACGTGATGGCCGAACTCGGCCGCCAGGCCAAGCAGGCTGCATCGGTTCTCGCTATTGCCAGCCGCGAAGAAAAGGATGCTGCTCTCACGGCAGCAGCTGACGTTTTGCGCAAGTCAACGGCAAGCATTGAGGAAGCCAACGCGCTTGATCTCGCTGCTGCCCGCGAGGCTGGTCGGCCTGATGCTTTCGTCGATAGGCTAGCGTTAAATGAAAAGCGGATTGACGGCATTGCCGCGGGTCTCGAAGCGATTGCACAACTGGATGATCCTGTTGGCGCGACGATTGCCGAGTGGCGACAGCCCAACCACTTGAAGATCGAGCGTGTGCGGACACCGCTCGGCGTTATCGGCGTCATCTATGAGAGCCGCCCGAACGTCACTGCCGATGCAGGCGCACTGTGCCTCAAGTCCGGCAACGCAGCCATCCTACGCGGCGGCTCAGAAAGCTTCCATTCCAGTCGTGCCATTCATGCCTGCCTGGTTGCGGGCCTTGAAGCGGCGGACCTTCCGCCCGCTGCCATTCAACTGGTACCAACCACGGATCGTGCAGCAGTCGGTGAAATGCTACGCGGTCTCGATGGCGCTATCGATGTGATCGTGCCGCGTGGTGGCAAGAGCCTGGTCGGACGCGTACAAGACGAAGCGCGGGTGCCGGTCTTCGCGCATCTCGAAGGCATTTGTCATGTCTATCTTGATCGCGGAGCCGATCTTGATGATGCCGTGCCAATTATTGTCAACGCCAAGATGCGGCGCACTGGCATTTGCGGCGCAGCTGAAACGCTGCTTGTCGACAAGGAAGCACCGGAGGCGTTTTTGAAGTCGGCCGTCACGGCTCTGCTTGATGCCGGCTGTGAAGTGCGCGGTGATGCCCCGACGCAATCCGTCGATACGCGCGTCAAGGCTGCAACCGAGGAAGACTGGCCGACCGAATATCTGGACAAGATTATCTCGGTGAAAACTGTCGACGGCGTAGATGAAGCGATTTCACACATCGCGACCTACGGATCGCAGCACACCGACTGTATTCTGACCGAGTGCTACGGAACTGCCGAACACTTTCTCAAGCGCGTTGATTCAGCCATCGTCCTGCACAATGCCTCGACACAGTTTGCCGATGGCGGTGAGTTTGGCATGGGCGCAGAGATCGGGATCGCGACAGGCAAGATGCACGCGCGTGGACCTGTCGGGCTCGAACAGCTGACGAGCTTCAAGTATGTGGTGCGCGGCGCCGGTCAGACCAGGCCGGATTAGGTCAGAGTTAGGATTGATCCTTGTCCCGTAAGTCTGCTCCGGTCAGCTTTGGCTCGATCAAACCCAAGCCGCCCCTTGTCATGCCAGGACAAAGGGTCGGCCTGCTGGGCGGATCATTTAATCCACCGCATGATGCCCATCGTCTGATTTCGGGCACGGCGCGTCGGCGGCTCGGACTTGACGCCGTCTGGTGGGTCGTGACGCCCGGCAATCCCCTCAAATCACACGGCGAACTCGCGCCACTGAGCGAACGCCTGGCGCTTTGCGAGACAATGACCACGAACCCGGCGATCAAGATCACGGCATTTGAGGAAGACCTGCCAAGCGCTTATACGGCCGCGACGTTGGCCTTCCTCAAGCGCCGGTTCCCAGGCGTTCGGTTTGTCTGGTTGATGGGAGCCGACAATTTGGCAACGTTTCACCTCTGGCAGGATTGGCAGGCCATCGCGGCTCAAATGCCTATCGCCGTGGTCGATCGACCGGGCTGGCGGTTGCCATCGCTGGCCCAGAAGACGGCCCAGTATCTCCGACGCAGCTATATTCCGGAACAACGCGCCAGAGTTTTACCGACGCTCGAAGCCCCGGCCTGGACATTCCTGACGGGACGACTTTCCCGGCTGTCATCGACAGAAATCCGCGAAAATCGCAAAAATTTCCTCACCACACTCGCAAAGAGAGCGTTAATGGACGATTAAGTGTCATCTACTTGTTACCCGCACATGCGAGCGAAGGATATTGTCGAACGTGGCTGGATGTGCGACAATTAACTTGTTTGGAAGCCAATTTGCGTTGGAAGTTGCGATGTGAGCGCCGAATAGCAGGCGTGAAACTGGAAAATCGCTGAAAACGGACCGAATGGCCAAAGGATCTACACCACAAAATGTCAATTGCTCTTGAGGGTACTCTGGTGAGTTCACCTCTCTCAGAACCTGTGTCGCAAGGCCAGGACTCTAAAGCTCTCGTCGATCAGATTATCGCTTGGCTGGATGAAGCCAAAGCAGAAGAGGTGATCACGATCGACCTGGAAGGTAAATCTTCTGTCGGCGATTTCATGGTGATCGCGTCAGGACGTTCCGCCCGGCACGTGAGCGCCGTGGCCGATCAGCTGCGCCGCAAGCTGAAGGACACCGGCCAGGGGAACATTCAGATCGAAGGCACCGAAAACTGCGATTGGGTGCTGCTCGACACCGGTGACATTATTGTTCACCTGTTCCGCCCCGAAGTGCGCGAGTTCTACAATCTCGAGAAGATGTGGCAGGCAGAGCCGCCATCTGACGACACGACTCACTGATCGCCTGTTGCTTGAGCTTGATCGGC
>JBCDBQ010000089.1:0-16588 GCA_039183375.1 Pseudomonadota bacterium
GCCCGCCAGAGCGCGAGCAAACCGGCCCCAGAATGAATGATGCAATCCGGGTCCGTGAAGTCCGCCTAATCGACGCTGACGGAGATAACAAAGGCGTCGTAGATACTGAGGCTGCTCTCGAGAGCGCCCGTGAGGCTGGACTTGACTTGGTGGAAGTGTCACCGGACGCAAATCCGCCAGTCTGCAAAATTCTTGATTATGGAAAATATAAATATCAAGAGCAGAAAAAGGCCGCCGAAGCGCGCAAAAAGCAGAAGACTGTTGAAGTCAAAGAAATAAAAATGCGGCCTAACATCGATAATCACGACTATGACGTGAAAATGCGATCGATGAAGCGGTTCTTCGATGAAGGTGACAAGGTCAAAGTGACTTTGCGGTTCCGCGGTCGTGAGATGGCGCACCAGCAACTTGGTCGTGAACTTCTCCTAAAGGTTCGCGCTGAGATCGAAGAAATTGCCAAGGTCGAGTCTGAGCCACGGCTGGAAGGCCGGCAAATGGTTATGGTTCTCGCGCCTCGCTGATTGCCAAGTCATTTTCGATGAACGCGCCGGCGCAATTCGCTTGCGCGTTCAGATCACTCCGTATATAACGCCGCTTCTAGTCGCCCGGCGGGGCATGCCGTGGCGACTGACTTGCTTTTGCAACACAAAGCGCCTTTAACCCCGCAATTTTGCAGAGTAGCCGGCAGCGCCGGCAGATGCTGCGGTTGGCGGCCTACAACGATTGTCGTTGGCAGCTGATGGGGATATCGGTCCTGCACCAACTGGAGAGCGAAATGCCCAAGATGAAGACGAAGGCTAGCGCCAAAAAGCGCTTCAAAATGACAGCCAATGGAAAGGTCAAGGTCGCTGCCGCAGGCAAGCGCCATGGCATGATTAAGCGGACGAAAAAGTTCATTCGCGACGCACGTGGCACGATGGTGCTGTGTGATGCGGATGCTCGCATCGTCAAGAAATACATGCCCTACCATCGCTAGTTGAGCGGCTCGGTAGCAATCAATCCATTACCCATGCATTTTGAGGACACACGACAATGGCTCGCGTAAAACGTGGCGTCGAAGCCCACGCCAAGCATAAGAAAGTTCTGAAGGCCGCCAAAGGTTTTTATGGTCGCCGCAAGAACACGATCCGTATCGCAAAGCAGGCGGTCGAGAAGGCTGCTCAATATGCCTACCGCGATCGCAAGCGCCGCAAGCGCACGTTCCGGTCACTTTGGATCCAGCGCATCAATGCTGCAACGCGCGAACACGGTATGACCTATGGTCGATTTATCGACGGCCTCAACAAGGCCGGAATTGAAATTGACCGCAAGGTGCTTGCTGACATTGCTGTGCGCGATGCTGATGCCTTCAAGGCGTTGGTTGTGCAGGCACAGGCTGCCGTCGGCAACAGCGCCAACTAGTTTGTAATTCCTAACCGGACTGAGGCAAGCAATGCCCCAAGACGGCGAAGTGACCGAGCTTGATAAGCTCGAATCCGACATCCTATCTGAGATTGCCTCCGCTTCAGGCCTTGGCGACCTAGATGCTGTGCGAGTTTCCGCGCTCGGCAAAAAAGGGCGCGTTTCGGCGTTGATGCAGAAGCTCGGCGGCATGCCGGCGGATGAGCGCAAGGCTTTCGGGCAAACTGTCAACGCTCTCAAGGGGCGGGTCAGCGATGCTTTGGAAGGGCGGAAGTCGGATCTTGAAGCTGTTGAGCTCGAAAGCAGGCTTGCCAACGAGCGAGATGATATCACGTTGCCTGTGCGGCCTGGACCGCTGGCAGACGGCCGGATCCATCCGCTCAGCCAAGTGTTCGATGAGGTCAATGAGATCTTCGCCGACATGGGCTTTGCAGTTGCAGAAGGTCCCGATATCGACACTGATGATTACTGCTTCACCAAGCTCAACATTCCGGCGCATCACCCGGCGCGCCAGGATATGGATACCTTCTATTTGAAGGAAGGGCCGGACGGCAATCGCATGGTCTTGCGACCGCATACCAGTCCGGTTCAGATCCGCACGATGTTGAACCAGAAGCCGCCGATCAGGATCATCGCACCGGGCCGCGTGTACCGTTGTGACAGCGACCAAACGCATACGCCGATGTTCCACCAGGTGGAAGGACTGGTTATCGACGAAGAAACGCATCTGGGTCATCTGAAATGGTGCCTTGAGGAATTCTGCAAGGCGTTCTTCGAAGTCGATGAAGTGAAAATGCGCTTTCGGGCGTCTCACTTCCCGTTCACTGAGCCGTCTATGGAAGTCGATATTGATGCTGCGGCTATCGGCAAGCCCGGTGAGTGGTTGGAGATCCTGGGTTCCGGGATGGTTCATCCGAACGTGATTGCGAGCTGTGGATTGGATCCGGATCGCTATCAAGGCTTCGCGTTCGGTATGGGGCTCGACCGTATCACGATGCTCAAGTACGGCATTCCTGACTTGCGCGATATGTTTACGGGGGATCTGCGCTGGATGCGGCACTACGGGTTTATGCCGTTGGACGTGCCAACGCTTGCCGGTGGAATGTCGTCCTAGGACTGCTTGAGAGATCGCTTGCCGCAGGGCAGCCGTTATTGCGAAATCGCCGGCATCACGGATGGACTGCTCGTCCCCGAATGCCGTGCCCAGTTACGAGACCGCAATGCTCTTCGTTCTGAACCTTCAGTTCTCGATCATCGCTGCTCTTGTCATAGCTGCCGCTATGGTGTTCACCGTCGTGTTCATCATCTTCTATCACGATAGCAAGCACGATGAGATTGACCGCTGGGTGGATTTCTCATTCAGCGGCAACGCCCTGCGTCAGGCCCTGGGCTACTACCGGTTCATGGCCATCTCGATGCTGTTTTTCTACATCCTCTTTACCATCAGTTGCCTGTTTTTACAGGCCGACGATTTTAAGATTTTCTCGGATGGCGAAAAGCCCATTCATGGTGGACCAATCTCGGTGGCGCTGTTCTCGTTGGATCTCGTGTTCCGCGGCGGTTTTTTTGATGTCATGGAGCACTTTGATCTGCGGATCGGTTCTTTGTACATCAATAAGGGTGCCGTCTGGTTCTGGATCTATTCGTTTGTCTTTCGGATCTTTTACGGACTGACGCTGATCAAGATCCTCATATCGTTTGCCTGGATTTATGGCAAAATACGACTGGCCCGGCAGGCCCATTCGCAGACAGAGCGCCAGATGAAGTTGTTCGAATAAGCCATCCGCTGTAATAGCCCTGCTAGTATGTTTGATGAATGGCTGGCTGCCGGGGGCTCACCTCACGTCATCAGCTCAGAACGTTGAAAAGAAGTACCGATGAAGTTCACGCTCTCCTGGTTGAAAGACCATCTCGAAACAGATGCCTCGCTCGAAGAGATTTCGACAACTCTTTCGTCGATCGGGCTGGAGGTTGAGGAGATTTCAGACCCGGCAGAGGCGCTTGGAGCATTCACGATTGCACGTGTCCTTGACGCGCAGCAGCACCCCAATGCTGATCGTCTCAGGGTTTGCCAGGTGGAAATCGCGCCTGGTGAGAAGCCCGTAGAGGTTGTTTGTGGTGCGCCGAATGCGCGAACCGGGCTGGTTGGCGTTTTTGCACCGCTGGGTACGTATATACCTGGAACCGGCATTACGTTGGAGAAGCGTCCGGTGCGCGGTGTCGTCTCGAACGGCATGCTGCTGTCAGAACGCGAGCTGGAATTGTCCGACGATCACGATGGCATTATTGATCTCGATGCCGAACTCGGTGGCCGTGTGGGCGAGCGCTACATTGATGTGATGGGCGTCAACGACCCCGTTATTGAGGTTGGTCTGACGCCGAACCGTCCGGACTGCACGGGGGTTCGCGGCATTGCGCGGGATTTGGCAGCTGCCGGGCTAGGGAAGCTCAAGCCGGAGCCAAAGCTTGGCAAGGTTAACGGTGACTTCGACTGCCCGGTCGACATTCAGTTGGAATTCGACGGTGAGTTCGCGAATGCCTGTCCGGCCTTCGCTGGTCGCTATGTCCGCGGCGTCAAGAATGGCCCTGCACCGCAGTGGATGCAGCAACGCTTGAAGGCGGCTGGTCTGCGCCCGATCAGCGCTTTGGTTGATATGACCAACTATGTTTCGCTGGACCGTGGCCGGCCACTACACGTTTACGATGCCGACAAACTTGCCGGCCATATCCGGGCGCGCATGGCGCAAGCCGGCGAATCCTTCGTTGCCCTTGACGGCAAGGAATACACTGCTGACGAAACTATGTGCGTCATCGCCGACGACAACGGCGTGCTGGGTTACGGCGGGATCATTGGTGGTGAAGAGAGTGGTTGTTCAGCCGAGACAACGAATGTCTTGATCGAATGCGCTTACTTCGATCCGGTGCGAACTGCTGAGACCGGTCGTAAGAATGGTATCATCTCCGATGCGCGTTACCGTTTCGAACGCGGTGTTGATCCGGCTTACATCGAACCCGGCCTCGATCTCGCAACTGACATGGTCTTAAAGCTCTGCGGCGGCATACCCTCAAAATCGCTGATGGCTGGTGAGCCGCCAATTGAGAACCGCAAGATCAAGTTTGAACTCTCGCGCGTTAAGAAGCTCACCGGTCTTGATGTGAAAGCGGCCGACTCCAAACGCATCCTCAAAGCGATTGGCTGCAAGATTGACGGTAAGGGCGAAGTGCTGGACGTCACTCTTCCAACATGGCGCCCGGATATGCACGGTGCTGCAGACCTTGTCGAAGAAGTCATTCGCATTGTCGGTCTTGATAAAGTTCCCTCGGCTGCGATGCCCAGGATCAATGGCGTCACGCGTGCGGTTCTAACCGATAGCCAGAAGCGTGCGCGGCGTGCACGGCGGGTCCTGGCTTCACGTGGCTTGGTCGAGGTGATCACGTGGTCCTTCCTGCCGCGCGACCAGGCGCGTCACTTCGGTGGTGGCGATGATGCGCTTGAGTTGGACAATCCGATCTCAGTTGAAATGTCGTCGATGCGGCCAAGCCTGTTGCCGGGACTGCTATCTGCTGGCCGACGCAACCTGAACCGTGGATTTCCTGATGCTGCGCTTTTTGAGCTCGGCCAGGCCTACGTTGATGATAGCGAGAATGGCCAGTTGTTGGTTGCATCCGGCTTAAGGCTGAATACGGCATCATATCCGAATGCCGGGCGCCACTGGCGCGATCCCGGTCGCGCAGCAGATGTGTTTGAGGTCAAGTCGGATTGTATTGCCGTGCTGGGTGCGTTGGGTGTTGATGTCTCACGGGCGCAGATCACGCGGGATGCGCCGCCTTGGTTCCATCCGGGCCGGTCAGGAACGTTGCGTCTTGGTCCCAAACTTGTGCTTGCACACTTCGGCGAACTGCATCCTGCAACGCTTAAAGAGATGGATGTCGATAGTTCAGCGACAGCATTTGAGATATTCTTGTCTGCACTACCCGCCGAGAAGCGGAAGTCGCGCGCTCGCGCGCAGTTAGTCATGAATGACCTGCTGCCGGTGCGACGAGACTTTGCTTTTGTACTCGACCGCGGAGTTGATGCAGGTGATGTTGCAAGGGCAGCACGCGGTGCGGATAAGGCACTGATCAGCGATGTCATGGTGTTTGACGTGTTCCAGGGCGGAAGCCTAGGCGACGATCAGAAATCACTGGCGATTGAGGTGACATTGCAGCCGTCAGACAAAACATTGACCGATGCGGAAATCGATGCCGTTTCAGCCAAGATTGTGGCGGCTATTGAAAAATCCACCGGTGGGCAAATTCGCGGATAGATCGTTTCGCTGCGAATGAACTACCAAAGGCGTCGCGGGCCGTGGCGCAACCGTCGGCTTGCAGGTCCCCGCGGTTCACAAGTGTTTCACTGTGCCGGTGCGCTTCGATAGTGCGCCAGGATCGCCTTGATCTGAGCGGCGACCTGAGCCTGCTTTTCCAGATCTGCCGAGTGAATGGGGATTTGTGCTCCAATGCTCGGCAGAACTGAGAATGGGCTGGCCATGATCTTCTCGTAAAGTTCGCCGGACCGCCTCAGAGTATCCGCCGGTGATGCAGATCCATTGTTCTGATAATCGAGTTCAATTTCTGCTAGCAGCGTGGATAGCGCCATGACTTCTGCTGCAAACCGATTGTCGGCTTGATTGGACGCCTGATTGCCTGCACTCGATGCAAAGCTGCCCTGTCCTGCCTCACGGAAACCGGCGGCTTCTGTGAGCGCGTTTCCAGGGGCGCTCGCAAACTCGATCGCCTCGCTCAATAAATCATTGGGCGTGATCCGAAGAACAGAGCAGAACTTGACCAGCAGCTCGAGATCCGGTTCGACCTCGGCACGTTCGTAACGCGTGTAGCGATTTTCATGGATGTCCAACTGACTGGCGAAGCTGCGCGCGGTCTTGAATCCGCGCGCCTGCCGAAGCGATTTAAGGCGCTTGGAAAGTCGGATGCATGCTTCTGAAGCTGTGTCCGTCATGGGCTTTATAGAACGTAGTGTTCTTCCTCACTGTGCGTGAGATACGCAGAGTTTCGAGGTTTTGTCATGCGTAAAGTGCAGATTTTGCAAAGCTTCTTCTTGAAGTTGCTATAATTGGAGATCTTTCTATTTTCGGTTGTTGATCAGCATCATGAGTTTTTCTTTTGACAGTGTAATTTGACCTGTTGGTTACTGGTCATTGGAATGTGAGTGGCCTGTTATTGTCTGAGATGACAATCTATCAACATGGGCATGATCGACAGTTTTCTCGATTGGTTAGGACGCCGCCTCGCGTCGCGGTTGAATGATCAACGCCAGGATGAATGGCCATACGCGCCGGCCGATCCGGTTGCCCTTGAGCAAACGCTGCAACCAGGCGATGTCGTCCTCGTCTCAGGCAGCGAGAAGATTTCCAAGGCCATCAAGTATTTGACGCAGTCAACCTGGTCTCATGCTGCGATTTACGTTGGTGATGTGATTGGCCGGGCAGAGCCTGACGGTGAACGCCACACCCTGGTTGAGGTCAATCTGGGCGAAGGATGCATTTCGGCACCGTTGTCGAAGTATGCCAAGGCCCACACTCGGATTTGCCGTGCCGTTTCGTTGAGCGATGCCGATCGACAGACCGTCGTCGACTTCATGATTGCGCGTATCGGACTGCAGTATGATTTGAGAAACATCTTCGATATGGCGCGATTTCTTGTGCCGTTGCCTGTGCCGCCACGGTTCCGTCGCCAAATGATCTCGATCGGCTCCGGTGCGCCGACCCGCGCGATCTGCTCAACTCTCATTGCGCAAGCGTTTCAGAAGGTCAGGTATCCGATTCTGCCGCGTGTGGAGAAAGTGCGTTGCCAGCAACTCGGGATTGGACGCTATAGCCGGCGTGAGATCCTGCACATTCGTCACCACAGCCTGTTTGCTCCGTGTGATTTCGATCTCTCGCCGTACTTTCAGGTTGTCAAACCGACAATCGAAAATGGTTTTGATCATACGCAGGTCTACTGGGCTGATACGGCCACCGAGTGTAACGTTTGTGAAGATGGCGACGTTGCCGAGATCGAAGAGACACTTGAGCTGGATGTGGCGCGAAGTGTCAGAACATTGAGCGATCGTTCGCCGATCAACTCTTGACGTCGCGCTTGTTACACGGCACCTCGCTGTTTCATGAAACACGGTCAGGCCTTTCGTGAACTCGGGCTCCCAATCCTAGATGTTCTTGATGAGCTGTTGATGACGTTGTCTGCGTCCTCGGCATGCGTGCTAATTGCGCCGCCGGGAGCTGGCAAGACGACAGTTGTGCCTTTGGCTTTGCTCGGCGCGGATGGGCTTCCAGACGCGAAAGTCCTTGTTGTTGTGCCACGCCGGCTTGCTGCGCGAACGGCTGCTGAAAGGATGGCGGAACTCCTCGGGGAAAAGGTCGGCGAAACGGTCGGCGTTCGTGCGAGACTTGCTTCACAGATCGGGCCGGCAACGCGCATCGAAGTGGTGACCGAAGGTGTCTTCACCCGGATGGTTATCGATGATCCGGAACTGACGGGTATCGGTGTTGTCATCTTCGACGAATTTCACGAGCGCAGTCTTGAAGCTGACTTTGGGTTGGCTCTGTGTTTGGACGTTCAGGCCGCTCTGCGAGAGGACCTGAAGCTGCTGATCATGTCCGCGACACTGGATGGTGGACATATCTCATCGGTTCTCCACGATGCGTCTATCGTCGAGAGCGAGGGTCGCATGTACCCGATTGACACCCGCTATGTGGGAGTCGATCGAAGAGCGCGCATTGAGCAGCAGCTTGCCGATGTGGTTGTCGCTGCTCTCCATGAAGAGCCAGGTTCTTGCCTTGTGTTTCTGCCGGGCCAAGGTGAGATCCGACGGTTGGAGACGATGCTGCAGCAGTTGCTGCGCGATCAATCCATCGAGGTTCTTCCACTGTTTGGCGGCATGTCCCTGGACGCTCAAAGAGCAGCGATCAGGCCATGCCGCGTAGGGCGGCGCAAGGTGGTTCTAGCTACGTCCATTGCCGAAACCTCCATTACGATCGATGGCGTACGCATTGTCATTGATAGCGGGCTGGCCCGCATTCCCCGGTTCGATGTCGGGGCTCGATTAACGCGCTTGGAAACTGTCAGGGTCTCGCGCGCCAGTGCGGATCAACGGCGCGGACGTGCGGGACGGACCGAGCCAGGCGTGTGCTACCGGCTCTGGAGCGAGCCAGAGACACAAGGTCTTCGTCCGTTTGAGGCACCAGAGATTCAATCTGCTGATCTCACCGACATGATGCTCGGCTGTGCCGCCTGGGGTGTTTCTGATCCGGCGACCTTAACCTGGATTGATGCTCCGCCAGCTGGTGCAGTGTCGGCTGCACGAGACACACTTGTCGGCCTGGATGCGATCGACAAAGATCATCGGATGACTTCGCGGGGGGAGCAGCTCAGATCATTGCCGCTGCCGCCGCATCTGGGACAAATGCTGTTGGAGGCTGCGGCAACCGATCAATCGCAGCATGCCGCGGAGCTTTGTGCGGTTCTTGTCGAGCGTGGTGTTGGCGGTTCGTCTTTGGATCTCGATGAGCGAGTGGCGCAATTTAGAAGCGGACGAGGTCAGAGGGATCGCCAGGTGAGGGAGTTGTCGAAGCAGTGGGCACGTGCAGCTCCCCATGCAGTGGGGAAAGATGGAGTGCCGACGGGTGAGGTGAAGCTCACCTCTGGGCAGCTCTTGATGGCAGCTTATCCTGATCGCGTTGCCAAACGGCGCGGCACGGACGGTCAGTTCCTGCTCGCAAATGGACGCGCTGCACAACTGGACCAGAATGACCCGCTGTCGTCCGCTGACTTTCTGGTTGTCGCCGATATGCAGGGAAGTGCTGCGCGGGCGCGTATTCTGGCTGCAGCTCAATTGAGCGAAGCAGAGCTCAAAGCGAGCGCCTCAGATCGAATCTCACAGGCAATTGAATTGGCGTTTGATAGGAGGTCAAAGACGGTACGTGCGGACAAACTACACCGTCTCGATGCGATCGTCTTGCAGCGAGAGGCCCTGCCTGTGCCGCGTGATTTGGAGACGGCATGTGAGTTGGCGCGTGGGCTTGTAGAGGAGCTCGGTTTTGCGACCCTTCCATGGAGCAAGGCGCAAAAGCAGCTGATGGGGCGAGTTGCGTTTTTGCGTCAGGCAGGCTCTGACGCCGAAGCGGAGTGGCCGGATCTTTCTGAAAGTGCCCTCAAGCTGTCGCACAGTGGTTGGCTGGCGCCCTTTCTTATCGGCAAAGCGGCAGCGAGTGAAGTGAGCGCAAATGATCTGGCGGCTGCACTCGACGGTCTGTTGGATTGGCAGCAGCGTCAACGCTTAAATGATGCGGCGCCGACCCACTTTGTTGCACCGACCGGAAACCGACATGAGATTGACTACGATGGTGAGAACGCGCCGGGTATTTCTCTAAGGGTGCAGGAACTCTACGGCCTGAAGCATCACCCGACAATTGCTGATGGCCGATTGCCTTTGACGCTCTCTTTGTTGTCACCCGCCGGCTGGCCCATCCAGGTGACCCGTGATTTGCCTGGGTTCTGGGATGGCTCGTGGCGTGATGTCAAAACCGAGATGAAAGGGCGCTATCCCAAACATGTCTGGCCGGATGATCCAGCTCATGCCGAGCCGACGACGCGCGCCAGGTCGCGTACCAGGTCGCATACGAGCAAAGGCTCAACCTAGCTTAGCAGAAACTCTACGTTGTCATGCCGGTAGGTGAGTTCAACCCAAACCTCGCTCAGTGTGCGTGGGCGGCCGCGCTTGAAGAAGATGGCTTTGTTGGCACGCGCAGCCTTCCCAAATAACCGGTATGCGGGCAGATAAGGATACCGTCTGGTCATTGAGGCCATACGTGCTGCTTCTCTCGCCCCCAGAAAGTGCGCAACATAGAGTTCACCGGGTGTCGGGCGGCGAGAGAGGTGTTGCGACAACGTCCTGGCATTACGCTGAGCCAGTCGAGCCGCAAATATTGATGCCAGACGCGGGTTGTTGCGTAAGGCAAGAATACGCCGACGCGCTCTCCATGAGCGCACGACGAAGCGACCGTCTCGCGTTCTTACGATTTGGCGGGCCAGGTCAGGCATGTCAAGGCAGGCGCCGTCGCGCGCAAAGGCTCCTAGCCAGGTCTGCTCGATGAACTGAAACATGCCCCGTGCGGTGGACGTTCGTGCTGCGGCGGCCGCCTTGAAGTTACTCTCTCGTGCAGCCGTTGCTGCGAGATATCGCGCACTCATTCCAGTGATGCGGGAGGCGGTCCAAATGGCGGATGCTGCACGTCGCGGGACATAGACAGACCGAGGTCGTGACCAGCCTCGGCGCCGTCGTAGATCGACCAGGCCAACCTTGCGGAAGTTACACGTGCCATGATGCACGGCCGCCAAGTTATAGCGCGATGAGTTCATGTCTAAGGCGCGTCTAGAAGATGAAGCGCAGCCGGCGCAAACAAGGGACAAGGTCACGACGAGTGCAAATCGTGCGTGCCGATAAATTGGTTGCTGAGTCGCGACGTTGGGAGTGCGCTCTAAGCTGATGTGATGTCGGGGGATCTTTGTCCCCTTGAATGACCAAGAATTTCCTGCGTGAGACATAAAAGATGCCTGCCACACGGCGCTTGGCCGTGAGGATCCAAAGTGCAACACGCTTCATGCGTGATGGACGCTACCTCGTGTCCGCTACCAGGCTATTCATGTCCTGGGGATTGACCGGTGAGGAACCTGTCTACGTCCATGGTTACATTTTGAAGATGACACGAAAACAACGAGAAATGGATGAGATTAGTCGCGAAATTTTACGCCACTTTCGATCAAATTCGTCGTAATTTTTTCCGTAGATTGGGCGTTTCTCGCGGATGTATCGCAGTGGATGTTTTCTGGTTATCGTCCTTTAACCTTAGCGCTCATCTTTCTTTCTCGAAGGTCGTGTTTGGATGGCGCAACAGAGCTTCGAATTTGATGACATCATCGTAGGCGGCACGACCTCAATGATGACGTGTGTCAGGAAGGTCGTTGTCACGCGAAGGCTGCATTGGCGCGAAACCAGCCAAACTTGAAATTTGCCCCTACCGTTTGCAGGGCCCTTGCAGCGAGCTCGAGTGTCAGAGAGTTCGTTATCTCGCCTATCGAGGTCGGTCATGTCGTCATGCAATCACGACATTAAATGCGACCAATCCCTAAGTCAGTCAAGCGGAGGCGGGAGAGCGATGAGAAGCTATCGCCTAAACACGAAGGATGCTGCGATCGCTTTCAAGTCGTGCTCATGCAACTTGCTCTGGCCGCAGCCCTTCTTCCTGGCATCAGCGCTGCCGGAGGCCGGATCCCTGTCCCAAAAGGACGCGGTGGTGCAACGACTGTTAACTATTCTTGTGTACTGCTAAGGGCGCATTTGTTGGGTAGCAAAAGAATTCGCTCCAATGGCATGAGGCCGTCCAAGTGCACCGGTGAACCCGGTATGTCCCGTCAAATCTTTCAAGGGACAGACAATGAATAGTATCAATACAAACTTTGCAGCGTTGACGGCTCTTCAGAGCCTGAACAACATCAACAAAGACCTGTTGATGACGCAGGACCGTATCTCTACGGGTCTGCGGATCGGCGATGCGTCGGACGGTGCAGCTTATTGGTCGATGTCGACGACTATGAAGTCCGACAGCCAAGCCCTGAGTGCCGTGTCAGATGCTCTTGGCCTTGGCTCGGCAACCGTGGACGTCACGTACACGGCAATCAACAGCGCCATTGATGTCACAACAGAGATCAAGGCAAAGCTGGTTGCTGCTCGTGAGCCAGGTGTGGATCGTACACAGGTGCAAACTGAAATCGATGCTTTGCAGGACCAGCTCCGGGGTGTCGCCTCGGCAGCATCATTCAGCGGCGAAAACTGGCTGTCGGTTGATTCAGGCGCCACTGGTTACAGCGCAACTGAAACCATCGTGTCATCCTTTACACGTTCAGGATCAACCGTCTCCGTCGGCACGATTTCAGTGTCGGTCTCAACGATGTTCCTGTTCGACAATGAAGGCACGCCGCCGGCTATCAATGCTCGCGGTATTCTGGCTTCTGGCCGTGATGCAACAACCGGCGCAATCGATCCTGGTGGTACAATCGTGGTTGCCAGCACGGACGGCAGTGGTGAACTGTCCGTTGCCAGCGCGACAGATGCCCAGATTGATCAGAGCATCCAAGCTGTTGATATGGCGATAACCGAGATGACGTCCGCCGCAACCCGGCTGGGTGCAGTTCAGTCTCGGATTGACCTGCAGCTTGACTTCATTTCCTCTCTGCAAGACTCCATCGATCGTGGTGTCTCAACACTTATTGACGCTGACATGAATGAGGAATCGACACGTCTGCAGGCACTGCAGGTTCAGCAGCAGCTTGGCATTCAGGCGCTGTCGATCGCCAACTCTTCCAGCCAGAACATTCTTTCTCTCTTCCGATAGAGACGATAGATATTCGGTGATCAAGCTGCCTCGTCCACTAAGTGGGCGGGGCAGTTTGCGTTTGGAGTTGTGACTGCTCCACCTTCCCTTTAGAGGAGCGATGCACAGCAAAATCGACCGACGACGTCAAAAGGATCGTCAACTACGAGATATCGCGCCACGTCGATTTCGACGGCTTGGATTTCGCGCTGTTAAACTCAGCTTTCTCTTGCTTCCATTGTTGGAACGAGGAGGTCGCAGCACTCGGCGCTGTAGCAATAGCGAATACTGCATAAAGCGTAGTGCTGATTGCGCCGGACAGAAGCACGGCGTAGAGAACATCGGCCGACCAGGCCACCCAGATCAAAACCGGCAATATCGCCGTCCAGAGACCGAATACGGTTGCTAATACCTCGGCGACAATTCGAGGGAAAAAGCGCAATACCACCCGCGACAGTGCCTCGTAGATATAGCCGAGAACGGCCTCACGAAACGTCATGGTAGTTCTCTGCCTGGCTGTAACTTCTGTTGGGTTGGCGTTTCCGTGCGCCTTAGCCAGTGTAGTCGCTCGGACAGGTATCTCAAGCGGCATTTAGGGTTTAGCGCTGACAGTTGCGTTTGCGTGGACGAGGAAGCTCGACTCAATGACCGACGACCTGTTGGGCTCTTCGGTTGTTCAGATTGGCGGCGCAGCGAAAGAAATTGAGGCTCGTCGCTGTTGAACAAGGTGTAACGGGACAGTTCTTAGAATTGTGGCGCGGCGCCAAGTTGTTGTGACTGTTCCAGGCATGCAAGCGAATGTGTCCGACGGACAATAGTCTACGCTGCACTTATGCCGGCAACCGGGCCTTCCGATGCGACAGTCCCTGCCGCCCAGCCGTCAGCAATAGTCCTTAAGCAGCAACGTTGCGCAGCGACACGATAACGTCTTCGATATCGTGCGCGAGGTTTTGACGTCGCGCCATGTCCTGCGCTTCCGCTTCGGTCGACTCGGCTAGTGCCTGAGCGATCTCCTCGGCCATTTGCTTTCGGGCATGGCCGGCGTTTGCAATTGCTTCGAGAACACCATCAAGCAGCTTTTTCTCCCGTGTCTGCTCTTGGTGTATAGCCATCATCAGCATTTCAATCTCTTTTTGCATGGTTTTGGCTTTCTCCCGAGGCATGCAGGTCTAACGGACTAAAATACGCTGATCGAATCAATGTAACCTTATGCTCAAGGCTGGCCTGAAGGAGTTAATAAAACCTTTCTGAGCTTAACCTCCAACAGGGTTTCGACGCTTAGGCGACCACAAACACGCCGGTAATGGGGGATTACCAATGCTTCGGCGTTAACGAATTGGATCGGTCGTGCTGTCTATTTGAAGAGCGAACTGTGGCCGCTCCTCAAGGAAGATCGCGCTTCAGTTCGGTCAGGCTGCCCTTTCGACCCTGCGGTAGGATTTTATCCCAAGCGAGGTTCTCACAGGTCCCTTTGGGTACCAAGGTCCAGGCGTTGCCTTGAAAGTCGACCTTTGACGAACCGGCACAGGTTGTGCCTGGCCCTGCCTTGCAGTCGTTCTTTCCGGCTAACGAAATGCCGTAGCATTGCTCCGTTTCTATGACACTGGCTGTTGCCGGCAGCGCGCCCGACGCAGCAAAGACAACTGCGCTTGCAATGAAACTGGCGGTGCTTGCTCTAGACATTATGCTCTCCTGCTACCGGAGGGTACGTTTATGGGAGCGACGGACGGCTGAACCGGCTGGGCACAGCTTGTGGCATCCCATTGTTGTCAGGATGGTGGACATTCTTTCGCTGAAATGGACCACGACGGTGAATTGACCACCGAGTCACATTTGGCGAGCACGCTGCGTCCTTGGAAGTTCATGCAGATCGTCTTTCCGATTGGGATGCTGTTTCCTGCATAGCGGCACGAGCACATGCGGACTTCGATCGGTTGCTTAGGATAGGATTGTGATGGCCACTGCTTTTGTGCAGCGTTGCCGGCAGCGAGTGCAGGCATACTTGCGGACAAGACCGACAAGCCTGCAAGCACTGATACCGCGGCACTGATCATATTCATTCTTCGTATTATCATTCGTCAGTGCCTCCGTGTTCAAGGGATCGGCTGGATTGTCTCTGCGGCAAGAGGGGTTTGCTGCCGCCAAGGTTTGGTTCGACACCTTTGGGTATCTGTCTGCGTCAAACCCAATTCAGTGCCTGAAACTGCTGTGCGAGCATGTCATTATACTCTTGAAGGTTCTTGGCGAGGTGTGTGTGCATGTGGCCTGCGGACTTCTTTGGGTCACCAGCTAAGACGGCCTTTATGATTGCGTTGACACCGGCAAAATCAGGATTCTCCGTCAAGCCGAGCTCACGATAAAAGTGCCAACATCGCATCGTGTGTGCCCGCATGTTGTTGACTTGAGTCACGATGAATGGATTGCGGGACATCGTTGCGATCGCGTCATGGACGGATCGATCGATAGCAAAGAACGTATCTTCATCGTTGGCGGCCCGGGCGTCACGAAGCTCTTCCAGATAGGCCTTCAGTGTTTCCTTATCATCCTGATTCGCACGCACAGCAGCCAGTGCTGCCGCCGTCTTCTCGGCTGATATCCGCGCTTCGAAAATGGAAAACACGGTTGCTGCATCGATCGGGGTGGCAACAGCACCCTTGTTTTTCTCAAGCTGTACGAAGCCTCTGCCAGCGAGAACGACAAGTGCTTCACGCACTTTCGTGCGGCTCGTCTCATAACGCTCGGCTGTCGGTGTCTCACGGATCTGGCTGCCCGGTGGCAACGTGCAGGTAATGAGATCAGCGAGCAGCTGACTGCCAACAGGGTTCAATTCAATATTGTCAACAATTTGCATGCAAAATGACTACGATAAGGAATCTAATGAGTCAAGCCGCGTGTTTGCGCATGCCATTGTTGGGCCGCCTGTTATGCAATTCTGAAACTCAGGTTGAAACACAGGGTGCCATTGGAGAACCGAACGAACGCGCAGCCGCAACAAACGCGCCCATGGAAATCGTCACCTGATGCGCCGTGCTACCTAGTGCTGATCAGGGCGCCCAAGGCCGTTTGGGAGGTTGATCCACATCACCGTCTGTTCGTGTGAGGAATGGAGTGTTTTGTGTCCCTTGCCGTGGGTGTCCTCAAACAAGATAAAGCCGCCAGCTGGGACTGTTCTCTTTTCGCCGTCGCTGGTTTCGTATTCAGCGGCACCGCCAAGCCGGACCGTGAGAACTCTGTCGGGCACCGTGTGCCATTTCACTTCCCGTGCGCCTGCGGGAATGTGTGTCAACCGAATGCCCGTTGCGTCATATTTTTCGGACATTTCAAATGACACGGCATCAGGGTGGACCTTTACGGGCACCGTCTTGATGTCCACTTCATCAAAATGGGATTCGCCGTCTTCTGTGGCGTAGATGCGCAAACACTTCATGGCTATCTCCGGCCCTGCTGGAAGACACGGGATTCCAAGTCTTAAGCCAAAGCTCAGTCTCCGCCAAGCCACGCTGCCCAGGAGGCACGCAACTGTCTCGCGTGCCTCAACCCGACCTATTGCCAGCGCTGAGCTGTCTCAGCCGATGATGGCTCATCAGAGAACTCCTCCAGTGGCGCCATCGACGGCATAGGGTTGTTCGGGACGAAGGCCGCTTCGGCAACGGCCGATCTATCATCCGAAGTGTCGGCGTTCTTGAGCTCACGATAGCCGTAGTAGAGGCCGCTTGAGACAATCAATGCCATACCGAGCAGTGTCGCTTGTTGCGGAA
>JBCDBQ010000090.1:0-16574 GCA_039183375.1 Pseudomonadota bacterium
CTCTGAGGACGGTGCAATCCGAATGTTGAGACGATCATCAGCGCGAACTCCGACCACCCGAAATCCATTGACCTCCCCGCTTGTCCGATTAGCTGCCGGCGGGTCCTCAAGCTCCATGTATGCGCTGTGAACCCATCCAAGCTGATCTTCGAAACGTACGCGGCACCATTCTCCGACGCAGGGCCCGACGAGGTCGACACCTCGCGCTTGCGCCGGGATACCGGCCATGACATCAGCCTCAGCATTCGGCCGAACCCGCACATTCAAGACGTCATTGGCCGTGACACCAACAACACGAAATCGTCGTTGATGCCTCTGCCGGAACGGTTCAGGGCTAATTTGCGCCTGCGTTTGCGACCGGTCCGGAGCCTGCTGCACTGGCCGGCGTTGAGCAGCCGATTGGTTGTCCCTAACCGCCTGCTTTGGACGAGACGCGATGCGAGGCTTCGGCACGCTGATCGGTGCCGCTGCCGCTCCCTTGGGTATTACCTTGCGATGACCGGAAAAGGCGTTTCTGCTTGGGCGGGATTGCTTGTTGAGTTTGGCAACGCGCGGCCGCTGGACCGGCTTTTTGAGCTGCTTCTTCGCAACTAAAGTTTTCTGATTTGGTTGCGAGACAATCGTTGCCGTTCCGCTCTCACCTTTCCCATCGCGCCAATAGAACTTCCGGCCAACACGCTTCACACGAATACAGCGGGTCTTGGCGCGAAACCAAACACTCCACTTCTGACAGAGCTGCCGGTCTTTAACCCACCATTTGCCAGTATCGGTTGCAGACCCCAAAAAGAAAGCAACTGCCCCCGCCTGACCACGTAATGTCCCATCAGCAGCATAAGTCACGGGAACGACTGTCCCGAGCGGCGTATGCATATGGATAACTGCACCGGTAATCGTTCTTCGGATCTCACCTGTAGTCAGATCTCGTGTATTCGATATTGCCGATTGGGACGTCAAAAGAATACAGACTGGCAACAAGGCCAACCCATACACAATTCCGATCGTCAGGGAACGAGCCCTAGCCATCTACATCCCTACCCAAAGTGCGCACCCCCAACCTCGCTGAACCAGGTTAACCGAACTTAAACGGCTGCCTCAACTCCCTCACAAGACAACGGTTTTCAGGACAATACACCGATATCAATGGTGCAATTGGCAACAGTAAGACGGAATACGTCCGTGGTTCGAAGATAATTTCCTCAATATAGGAAAAGCCAGTGATTCAAATGACTATGCAACAACAACACGTAGGTCGAGATCCACGTCGAGCAATCTACAATGTCACGGGAAGAGTTTTCGGGATTAAAGTGATTGGTGAGCTGCAGATCGAATAATCTCCAAATAATGAACGCCGCTCACACTACCATAGCGCACCCAATCGACGTCGGTTCATAACCTGACCGCGTTGAACGTAGGCCGACATCGCCAATCCGATTCCAATCATGATGGTGGTCATAGCCGTACCTCCGTAGGACACGAGTGGCAGCGGCACACCAACGACAGGCACGATCCCTGTGACCATTGCGATATTGATGAACACATAGAAGAAAACGATCAAAGCCGTACCCATAATCGTCAAACGGGCAAACTGACTGACGCACCGGATCGCCATCACGATCAACAAAACAACAAGGATCGCAAACAGCGCCAGAACGACCGCCGAACCGATAAACCCCCACTCCTCGGCGATGGTCGTAAAGATAAAATCAGTGTGCTTCTCGGGCAGAAAATCGAGCTGAGCCTGCGTACCCTGCAAGAAACCCCGGCCACTCAAGCCTCCAGCTCCCAGCGCGATTTTGGATTGCGCAATATGATAACCGGCGCCCAGCGGATCAGCTTCGGGATTGAGAAAAACCTCAATCCGTTTGCGCTGATAGTCGTGCAGTCCCGCCCAAATGTACGGAAACAAAAGCGCAACGGCTCCGATACCTGCGAGATAATAGAATATACTGACCCCAGCCAGGAATAGTATGCCCGCACCGACCAAGCCAAATATCATGGCCGTACCCAGATCCGGCTGCAGCAGTGTGACGGCCACAGGCGCACCAATGAGCAATGCCGGGGCTAACAGAGCGAGCGGATGCGAAACCGAGCGCTTGGGCAGCCACTGGTAATAGCGTGCGAGCGCTAGGACCAACGTAATCTTCATAAACTCCGATGGCTGTAGCGACACCCCACCCATCGTCAGCCAACGCCTGGCGCCACCGGCTTCCGCTCCAACAAACAAAACCGCAATCAATAAAAGTAGCGAAACAAAATAGGCCGGATAGGCCATTCCGAGCCAAACTTCGCGTGGAACAACCGCGATGATCAGCACCGCACCCAGCAAGGCAACGAAGCGACCAATATGCCGGTCTCCCCAAGGTTGGAGAGAACCATCTGCAACGGAATAGAGCGCCGCAACACCAATACCTGCCAGCGCACAGACAACAATGATAACCGGCCAATGCAGTCTCAACAGCTTCTGACCGATGCTCAGATTAAGATCTTCGCCGTATATGATCTCTTTGCTCAAGCGCCCCCCGTTCAACGCTGACTGTTCAAGGAACCGGCCGCATCAAAACCGAGAAACTGGTCATCGTCGTATCCCAACCGATGTGCGATGACATCCATCGCAATTCGTCGCGTGAGCGGTGCCGCGGCCTTACCACCACTGCCGCCGTGCTCAATGATTGTGGCAACCGCAAACGCTGGTTTGTCCAAAAACTTGTCATAGACATATCCAACGAAAAGCGCATGATCGCGCAACCGCCAGGGCAACTGATTGGTCGACACGCGCGACGACAGCCGTGTCACCTGTGAGGTGCCTGTTTTACCGGACAGCACAAACCGACCATTGCCCAGATCCGCACGCCGCCCTGTCCCTGCACGTTCTGATACGACAGAGAGCATCGCCCGCCGGATCCTGCGAAGAGTGCTGCCAGCAACATCCAATTGTTCAAACTTACGGTTTCGTTCTTCGCCATTCTCAAATGCCAGCTGCGGAACGATCGAGCGACCGGTTGCAAGCCTTGCAGTCATTACCGCAAGTTGAAGCGGCGTAGTCAGAACGTAACCTTGCCCGATGCCAGCAAGCAGCGTCTCACCCGTGTACCAACCCGAACCGTATGTAGCGCGTTTCCAGTCGGGACTTGGCAACAACCCCTTCTCCTGGGCGCTCAAGCCAATATCAAAGACCTGGCCAAGCCCGAGGCGCTCACCCATGCGAGCGATGCGGTCCATCCCCGTCATGCGCGCAATCTCGTAAAAATAAACATCACAGCTCTCTTTGAGCGCACGATGCAAATTGCATGGCCCATGACCTCCACGGTTCCAGCACCGAAATTTATGACGGCCAATTGAAACGGAGCCACGACAATTAATCTTATCGCCAGGCGTGATAACGCCTGCTTCAAGTGCGGCCAGTGCTGTCACCATCTTGAACGTTGAGCCAGGTGGATAAAGACCTTGTATCGCGCGATTGAGCATCGGGTGATCCGAGGAACGCTGCAGCCGTCGCCAACTTTTCGCTGAGATGCCCTCAGTTAATCCAGTGGGATTGTAGCCTGGCGAAGAAGCAAGCGCGATGATCTCACCAGAGTCTGTATCGATGACTGCCGATGATGCCCGGCGATACTCTGCCAATCGAGAATGCACGCGTGCCTGCATCATCCGATCGATTGTCAGTTGAACATCTTTCCCCGAGACAGCTTCCCGGCGCGACAACTGTCGAACCACGCGACCACGAGCGTCGACTTCCTGTTCAACTGCCCCAGCCCGACCGCGCAAGACATTGTCCATCCCGCGCTCCACACCTGTCTTGCCAATCCGGATACCCGGCAAGCGGAGCTCTGGCTGATCATCCAGTGCAAACCGTTCGACCGCACCGACATAACCAACGATATGGCCCATGGTGCTACCGCCATTGTAGATCCTGCGTCCAACCGGCTCGACCTGCACACCTGGCAGATAAGGTGCATGGACACCAATCTTGGCTGTCTGCTCCCAGTTCAGATCATCTGCCACGACAACGGGCAGGTTTTTGGGGGAGCGCTGCACACGAACAGCAAGCTTTCGCAATGCCTGCTCATCAAGTTTGATGAGTGGAGACAGGGCTTCGAGAACCTTGCCTACATCGCCCGCAAGCGCCGGGGTTAGATAGCAACGAAAGGACTCGACTGTATCGGCTAGAACAACACCGTGCCGGTCTAGGATTTTTCCGCGCATCGGTTCCAGCGCATACCGGGACAATCTATTCTTGTCCGCAAGTGGACGATAAACATCACCCTGCATCACCTGCAGTTCGTAGAGACGCGCGCCAAGAACGCCAAAGGCGATCGCTTGAGCGCCACCAAACAGAACACTTCGGCGCGTAAAATCGGTCCGATCGTCATCATCCCTGGGTGTGAACACGGTTAGGTCTCACCCCGTTCGAGCTTGCCATTCTCCGGCACCTGCAGGCGCACCATACCAAAGACCGCGAACAGCAGCTCAAGTGCCCAACCTAAGACCAAGAAAATCGACATAGCACCCACGAAGCCGCCGAATTCCGGCATCTGCAAGAAGTAGACACTCTCAACAATCACAAAACTGCACAGCAACCCAACTGCAACCAGGGCCAGCCACGCAAGTCGCAGAGAGAGTTGCTCGCCCGTTCCGCGAGGATGCAATTTCGCCAGCGCCGTCCCAATCAAAAAAATCAACGGCCAATAACCGAGCGGTTCCTGGGAGGAGAGATCCAAAATCAAACCGAACAGGAACACAGCGACTGATGGCAATGCACCTGGAACACGCATGCAGATCAGCGTCATACCAAGCAGCGGCATGAGTATGCAGACCAGTTGGCCAAATTCACTCGCAAGACCCGGCAAGCCAAACTGCACACTGGACAAGACAACAAAAACGAGAATCAACGGAACCGAGAGCGCTTGCCACAGCCAGATCATTCGACGCGCTCCCTGTCAGGCAAAGACCTGGCACCAAGCTGGCGCGTTTTCTTGCTATCGGCGGGACGCTGGACTTTCTGTTGCAACTGCCGCTCGAAAGCTCGGGCCGCCATGAAACCGGTCAGCTTGCTACCGGGACCGACATACATCCACAGTTCCACATAGAGTTCGGGGTAATTGCGCCCTTCCAAAGCAATACGGAACTGCCCGCTCTGAAAGACTACTGTTCCGACAGTCAACCCAGCCGGAAAGACCCCGGCCGCGCCAGAGGTGATCACCTTGTCGCCAACGGAAATGGCCCCTTGCTTCTCAATGTAGCCTAGCCGGGCGGCTTCACCGCCATCTCCCAGTGAAACCGCGCGCACGCGATTGCCTCCCACCAGGACCGGCACACGACTATTCACATCGCTCAGCAAAAGAACCCGAGAACTTCGATCGGTCGTCTCGAACGTACGACCAATCAGGCCATAACGACCAAAAGCAGGAAACCCGTCCTGAATGCCATTGGAACGACCAGTCTGCAGCAACAGTGACCGACTGAGCCGCCCATGGGTACCGGCTGCAACGCGAGCAATCACGCGGTCATGTTGCTGGCCGTCACGCCTCTGCCCGACCAACAACGACACATCAGCCAACCGGCGCTCAAGAACCTTTGCGCGCGACTTCCACTTGGCAAGTTCTCGGTTCTCAGCACGCAGCCCCTGCAATTCTGCATCGCTATCTGAAAAAACATGACCGACCCGTTGCCAAAAGCGCGTTACGGATCCGAGTTGCAAACGGACTTCGCCGATCGGGCCGGCAAGCCAGTCTCGCAGCTGTGCTTGCATTTGGAGAACGGATGAGTGTTCCAGGCGTGTTAATGTTAACAGAGCAACAGCAACGAAGATCAACGCACAATGCCAGCCGCTCACCGCATAGCGGCGTCGGCGGCGTTGACCACGAGCAAACGGATCGTCACGCAAAACCGGCATCTGCGTAGATTACATCCCAAATCAAGCGAATTATGCGACCATCAAGCAACAATCGCCAAAATAGAATATATCAGCAATTTCTTACGGTTTGATCAGTAAATGATCATGAGTTCCTAGCTCTTCCAAAATAACAGCTGTTCCTTTCACAACACAATGCGTTGGGTTTTCAGGGACCAAAAACTTAACACCGATCCGTCGTTCCAGTTCGACATCAAGCTTGTTAAGCAGCGCTCCCCCGCCCGTTAAATGGATACCCCGATCGCAGATATCGCTGGCAATCTCCGGCGGGAGATCCTCAAGCGAACGCTGAACAAACTCCGTCATTTCCTCGATCGGACCTTCCAAAGCTCCCGCTATATCACCCGGATTCAATACGATACTCTTGGGGCGTCCCTGACGCAGATCACGCCCGCGGATGTGTATCTCAGTCGCGTGGCTTGCATCGCTCTGGGAGGCGGTGCCGGCTTCAATCTTAATCCGTTCTGCGTTGGCCTCACCGATTAACAGCTGATGATTTCGCCGAACAAAACGGATAATAGCCTCATCCATTGAGTTTCCAGCGCAACGCAAGGATCGCGCCTGCACAACGCCGCCAAGAGACAGAACAGCGATGTCAGTTGTTCCCCCACCGATATCAACAACCATCAGGCCGAACGGGTCATTGATCGGCAAACCAGCCCCAATCGAGGCCGCCACCGGCTCTTCCACCATGTAAACGCGGCGCGCGCCGGCCGACAAAGCCGTTTCGTACACGGCTCGTCGCTCAACAGGAGTGGCGCCGGCTGGAACACAAATTAGAATTCTCGGACGTCGGAAGCCGAGCATGGACTTCGTTTTCTTGATGAACTGACGAAGCATCTCTTCGGTTGCGATAAAATCGGCAATCACACCGTCACGCAGTGGCCTGATCGTCTCAATCGTTTCAGGCGTCCGACCGAGCATCAGCTTGGCTTGCTGGCCGACAGCCAGCACCTCCCGCATCCCGTTCCGATTGCGGATTGCGACAACGGACGGTTCGTCGATGACAACGCCCTTATCGACGACATGGATCAGGGTATTCGCGGTACCCAGATCAATCGCTATGTCATCGGAAAATGCCCTGCCGACACCAGACAGCATTTGTGAGTTATCCTATTAAACTGCCACTCCGGCAGTCCCTGAAACTGCCGCTCTGTGTCTTAGCCTGTCTCATTGCACTTTTCATCTTCCCGCAAGCTGGATGGATAATTGGCGTCAGCCAACAAACCACGTGAGGGCGCCCCCAACTGTTAATAAACCCGAAACACTTTTAACAGTGTTAACCAAGCAAAACAGTTATGAATTTCGCGCCTTGTCGGCAGCCCAGCATGACAAAGGACGGGATTTGAGCAGCGTGGCAAAGTTGAGCAGCGAACTGTCAGCTGCAATCTGAAAGAGCCTTAAGTTGCATCTACCGCCTAGATCGCTGCCGCGAAGGCACCAGGTAGCATCGATCAAATATCGAGCTGACCGTGACTGACGCGGATGGACGAACCACCAATTCGCACATTGCTGAGCTCGCCTCCGCGCATCTCGACCGACAATGCGATAAAGCTCGGCCGGCCCATTTCCAGACCTTGCTCCAGTTGCTTCTTATGCATTCCATTTGGCGGATCATCAAACTTCGCGATAACCCCGGCGAAACCGACCGCCGCTGATCCTGTGGCCGGGTCTTCCGGTACACCCAGCGTCGGTGCAAACATCCGTGCATGATAATCACATGACGTATGAACGGTTTCGGCGCAGTAAAGAAAAGCTGCCCCGCCACCTTCACCGCCGAATGCATTGTTCCAATGGACCAAATTCGGTGCAGCCCGGCCGACGGCGTCGATCGAACTAACCGGCACAAAAGTGAATCTTGGGCCAGAACTGAAGCAGGTTGGACGATGGTTGGCGAAACCAATTTCACCGGGCATCAATCCAAGGCCGGCTGCTAAATCATCTCGTGATGCAACACTTCCAATTTCTTCCGGGATCTTTGGAGCATCAAACTCTGCAAACGTTGCACCATCCGCTTGCATTCTGACGCCAACACGAACCAATCCGATCTCTTCTTCCAGCGCGACCAATGCCGAACTGCTGCCGCCAACTTCTTCGGCACGCAGCTCTGCCAGCAGTGCTGCTGTACCAACGGTCGGATGTCCCGCAAACGGCATCTCTGCGGCCGGCGTAAATATGCGAATGCGCGCCGAGTGAGCCGGGTTCTCCGGCTTCAGAACGAAAACCGTTTCCGACAGATTGAATTCCCGTGCCACAACCTGCATCTGCTCGGAGCTCAACGCATCTGCATTGAGGACGACCGCCAATGGATTGCCCGCAAATCTTTTGTCGGTGAAGACATCCAGCGTATAGAATTCGAGCTCCATCCGACACTCCAACAGTTCTGTGAATAGACTTCGGACGCGCCACAAGTCACGGCCGTACGTAGCCTAACCGGAAGCTCAACCCAAGCATTATCTATCTACACCAACCGGGCTTGCCTGGAGCAGAAGCCGAACAAATCGAGGCACCAGATCTCCGGCAAGAATCTCCTTTGCAGAAAACCATTTCACCTCGTCTAACTCGGGCGTCTCAATTAGACTTTCATTATGGTCTCGGAAGCGCTGGATGATGGCCTCCTCAGTCTCTCTTGCGCGGCAGAACAAGCCGTATACGATCAGCGCGCCATCCCTTGCAATCTGCAAACCAGGCTGCCGAAGCAGATCAGCATCTGTCAGTCCGGTTTCTTCGGCAAGTTCGCGCAGTCCATAGCGCCATACATCGATCATACCGTCAGCATCGACATCTCTTTGATCAACCATGCCGCCAGCCGGCACCCAAAGACCAGCATTGAGCGTATAAGGCGCAGCCTTAGTCATCAGATAGCGACCGTGAGAACTCACGAGCATCACTGAAGCAAACCCATCGCAGGTCGGCGGATCGCAAAACCCATTCTCACGCCAATAGAGATAGCTCGCGAAATCGCTCCGGGCATAGTCACCGTAGAACCCATCGTCATCGATACCATGATCGAGCAACGGGTAAATCACTCCATTGAAGATATGCGGATTGCGAGCCAAGGCATCGGACCAGTACCGCTCAACTTGATCACGATGAGCATCTGCAAACGGCCAGCTTCCGCGACTAACCCGCAGCACACATCTATCAAAGAAGATGCTCTCGCCGCTCTTCAGGCGCCGCCTCGCTTCGGCCATTACCGTATCACCGTTGAAGTTCGCTCACAGCTAAGTTTCACTTGGCATAAATAGATCAGTTGCTCTGCCGAGCCAGCATTCACACACACCAAGCGCATACTTATGAATAATTCTGAACTAAGAGATTATAACTTCTAGCAACTTAACAATTTTAAGATTGCGTCACAGTCTGCACACAATCGGATTGCTATCTGCGAAAGTCATTTGACAGATGCGTTAAACGCACAGTCACGGGCGTTCCCCTCACTCGGATGCCCGCTTGTCGGACGGCGGAGTCTCCCCGCAACTTTGCCGTCCGACTTCTCGTTTCCAACAGCAAAAGCCGTAGCAATCGAGTTATTGCCGACCAAACCGAATTTCGATCTGGTCGACGCACCAGCTGGACGTTAGTCCGCTAGTTTTTGGACTTATCAACCAGCGCATTCTCCGTAATCCACGGCATCATGCCACGCAATTTGGCGCCGATCTCTTCGATCGGGTGCGCGTCGTTCATACGGCGGGTCGCTTTGAACTTGGCCTGGCCACTCTTGCACTCGCGCATCCACTCAGAAGTGAAGACGCCAGATTGAATATCGTGCAAGACACGGCGCATCTCAGCGCGTGTTTCATCGGTGATAATCCGAGGACCCGAAGCATACTCACCGAACTCGGCCGTGTTCGAAATTGAGTAGTTCATGTTGGCAATGCCGCCTTCGTAGATCAGGTCAACGATTAGCTTGACTTCGTGCAGGCACTCGAAATACGCCATTTCCGGCGCGTAGCCCGCTTCCGTGAGTGTCTCGTAACCAGCGCGGATCAGCTCGACCAAGCCACCGCAGAGGACAACCTGCTCGCCGAACAAGTCTGTCTCACACTCTTCCTTGAATGTCGTCTCGATCACGCCGGAACGGCCGCCGCCGATCGCACACGCGTAAGACAAAGCAACATCGTGGGCATTGCCTGATGCATCCCGATCGATAGCGATCAAGCAGGGGACACCACCGCCACGTGCATACTCAGAGCGCACAGTATGGCCCGGGCCCTTTGGGGCGACCATGATCACGTCGATTGTATCGCGTGGCTCAATCAGACTGAAGTGAACGTTGAGACCGTGCGCAAAGGCGATAGCAGCACCGTCTTTGATGTTGGCTGCGATATGGTCATTCCAGATGTCTGCCTGGATTTCATCAGGCGCACACATCATGATGACGTCTGCTTCAGCCGAGGCCTCAGCAACCGACTTCACGGGCAAACCATCAGCTTCCGCTTTTTTGGCGGATGCAGAGCCGGGACGGAGGGCAATAACCACGTTCTTGCAGCCTGAATCGCGCAGGTTCAACGCATGGGCGTGCCCCTGGCTGCCGTACCCGACGATCACAACCGTCTTGTCCTTGATCAGATTGATATCCGCGTCGCGATCATAATAAACACGCATGGGTCGTCTCCCCTTCCCTAAGCCTTGGTTTGTGCTGGAAAATCTGTGGCGACCAGCCCTAGCGAATAAACTCGTCTGTTGCCAATGGAAAAATGGCGCAGGGCAGTCAACCCCGCGCCAATTCAACCTGAATAATAGCCAGTTTCACTGTCAGAGAGGCACTCAAGCTGCCCCTCCCACAATATGCGTCCGGCCTAGTAAGCTGCGAGCGCGTTGCCCGGTGAGCCGGTACCACCTTTGACCGCTAGCGGATTGAAGATGTACGCAAATTCGTAGACCTTGGCAGCCGCAAGCCGCTCTGTAGCGGCATTCTCATGGATGAAAACGCCGTTCTGTGTCAGCAGGATCTGATGCACAGGAAAGGCCATCTTGGGGTTCGGGTTCGGCACAACCTCAAGAGGCCAGGTATCAGAGCCAACAACCACAACGCCCTTCTTGGCTAACCAACGACCGGCCTCGATACCGATACCCGGAACCGCGCCATTGTAGGTTTTGTTGTCTTTGATCCAATACCGAACCCAGCCGGTATGGAACATAACCACGTCACCTTCGCCGATCGAATCCGCACTCATGCCCTGCTTCTTGAGAGCACCTTCCATATCGGCAACCGTAATTTCCTGACCGCCATCCATCGGCTTGCCCTTATAGGCAACCATGTCGATGAGCACGCCCTTGGTGAAGAACGGTTTCACATGCTCCATACCAAGCTTCTTCATACCCGTTGGACCGAAGACATCCTTGCCGGGAATGCCATTGTAAAACTTGTCGCCAATCCCGATGTGGCCAAGGCCGTCGAACTGAGTACCGACCTGACCAATTTCCGCGGTCAGCGTATCGTCCATCCAGATGACCTTGTTGTCGCCAAGCGGCCCGCCCGATAGACCATTCGTTCCGCGAACTGCAAACACGCGGTGACCGAACAAAGGCATCTTGCCGCTATAAGTCCGTGCCAGCGAAATCGTCTTACCCTGCTTGATGAAACCCATGGCCTTTTTCACCAGGGCTGGAGTCATCAGGTTAGAGCGACCTGCTTGATCATCTTTGCCGTATGGCGATGGATACCATTTGTCTTGTGCGAGAGCTGTTCCCCCACCCACAAGCAACACCGCACACGCGGTGACGAGTGTGTTCGTATTCATTATGGCGTTACCTCTTTTTTTTTATCTGGGACGGCCTTAACGGCAGTCCACAGACTGTAGCTTGCAACTATCAGCGCGGATGATCAAGAAGAAGCCTAGTAAAACGCGCAAGCACCTGAAAAATTTATGTAACTCCGCTCGGATTCTTCGAGCGCACTTATCAATACATAATACAAAAGAGCAGATAGATTGCGAGATCAGCTATTGCCCGCAGCTTACACGTCGGTAGCCGTCGTCCGCTGCAGTGTGACATCGGCCCGGCTGACAACATCAGGCTGCAGTGCCGTTCCCAAGCCCGGACCCGCTGGAACGGTGATCTCGCCCTTCTCGATAGCAGGCAGCTCGGTTACGAACCGTCCATACCAACCGTAGTAGAATGCGCGAACCATCTCCTGCAGCCAGCAATTGCGCGCATTAAGCGCGAGATGCGTTGAGGCCGTCAGCACTACCGGGCCGGTACAGTCGTGGAATGCCACGGGAACATGGTACGTCTCCGCCATCTGCCCCACTTTGCGCGCCTCACTAATGCCGCCACACCAGGACAGGTCCATGATCACCATGGACAACGCTTCAAGCTCCAGTAATTGGCGGAAATCAGCACGGCCACCCCGTGTTTCACCGACAGCAATTGGACAGCTCGTTGCAGCAGCGACATCACCAATCGAACCCAGGTGATCCATAAACACCGGATCTTCAACCCACATCGGGGCGATGTCCTCGAGAGCATTGGCAATCTTCACAGCCATCGGTCGCGACCATAACGAATGCAGCTCGGCCGCGATCTCCATGCGGTCGCCAACAGCATCACGGATCTTCTCGAAAGGTTCCAAGCCGCGCTTCAAATCATCAGCGCCAATCCACTGGCCATGCGTGGCCTCCGCCGCATAGTCAAACGGCCAGATCTTCATTGCCGTGATGTCCATCTCAAGCAGGGACTGCGCCAATTCATCAGCGCGGTTGAGGAAGGCATCGAGATCCTCATAGTCTCCCGTTACGGCATCAAGCCCGAAGTTGTCGGTTCCTTGCGTGACCTTAGTTTGGACATAGGAATAACCGGCACAGGTATTATAGACCTTAATGCGCTCCCGCACCCGACCACCGAGAAGGTCACAGAGTGGCAGGCCGACACTTTGGCCGAAGATGTCCCATAACGCGATATCAATTGCAGAGGCTCCACGCATCTCGGCACTGGAGCCGACAAAGCCGACATAACCAATCAACTCGGATTGCAATCGCTCGATGTTGCGGGGGTCCTGGCCAATCAAATTGGGCGCAATCATCTGATGGATATGCGCTTCCGCTGAAGCGGGGCCATAGAACGTCTCGCCGAGCCCCGTCAGCCCCTCGTCCGTGTGAACCTGTACCCAGAGCAGATTTGGGAATTCCTCACACCGCACTGTCTCAATGGCTGTAACTTTCATGCGGCCCCTCCACCTGACGTCCCGGCTCGCAGATAATCAGAGCTATCAGTCCTTGGCGCGCTCCACGTAGGAACCATCTTCCGTCATGATAACAACCCGCGTGCCTGCGGAAATATGTGGAGGCACCATCACGCGCAGACCATTGTCAGCCACAGCAGGCTTATAGGACGATGATGCCGTCTGCCCTTTTACGACTGGATCGGCTTCAACAATCTCGACAGTTACCCGCTGTGGCAACTGGAGTGAAACCGGAATGTTCTCGTGCAGCATCACGATACACATCATCTCAGGTTGTAGATAAACCGATTGATCGCCGACAATGTCCGCTGGAACCGCAATCTGATCGTACGTGTTCATGTCCATGAAGACGTAACCGGTATCGTCTTCGTAAATATATTGCAGGTCGCGCTCTTCCATGAAAGCCCGCTCAACCTGCTCAGTTGTCCGGTAGCGCTCGGTGACCTTCACGCCATCTGAGATCCTGCGCATTTCCAAATGCGTCACCGGCGTGCCCTTGCCGGGATGAATGTTTTCCGCCTTGAGAACGGCACACAGCTTGCCGTCGATTTCCAGCACATTGCCCTTACGGATTGAACTTGCGATGGCCTTCGCCATGGGTCAGCCTCCAACTTGATAGTCAGTTCTTTAGGCCGGGCGGCTGCGACAGCTGAACACCGGCAATTTGCATTCGGTTTGAGGGGCTTGTACTCGGTTCAGACCGGATCGCCAAGCCCGCACGGCTTTCAGGCACTCACAAGGCACTCATCACTGGACCACCAATATGGAAAGAACTGCTCGCGGCGCGCCACAATCACCATGGTGGGATAGTGCCCGCCATCAGGACCGTAGAGCGTTTCTGTTAGCCCGCAATCGGATCAAGCAGACCATTCGGAACTGGTTCAACGACCGCGGGTACATCGAAGTCGAAACAGCCTGCTTGCAGGTCTCACCGGGCAACGAAACGCATCTGCATGCTTTCGCCACCCAACTCACCGCTCCTGGTGGAGAGGCTCATCCCCTTTATCTTCACACGTCGCCGGAGTTCGCATGCAAGAAGCTGCTAGCAGCCGGGGAAACCAAAATTTTCACTTTCGCCCCGGTCTTCAGAAACCGCGAGCGCAGTCTGTTGCATCATCCAGAATTCACCATGCTGGAGTGGTATGAAGTAGCCTCACCGTACGAAAACCTCATCGACCATTGCTCTGAAATCCTGCAACTCGCAGCCGGCATCACCGGTCATTACGACTGGCAATACGCAAACGCCAGTGCCAGTCCCATCGCCCCCCTCGATCGTCTCTCGGTTTCGGACGCCTTTAGCCGGTTCGCCGATATCGACTTGCTGGCAACCATCGACCAAAACATCGGGAACCGCACTCAGTTGGCTGAAGCCGCACAACGCGCTGGGGTTCGCATTGCGGATGACGACACGTGGTCTGACATTTTCTCACGTATTGTCGTCGAACGGATCGAGCCGAACCTTGGCCGCGAGCAGCCAACAGTCCTACACAGTTACCCGATCACCGAGGCAGCGTTGGCCCGCCCAAGTCCGATCGACCCGCGAACAGCTGAACGCTTCGAGTTGTATTGCTGCGGTGTCGAGCTCGCCAATGCATTCGGAGAACTGACCGACGCTGATACCCAGCGCGAACGCTTCATCGAAGATATGGATGAGAAGCAACGCATATATGGAGAGCGCTATCCGATCGACGACGACTTCCTTGCGGCGCTTAAAGAGATGCCTGCAGCATCCGGTTGCGCGCTGGGCTTTGACAGGCTGGTCATGCTTGCAACGGGTGCACAAAGCGTTGAACAGGTTATATGGAACCCATTACCGCAATTTTGAGCCTTTGTGGTATGTCCTCCGACAGGCGCTCCAAATGCCATCAAGCAAAAGGCCGACGGTTATCTCTCCATGAGCGATCGAACCATCACTTCAATTCCTGGGCTTATCGATGCCGGCCTTTTGAGTGTCGACAGCCCGGCAGCAATTGAGCAACTGGCCGCAAAATACGCCGTTGCCATAACACCAGCCGTTGCGAAAAATATCGATATTGCTGATCCCGCAGATCCCCTCGCGAAACAGTTCGTACCTTCATTGAATGAACTTGTAACGCATCCCGCTGAGACCCCGGATCCCATCAGCGATGAGCCATTTTCACCAGTCAAAGGTATCGTCCACCGTTATCCCGATCGCGCGTTGCTAAAAGTCGTCAACATTTGCCCAGTGTATTGCCGCTTTTGCTTTCGCCGCGAAATGGTTGGACCGTCACAAGGAGTAGGGCTCAGCGCTTCTGAAATCGACACCGCGCTGACATACATCGCGAACACCCCGGCCATATCCGAAATCATCTTCACCGGCGGCGACCCCTTTGTTCTGTCTCCGCGCCGTTTGGCCGACCTGACATCAAAGATGAGTTCGATCCCCAGCATCAGGAAGATCCGCTGGCACACGCGCGTTCCGATGGTCATGCCAGAAAAGGTCGACACGAATCTCGTCGAGGCACTATCTGCCCCTGGCCGAGCGGTCCGCGTTGCAATCCATGCCAACCACCCAAATGAATTTACTGACCAGGCAATGGAAGCATGCCAGGCTCTTGAGTCTGCTGGCTTTGAATTGCTCAGCCAGTCAGTCTTGCTCAAAGGCATCAATGACTGCAGTTCAACGATTGCCGCGCTGATGATGAAATACAGTGAAGCTGGCGCACGTCCCTACTATCTGCATCATGGCGATCTCGCGCCAGGCACATCACACTTTCGCACAACCATCGCAGATGGCATGTCATTGATGCGGGAGCTCGCCGAAGCTGTGCCCGACACAATGCACCCCAAATACATCCTCGATGTCCCAGGGGGCTCCGGCAAAGTCGAGCTCAACACTCACAACTGTCATCAACAACCAGACGGGTCGTATCTCATCGGACATCATCCGGATAAGCAGTTCAGATACGTCGACGCCGTTTGAAATGTTGGTCGCTGATGGCGCGCCTAGCAACGCTACTGCGTGATCCCCGGTTGGAACCGGTAATGACCGGTGATGCGAAAGCTAAACAGCATATCTTCTAACCGCGTGCCCCAACCAATGTTGTGAACAATCAGCGGTCGCTGGCCATCCGCACTCATTTTCGTTGACACGATTCCAATGTGTGGGGTCTGAGCATACCGCTGCCGTTTGCGATTGGACACCCGACGTGCAGCCAGCTCAGACGCATCAAATGATTTCGCGATATCCCAGGTCACAAGATCACCGGGCTGGTAGTCACTGCCATCGGCACTCACCAACATCACCTTCCCATGGCGCTTGAAATAGGTTCGAAGATTGGGAACGCGGCGATGGTCAATATTGCGGTCAGGCCGCCTCAGACCCCAGCGCTTGGGATAGGAGCGAAACGACCGGCGCATATCCTCATGCACCAGTTTCTGTAAGTCGATACCGAGCGCGCGATAACTCCGCACCACAACATCCGAACAGACACCCCTGTCGGCAGGCACATCACC